>NZ_CAJPGQ010000004.1:0-270331 GCF_905339595.1 Burkholderia sp. BCC1977
GCCTCCAGAGACAGAGCAGGAAGTGAGAGGAATCCCGAGGGTCCAGGGTGGGGCGGCCGCGGCGTCGGGATCGTCGTCGCGGCAGGGCGCCCGTGCTGTCGCACCCGTCCGCTGCGGTGGCGCGGCGGGCGAATGCGTCAGGCTGGGTCGATCGATTCGGCGCGCGAGGCACCCGTCCGGGAAAATCGCCGGTCGCGTTCGCGAAATCGATCTGTATCGAAGAAAGATGCTATTCGCGCAACAACCGGGTTTCCAGTCCCTTAGAATGCCGTCAGTGTTCTATGGGTGGAACAATCATGGATGACCTGAACGACCTCTACTATTTCGTGAAGGTGGTCGAGCACGGCGGATTCACGCAGGCGGGGCGGGCGCTGGATGTTCCGAAATCGACGCTGAGCCGGCGCATCGCCGCGCTGGAAGCGCAATACGACGTGCGGCTGCTGCAGCGGACGACGCGTCATTTCACGGTCACGGAAACCGGCCGCGAATTCTACGAGCGCTGCCTCGCGGTGCTGGTCGAAGCCGACGCGGCGCGCGAGGTGATCGAGCGCCGGCACGCGGAGCCGCGCGGGATCGTCCGCGTGAGCTGCCCGACCGCGCTGCTCGAATATCGCGTGAGCGACCTCATCGCGCGCTTCATGGCGATTCATCCGGAGGTGCACGTGCATCTCGAAGCGACGAACCGTCGGGTCGACCTGCTGAGCGAAGGCTTCGACCTTGCGCTGCGCGTGCGTTTTCCGCCGCTCGAGGACAGCGATCTCGTGATGCGGATTCTCGGCGACAGCCCGCAGCGGCTGGTGGCCGCGCCGCAGTGGCTGGACGGACGCACGATGCCGACCGCCCCCGCCGAGCTGGCCGGCGAGCCGAGCCTCGACTGGGGGCCGGCGCGGCATCATGTGTGGCAGCTGGTCGGGCCGAACGGCGAGCAGGCGCAGTTGCGCCATCACCCGCGCTACATCTCCGACGACATGCACGCGTTGCGCGACGCGGCGATCCATGGCGTCGGCATCGTGCAACTGCCGTGCATGGTCGTCGAGGACGATCTGCGCGACGGGAGGCTGGTCGACGTGCTGCCCGGATGGGCGCCGAAGGGCGGCGTGATGCACGCGGTGTTTCCATCGCGGCGCGGGCTTTTGCCGCGTGTGCGGCTGCTGATCGACTTCCTTGCCGAGCACATCCGCCGGGACTGACGGCGGCCGGGCGGGGCGGTGCGCTGCAACCGTCTGACGAATCGGAGCGGCAGGCCGCCGGCCGAGACCGCGCGTAAACCCTCGATGCGCGCGGGTACGCCAGCGGGTGCGGATTGGTGTTAAATGTATTTGGCGCGCCGTGGCAGGCGCGCAATGGGGACGCACCGGGGGGCTGTCAACCCGGGGCGGTACACGGCACGAAGAATCGCTTACGAATCGGGCGCATCAGACCCGGTCGAACTGACGGCAGGATTCGTCTTGAATACCGAACCGCAAAGTTCTCGCTACAGCCTTGGCCTCGCGGCGGAAGTGCTCGCATCCGAGCAAAGCGTGCTGAGGCTGATCACGCGCAACACACCGCTGCCGGAACTGCTCGTCGAGGTCTGCCGGCGCGCCGAGGCGCTGCTCGGCGACGGCGCATCGTGCACGATCCTGCTGCTCGACGCGGACGGCGTGCACGTGCACGTCGGCGCCGCGCCGTCGCTGCCCGCGCAGTACAGCGCGGCGATCGACGGCGCATCGATCGGGCCCGTCGCGGGCTCGTGCGGCACGGCGATGTACGAGCGCCGGATGATCGCCGTCGAAGACATCGAAACCGATCCGCTGTGGGCCGACTATCGTTCGTTCGCGTTGCCGCTCGGTCTGCGCGCGTGCTGGTCGGTGCCGTTCGTGGACGACGCGGGCACCGTGCTCGGCGCGTTCGCCGTCTATCACCGCACGCCGCGGCGGCCCACCGACGCGGAAACCGACCTGCTGCGCGATATCGGCAACAGCGTCGGCCTCGCGGTGCACCAGGACTGGATCTCGCGGCAGCTTGCACGCAGCGAGGAACATCACCGCCAGGTCGTCAACAGCCTGAACGAAGGGATTCTCGTCGTGTCGCGCGACGGCGTGGTGGTCGCGAGCAATCCGAGCGCGAACCGGATGATGCGCGTGAAGGGCGAACTCGTCGGCCGCCGGCTGTCGACGGTGGTCCTGTACAAGCTGCGCGAGGACGGCACGCCGATCGCGCCCGACGACTGGCCGAGCCGGCTCGCGTTCACCACGGCGATGCCGCAGCTCGACTACTCGGTCGGCTTCGGGCTTGCCGACGGCGACATCATCTGGGTGCGCGGCAATGCGGTGCCGATCGTGAAGCCGGGCGAGCTGCAACCCGAATCGGTGCTCGTGTCGTTTCACGACATCGGCCCCGTGCGCGAAGCGCAGCAGCAACTGCGCTACCTGGCGACGCGCGACGCGCTGACGGGCCTCTACAACCGGCGCTGGCTCTCGGACCGGATGCGCGAGCTGTTCGGCGCGCGCGAGGCGGCGGCCGGGCCCGCGCGCGTCGCGATCCTGTTCATCGATCTCGTCGGCTTCAAGAAGGTCAACGACACGGCCGGCCATGACGCCGGCGACGCGCTGCTGCGCAGCGTCGCGACGCGCCTCGCGGCCTGCGCGGGCGGGCGTCACGCGCTCACGCGCGTCGGCGGCGACGAGTTCGTGATCCTCGTCGACCACTGCGACGATCCCGACGCGCTGGCGGTGCTCGCGCGCGAGGTGATCGACACCATCGCGAAGCCGTTCGAGATCGCGAACAACGAATATTGGCTCGGCGTGTCGATCGGGATCAGCGCCGCGCCGCGCGACGGCGACGATGCGGCCACGCTGATGCGCAACGCCGACTCCGCGATGTACGACGCGAAGCAGCGCGGCCGCAACCACTTCACGTTCTTCACCGCGCAGCTGAACCTGCGCCTGCAGCGCCGCTTCGCGATCGAGCAGTCGCTGCGGCGCGCGCTCTCGTCGGACATGCTGCGGCTCGCGTACCAGCCGGTCGTCGACGCGCGCAGCGGCCGCATCGTCGGCGCCGAAGCGCTGCTGCGCTGGACGAGCCCCGAGCTCGGGCCGATGTCGCCGGCGGAATTCATTCCGGTCGCGGAAGATACCGGGCTCATCGTCGCGATCGGCCAGTGGGTGCTCGAAACGGCCTGCCGGCAGGCCGCCGAATGGCGCCGCACGATCGCGCCCGACCTGATGCTTGCGGTCAACCTGTCGCCGCGGCAGTTCCACGAAGGGCTCGTCGAGTCGGTCTACCACTGCCTCGCGCAGACACAGCTCGATCCGGGCGCGCTCGAACTGGAGATTACCGAAGGACTGCTGATGAACGACACGGACACCGTGCTGCCGATGCTCGAAGCGCTCACGGACATGAACGTGCGGATCTCGGTCGACGATTTCGGTACCGGCTACTCGTCGCTCGCGTACCTGAAGCGTTTTCCGCTGCACAACCTGAAGGTCGACCGTTCGTTCGTGTCGGGCGTGCCCGATCATCGCGACTCGGTGGCGATCACGCAGGCCGTGGTCGCGATGGCGCATTCGCTCGGGATGAAGGTCACCGCGGAAGGCGTCGAGACCCAGGCACAGTCGTGGTTCCTGCAGCAGATCGGCTGCGACATGCAGCAGGGTTACCTGTTCGGCCGGCCGCTCGATCCGACCGACTACGCGCGCCGGCTCGTCACCGTCTAGGCGTTCACGCGAAGCCGCCGCCGGCCGGCGGAACCGGGGGTGCCGGCGGCGCATCGATCTCGACGCGATTCTTGCCGTCATGCTTCGCGCGATACAGCGCGCGATCGGCCGCCTCGATCAGCGACGTCGTCGGCAGGCCGGGGGCCGGCACGATGCTCGCGCCGCCGATGCTGATCGTCACGTAGCGGCCCGTCGACGAGTGCGCGTGCTCGAGCCGCAGCGACTCGATCGCGAGGCGGATCTTCTCGCCGAGCAGCCGTGCGGCACCCGGCGACGTGGCCGGCATCACGACCGCGAACTCCTCGCCGCCGAAACGTGCGGCGAGATCGCCGGACTGCCCGAGACAGCGCTCGATGGTCGCCGCGACCTGCTTGAGCACGCTGTCGCCCGATACGTGGCCGTACGTGTCGTTGTACAGCTTGAAGTTGTCGACGTCGATCATCAGCAGCGACAGCTCGCTGCGCTCGCGCGTGCCGCGCCGCCATTCGGCGGCCAGGTATTCGTCGAGATAGCGGCGGTTCGACAGCCCGGTCAGGCCGTCCGAATGCGTGAGGCGCCGCAGTTCGAGATTGGCCTCGAGCAGTTGCTGCTGCGATTGACGCAGCGCGCGATAGGCCTCGTCGCGCTGCAGCAGGTTCATGTACGAGCGCGAGTGATAGCGGATCCGCGCGACCAGCTCGATGCGGTCGGGCAGTTTCACGAGGTAGTCGTTCGCGCCGGCCGCGAACGCGGCGCTCTTGATCACCGGCTCCTCCTGCGTCGACAGCACGATGATCGGCACGTCGCGCGTCGCCGGATTCGCACGGTACGCCTTCACGAGGCTCAGCCCGTCGGTGCCGGGCATCACGAGATCCTGCAGGATCACGGTCGGCCGCGTCTCGATCGCGGTCGCCAGCGCGTCGTCCGAGCGCGGGCAGTAGTGGAAGTCGATGCCGTCCTCGTCGACGAGCGCGCGCCGGATGGCTTCCGCGACGATCGTCTGGTCGTCGACGAGCAGGACCATCGCGGGGGCGTCGGCGTGCGGCGTGGGCGGCACGCGCGCGGCGTCGAACGCCGCATGCAGGCCGCCGGGCGGGCGGGTGAGGTCGCTAGTCATGATTGATGCAGGGTCGCGCCATGGCAGCGATGGGTGTGACAGGGTTTCATTGGGTCAGATCCGCGCGAGTGCCACCAGCTCGCCCGCGATGCGCTCGAGCGGCAGGATCGCACGGGCCGCGCCGAGCGTCGCGGCCGCCTTCGGCATGCCGTAGACGGCACTGGTCGCCTCGTCCTGCGCGATCGTGTGATAGCCCTTCATCCGCAGGGCCTTCAGGCCGATCGCGCCGTCGCGTCCCATGCCGGTCAGCAGCACGCCGATCACGCGGCCCGGCCAGTGCTCGGTCAGGCTGTTGAAGAACACGTCGACCGACGGCCGGTACGGCGTGGCGGCCGGTTCGCGCGTGTATTCGAGCGTGCCGGTGCGCGTGATGCGCAGGTGATCGTCGGTCGCCGCGAGCAGCGCGACGCCAGGCTGCGGGCGGTCGCCCTCACACGCGACGCGCACGGTCAGCGGCGTCTGGCCGTCGAGCCATTGCGCCATCCCTTCGGCGAACGTGCGATCGACGTGCTGGACGATCACGATCGGCGCGCTGAAGTCGGCCGGCAGGCTGCCGAGGATCGACGCGAGCGCGCCGGGGCCGCCGGCGGACGCGCCGATCGCGATCAGCGGGCCGCCGGCCGCGCGCGGGGCCGTGCCGGCCGCGCGGACACCGCCGGGCACGTCGAGCAGGCGGCCGATCTGGTCGATTTTCGCGAGCAGCAACCGCGCGGAGTCGCCGGCCGCGTCTTCGCCGAGGCGCGGCGTATCGACCGCGTCGAGCGCGCCGGCACCCATCGCCTCGAACACGCGCCATGCGTTCGCGCCGATGCAGCTCGTCACGATCAGGATCGCGCACGGGCGAACGGAACGCATGATCCGCCGCGTCGCCTCGATCCCGTCGAACTTCGGCATGATCAGGTCCATCAGCACGACGTCGGGCGGTTGCGCGGCGCACAGTTCGACGGCTTGCGCGCCGTCGGTCGCGACCCACAGCACGCGATGCTCGGGCCGGCGCGCGAGCGCGCGGCGCATCGCCTCGACGGCAAGCGGGAGGTCGTTGACGATGCCGATGTTCACAAGCGGGATACTCCGGTCGGTTCGTAGTGTTGGATATGGGCCGGGTTCATGAAAGGCAGTGCCGGTTCGGCGCCGCCGAACGGCATCGGCGGGCGGACGGCACGGAATTCTTTTCGATTGGCGACGCCCGCATGCTGTCATGCGGCGCGAGCGGCGGCAATCGAAAAAATTGCGCATTGCGTCGTTTCCGACCTTTTCCTCTATGGCCGGGCGGCATTTTTTGCCGCCCGGGAAGCCGGACCGCCATGCGCGGGAGGATGCGGCGGTGCGGAAATCCGTTGCCGGCGCGTTCGTTTCGGCGGGAAACGGGCGCACGCGCAGGCATCGGCGAGCCGGCCGCGCAGGCCGGCGCACCGCGCCCGGTGCGCGTTCAGTCGATCAATGGCTGCGCGCGTACCCCTGGATCAGCGCGCGCATCATGCCTTCGACGGTTGCGTCGAGCAGGTCGGTTTCCTGCTCCGATTCCTCGACGAGCGCGGCATAGGCGGTCGCGAGCGTCACGCGGTCGACTTCCTGGCGTTGTTCCATCAACGTCACCATCCCGTCCTTCGCCAGATGAGCGGAGAACGCGCGGCTGCCGATGGTCTGGAATACGTCAATCATGGCGGCTCTCCCGAACGTTGCCGATGCCTTCCAGTTTAGTCGGCGCACCGGCGCTCCGCCATGCGCGGCGGGCGCGCGGGCCGCCCGCGGATCGCCCGCCGGAAGCGTGCGCACCACGCGCGCGCCGCCGTTGCCGACCGCTGCCGGCCGTTCGGACGAAACACGGCTGAAACACCGCGGAAACACGGCCGGCGCACCGTAGCACCGGTTTCAACGTTTACCCGAAGCGCCAAATTGTCGACTTTTTATCGATAAAGTCTCGTGTTAGATTTTGCGGCCTGAACCCGGTCGAAACCGGGCGGGCGGCGCGTCTTCACGGCGCCGCGCATCCAACACAAGGAGGGGCAATGCTGGTGCTGATTGGGGTGCCGATCGTCGTGATCGGTTTCGCGCTGCGCTTCAACGCGCTGCTGGTGGTGACGATAGCGGGCCTCGCGACGGGGCTGGCGGGCGGGATGAATCTCGTCGACATCGTCAGCGCATTCGGCAAGGCGTTCACCGACAACCGCTACATGGGGCTGATCTGGCTGACGCTGCCGGTGATCGCGCTGCTCGAGCGCAACGGCCTCAAGGAACAGGCGAAGCGGATGATCTCGCGCGTGCACGCGGCGACCACCGGCCGCGTGCTGATGCTGTATTTCGTGCTGCGCCAGGTGACGGCCGCGCTCGGCCTCACGTCGCTCGGCGGACACGCGCAGATGGTGCGGCCGCTGATCGCGCCGATGGCCGAGGCCGCGGCCGTCGGCCGGCACGGCGACCTGCCGGAAGCGGTGCGCCAGCAGATCCGCGCGCACGCGTCGGCCGCCGACAACGTCGCCGTGTTCTTCGGCGAGGACATCTTCATCGCGATCCAGTCGATCCTGCTGATCAAGGGCTTTCTCGAACAGAACGGCATCGCGATCGAGCCGCTGCACCTGTCGGTCTGGGCGATCCCGACCGCGGTCGCCGCGCTGCTGATCCACTGCACGCGGCTCGCGCTGCTCGACCGGCGGCTGTCGCGCGGCTTCGGGATGTTGGGGCAGGAGGGCGCGCGATGATCGGCCTCGAACCGCTGTACACGCTCGCCGGGCTGATGTTCGCCGCGTTCGCGTGCTTCAACCTGACGGACCGCACGAACCCGCGCCGCGTCGTCAATTTCGCGTTCTGGGCGATCTACGCGCTCACGTTCCTGTTCGGCGCGCTGCTGCCGCACTTCGTGACGGGCTGCCTGGCCATCGCGCTCGCGCTGATCGCGGGCTCGGGCAAGCTGGGGCGCGGCAAGTCGGACGAAGCAGGCGTTGCGGCGGCCGCGCGGCGCGACGCGAAGGCGCTGCGCTTCGGCAACCGGCTGTTCCTGCCGGCGCTGCTGATTCCCGTCGTCACGCTGATCGGCACGTTCGCGCTGAAGCTCGTGCCGTTCGTCGATCCGAAGAGCGTGACGCTGATCTCGCTCGTGCTCGGCACGCTCGTCGCGTTCGCCGTCGCGCTCACGATGCTGCGCGATTCGCCCGTTCACGCGCTGAAGGAGGCGCGTCACACGATGGACGCGGTCGGCTGGGCCGCGATCCTGCCGCAGATGCTCGCGGCGCTCGGCGCGCTGTTCGCGGTCGCGGGCGTCGGCGGCGTGGTGTCGGGGCTCGTGAGGGAGTGGGTGCCGATCGATTCGCCGTTCGCGGTCGTCGCCGCCTATACGGTCGGCATGGCGCTGTTCACGATGATCATGGGCAACGGGTTCGCCGCGTTCCCCGTGATGACGGCCGGCATCGGCCTGCCGCTGATCGTCCATCAGTTCCACGGCAACCCGGCGATCCTCGGCGCGATCGGGATGCTGAGCGGTTTCTGCGGTACGCTGATGACGCCGATGGCCGCGAACTTCAACATCGTGCCGGCCGCGCTGCTCGAACTGAAGGACAAGAACGGCGTGATCAAGGCGCAGTGGCCGACCGCGGTGCTGCTGCTGGCCGTGAACACGCTGCTGATGTACGCGTTCGTATTCCGCTTCTGACGACTGACGAGATGCCCATGACCGACCGACTGCCCCCCGAACTCGCGTCGAAATTCGCGTCGCTCGCGCTCGCGCACCTGACCCGCGAATATCCGAACAAGCTCACGCATTCGCTCGAAGGCCCGCACGACGTGCAGGGGCCGCGCGCATTGCACCCGATCTTCTACGGCAGCTACGACTGGCATTCGTGCGTGCACGGCTACTGGCTCGTGCTGAGCGTGCTCGAACGCTATCCGGCGTTGCCGGAGGCCGAGCGGATCATCGCCGTCGTCGACGCGCATTTCACGGACGCGAACGTCGCCGGCGAACGCGCGTATCTCGCGCTGCCGCACAACAGCGGCTTCGAGCGGCCTTACGGATGGGCGTGGCTGCTGGCGCTGTCGGCGCAGCTGGAGCGGCTCGCGCTGAAGGGCGTGGTGCCGCAGGCCGCCCGCTGGGCGAAGACGCTTGCGCCGCTCGCCGACCTGTTCGTCGCGCGCTTCGAGACCTTCCTGCCGAAGGCGACCTATCCGCTGCGGGTCGGCACGCACTTCAACACCGCGTTCGCACTGGCGCTCACGCTCGACTTCGCGCGCGCGACGCAGCGCGACGGGCTCGCGGCGCTGATCGTCGACACCGCGAAACGCTGGCATCTGAACGATGTCGCGTGCCAGGCGTGGGAGCCGTCGGGCGACGAGTTCCTGTCGCCCGCGCTGATGGAGGCGGAGCTGATGCGGCGCGTGCTGCCGGCCGCCGAATTCGACGGCTGGTTCGCGCGCTTCCTGCCCGATCTCGCGCGCGGCGAGCCGGCAACGCTGTTCGTGCCGGCGACGGTCAGCGACCGCAGCGACGGCAAGATCGCGCATCTGGACGGCTTGAACCTGAGCCGCGCGTGGTGCCAGCGCTCGCTCGCCGGCGCGCTGCCGGAAGGCGATGCGCGGCGCGCGAAGCTGCTCGACGCGGCCGACCGGCATCTCGCGAGCGCGCTCGCGCACGTGGCCGGCGACTACATGGGCGAGCACTGGCTCGCGACGTTCGCGTTGCTGGCGCTGGACGCATGACGCGCGAAACCCTTGCCGGCGGCAAGGTCATGCGCGCGCGGCTATACTCGCGGCTCGGGTCGCCGCGCGCAGCACGGGTTGCGCGCAGCGGCCATCCGCCAGTTCGCCGCCTCGCCATGGACACGCTCATTGCCTACGTCGCCGCGATCCACGGGCTTGCCGGCCCGGTGTCGATCGTGTCGCACGCCACGTCGCACGACCGCTGGACCGACGACCACGTCGAGGTCACGCGCGCCGAAACCGAATACCGTTTCGACGACGGCGCGATCGTGCGCCGCTCCGTCGAGCAGGACCGCGCGCCGTCCGACCTGCTGTGCGCCGAATGCTGGATCGACTACGACGTGGTCCGCCATCCCGATGCGCAGCCGATCAGCCCGTCGCGGCTGACGTTCGACAACGCGTGCCGGGAGACCTTCTGGCTGCGTTACCACCTGGCGTGAACGTGACCCGCGCGCGAAGGCGCGGGCCTGCATCGGCGACGCCGCCGCCGACCGCCGCCTGACTGTTACTGATAAAAGTTGAGCGTGACCATCGCCGAACGGCCCGGCGCCCATGTCGCGTAGATCGGATACGCGCTCGCGTAATACTTCTTGTCGAACAGGTTCTGCACGTTCAGCTGAACGTCCATCGTCTTGTTCACGCGCCACGTCGCGGCCGCGTCGAAACGCGCGTAGCCGGGCGTCCACTTCCTGGTCGTCGCCGACACCGATGCATAGGTCTGGCTCATCACCGTCGCGCCCGCGCCGAGCGTGAGCTTCGGCAGCACGTCGTAGCTCGTCCACAGCGTGAAGTTGTGCTTCGGCACCATCACCATCGGCAGGCCCGAGGCGCCCGGGCTGCCGGGGCCCGCGTCGGTCGTGATCGCGTTCAGGTACGAGTAGCCGCCGAACACGTGCCACTTCCGCGTCAGGTTGCCCGCGAAGCCGAGCTCGACACCGCGCACGCGCTGCTTGCCCGCGTTGACGGTGTGACCGAGCCCGTCGCTGACGCGCGCATTGGTCTTTTCGGTCTGGAACAGCGCCGAGGTCAGCGACAGCTGATCCTGCAGCACGTCCCATTTCGCGCCGATCTCGATGTTGCGCGAGCGCTCGGGCGCGAGATCCTGGTTCGTCGCGGTGATCTGGTCGGTGCCGCCGCCGAGGCCCGCGTTCGAGCCCGGCGGGTTCGACGACGTGCCGTACGACGCGTACAGGCTCACGTTCGTCACCGGCTTGAAGACGAGGCCGAACTGGTAGCTGAACAGGTTCGACGTGTTCGACCGGTCGGCGACGCCGGCCTGCTTGCCGGTCGTGTCGTAGCGGTCGAAGCGCAGCCCGGTGTTGAACTGCCAGCGCTCGGACAGCCGGACCGTGTCGAAAATGTACGCGGACACGGTATCGGTGCGCGTGTTCGTCGTCGGGCCGGGGAAGCTCTTGTCGCCGTTCAGCACGATGTTGCCGGTCCACGGCATGTTCGGGTTCCAGCCGCCGGCGAGCGGCGTGCAGTTGCCGGCCACCGAGCACGGGCCGCCCGAGCGGATGTTGTTGCCGGCGGAATCGGACACGAGATAGCCCTCGTAGCGCGATTGCTCGTGGCTGAACTCGACGCCGGCCGTCATCGTGTGCTTCATCCCGAACAGGCTCGCGCTGCCGGTCACTTCGGTCTGGTTCGAGAAGCCGTTGAGCGCGTACTTGCCGCTCTTCGCCTGCAGCCCGAGCATGGCCGGGTTCGACGCGAGGATCTGCGGATTGGTCGCGACGTAGTCGAGCGTCGAGCGCCCGAACATCGTCGTGTTCTTCAGCTTCCAGTCGTCGTTGAGCTTGTGCTCGACGCGGATTTCGCCGGTGTCGGTTTGCCCGTAGCGATAGTCGCGCGTGTTGAGCCCGAAGAACTGCCCGCGATCGGTCGGCACCGGCGTGCCGCCGGACGCGCGGAACGGCACGCTGAAGTCCGGCATGTCGTACGCGTTCATGTGGTAGTAGCTGACCGTGACCGTGGTCGGCGTGTTCAGCCCGAACACGATCGACGGCGCGACGCCCCAGCGCTTGTTGTACACGTCGTTGCGTCCGGCCTGGTTCGCGTCGTGACCCATCACGTTCAGCCGCACGGCCGTCGTGTCGTTGATCTTGCGGTTCGCGTCGACCGTCGCGCGCTTGTAGCCGTCGGTGCCGAAGCCGATGCTGCTGTTGATGAAGTCGTCGTTTTGCGGCGTCTTCGTGACGATGTCGATGCTGCCGCCCACCGAGCCGCGGCCCGCGTACACGGAGTCCGGGCCCTTGATCACGCTGATCTGCTCGACCGCGAACGTCTCGCGGTTCTGCAGCCCCGAGTCGCGCATGCCGTCGACGAAGATCGAGTTGCGCGATTCGAAGCCGCGGATCACCGGACGATCGGCTGACGGGTTCGCGGCCGCGTCGCCGCCGAGGAACGTGATGCCCGGCACCGAGCGCAGCGCATCCGCGAACGACGTGACGTTCTTTTCCTTGAGCAATTGCTCGGGGATCACCGTGACCGAGCGCGGCGTGTCGAGCAGCGGCGCGGTGAACTTGTACGACGGCGAGCGCTTCACCTGCATGTCCGACAGCGCGGACGACTGGACCGCGATCGTCGGCAGCGTCGCCGACGGTTCGGCGGCGGCCGGTTGGCCGGCAGCAGGAGCGGGTGCGGAAGCAGGAGCGGTTTCGGCGGCGGCGAGCAGCGGCGTCAGGAAAACGGAGCAGGTCAGCGCCGACACGAGGGCACGGGGCCTCGTCTTGAACTGGGCGGGCATGGCGAAAGGCAGCGGAAGTATCGGTGATCGGATGCGTCGCCGCGAGGTCGGCGGGGCGGACCCGTGACCTCGGAAGACGTCAATGTAAATGCGTATGATTCGCGTTAGCGGTCGCAATTCTACGAATTATTACCAAATCTGTAAACGATCGAATGGCTTTTGTATTGAGCCCGGTCAGGCTTTCGTGCCCGGCGCGACGGCTTTGCATCCGGCGCAATACCGCTTTCCACCGGCCGGCCGGCGCGACCGGGCGGCGAGTCGATACACTGCCGTACCGGTTGCACGGGCCCCGGCAATCAGGCCCCGACGAAGGAGACAGGACAGATGGACACCCAACGCGCAGCGGTCGTCACGTACCGCGGCAAGGCGATCGAGAACACGCACGTCGCCGACGTGGCGGTGGTGGATGCCGGCGGCAAGCTGCTGTTCCGGCTCGGCGATCCGTTCCGGACGACGCTCGCGCGCTCGGCGGCGAAGCCGGCCCAGGCGCTGTCCGTGATCGAGACGGGCGCGCCCGAGCGGTTCGGTTTCGACGACGCGGACATCGCGCTGATGTGCGCGTCGCACAGCAGCGAGGAGCGGCACATCGCGCGCACGCGGGCGATGCTGGCGAAGGTCGACGCGCAGGAGTCGGATCTGCGGTGCGGCGGCCATGCGCCGCTGTCGGACGCGGTGTACCGGTCGTGGATCAAGCGCGACTACACGCCGACCGGCGTGTGCAGCAACTGTTCGGGCAAGCATGTCGGGATGCTGGCCGGCGCGCGGGCGATCGGCGCCGCGATGGCCGACTACCATCTGCCGGAGCACCCGATGCAGGTGCGCGTGAAGCAGGTGGTCGCCGACGCGTGCGGGCTGCGCGACGACGAAGTCGGCTGGGCGATCGACGGCTGCAACCTGCCGACGCCGTCGTTCTCGCTCGATCGCCTCGCGCGTCTTTACGCCTCGCTGGCCGACGGCGCGGATACGGTGGAAGCCGGCGGCGCCGCGACGACCGATCGCGTGCGCGCACTGGCGCGCATTCATCATGCGATGACGGCCCATCCGGAGCTGGTCGCCGGAGAAGGGCGCTACTGCACGGTGCTGATGGACGCGTTCGAAGGGCAGGTCGTCGGCAAGCTCGGCGCGGATGCGTGCTACGGGATCGGCGTACGCGCATCGGCGCGCACGCGGGCGCTCGGTGCCGACGGTGCGCTCGGCCTCTCGGTGAAGATCGGGGACGGCAACATCGACGTGCTGTACATGATGGTCAGCGAACTGCTCGAACGTCTGCAGATCGGCACGGACGCGCAGCGCGCGCGGCTCGCCGCGTTCCACCGGCCGCCGATGCTGAACACGCAGGGCGTCGAGATCGGGCACGCGACGTTCCCGTTCGAATTGCAGCCGGCCTGAAGCGGGCCGTCGCGCCGATGCCGCGTGCCGGAGGTGCGTGCGGCATCGACGCCGGCGTACCGACCTGCGCGGCCGCGGTCGCTACGCGCCCGCGCCGCGAATCTTCGTCAGCTCGACTTCCGACAACTCGCCGATGTGCGCGAGATGCTCCGCGAGGAAGTCCTTCAGCACGCGCAGCTTCGCCGAGCTGCGCCGGTTCGCCAGATACGCGATGTAGATGTAGTCGCCCGTGAGCTTGTTCTGCAGCCGATAGCGCGGCAGCACGGCTTCGAGCCGGCCGCTCGCGAGCAGGTCGCGCACCAGCCAGATCTCGAATTCGGCGATGCCGAGCCCCGCGCAGGTCGCGTCGAGCAGCAGTTCCGAATGATCGGTGACGAGGTTGCCGGCCGGCAGCACGCTGTGCCGTGCGTCGCCGCGCACGAGTTCCCAGCGCGGATCGCCTTCGGGGTGCACGTAGCGCAGGCAGTTGTGATGCCGCAGGTCGTCCGGCGTCGCGGGGCGCCCGCAGCGGTCGAGATAGCCGGGCGTCGCGCACAGGATGCTGTCGTTGCGCGACAGCCGGTGGACGACCAGGTTGTCCAGGTAGTTCTCGCCTTCGTGAATGTCGAGGTCGAAGCCGCCGGCGACGAGGTCGTTGTGGTTGTCGGTGAGCCGCACGTCGAGCTGGATCGTCGGGTAGCGCGCGAGAAACGGTGCGATCAGCGGCGCGAGATGACGACGGCCGAACGCGACCGGCGCGGTGAGCTTCAGCGGGCCGCTCGGCTGTGAATTGAGCTCGGCGACGACGCGCAGCGTGTCGTCGAGATCGGCGATCAGCGTGACCGCGCGTTCCAGGTAGATGTGGCCGGCCTCGGTCAGCGTCACGCTGTGCGTCGAGCGATGCAGCAGCGCGACGCCGAGCGCGTCCTCGATCGCCGTGATCTTGCGTGCGACGGTCGACGTCGACACGTGCAGCTCCTTCGCGACCGCGGAAAAACTCCCCATTTCGACGACCCGCACGAACGCGCGCATCGCGCCGAGGTGATCGATGCCGGTGTCTCTCGCCGCTGTTTTCATTCGTTTCTCGCTGTTGCGTCTCACGCAAAACCGCTTTCGATAATACAGAAGCGAGCTTCTTTATGCAAAGGCATAGAATGCGATCCCGTCGTACCGGGAAGCGCTGAACACGCCGGTTTCCCGCGGCGGCACGAGACATTTCAGGAGGGGCACCATGACGGAAAACGGCTTCCGCGTCGAAGCGGATCTTTTAGGGAAACGAAGCATTCCGGATTCGGCGTACTACGGCGTCCATACGCTGCGCGCGAAGGAGAATTTCGACATTTCGGGGCGCACGATCGCGTCGCTGCCGTACCTCGTCATGGCGCTCGCGGCCGTGAAGGAAGCCGCGGCCGATGCGAACTGCGAGCTCGGGCTGCTGCCGGGCGCGTATCGCGACGCGATCGCCGCCGCCTGCGTCGAGATTCGCGAAGGCCGGCTGCACGACCAGTTCGTGGTCGACATCATCCAGGGCGGGGCCGGCACGTCGACCAACATGAACGCGAACGAGGTGATCTGCAACCGCGCGCTCGAATTCATGGGGCATGCGCGCGGGCAGTACGAATACCTGCATCCGAACGAGCACGTCAATCTCGCGCAGAGCACCAACGACGTCTATCCGACCGCGATCCGGATCGCGACCTGCTTCGCGGTCGAGCATCTGCTCGAGGCGATGGCGCGCCTGCGCGACGCGTTCGCGGAGAAGGCCGATGCGTTCTCGGGCCTCCTGAAGCTCGGCCGCACGCAACTGCAGGACGCCGTGCCGATGACGCTCGGCCAGGAGTTCTCGACCTACGCGGTGATGGTGACGGAAGACATCGCGCGCCTGCAGGAAGCCGGCTTGCTGATGCGCGAGATCAATCTCGGCGCGACCGCGATCGGCACCGGCATCACCGCGCATCCGCAGTACGCGGAGAAGGCGCTGGCCGCGCTGCGCCGCATCACCGGGCTCGACCTGAGCACCGCGCCGAACCTGATCGAGGCGACGCAGGACTGCGGCGCGTTCGTGCAGATCTCCGGCGTGCTGAAGCGGATCGCGGTCAAGCTGTCGAAGATCTGCAACGACCTGCGGCTGCTGTCGAGCGGCCCGCGCGCCGGGTTCGGCGAGATCAACCTGCCGCCGGTGCAGGCCGGCTCGTCGATCATGCCGGGCAAGGTCAACCCGGTGATTCCGGAAGTCGTGAACCAGGTGGCGTTCGAAGTGTTCGGCAACGACCTGACGGTGACCTTCGCCGCCGAGGCCGGCCAGCTTCAGCTCAACGCGTTCGAGCCGGTGATCGCGAGCGCGCTGTTCCGCAGCTTCAGCCACCTGACGGCCGCCTTCACGACGCTCGCGGACCGCTGCGTCAGCGGGATCACCGCGAACCCCGAGCGGTTGCGCGAAACGATGGAGCGCTCGGTCGCGCTCGCGACCGCGCTGAACCCGTACATCGGCTACAAGCGCGCGACCGCCGTGGCCGCCGAGGCGCACGCGAGCGGCAAGTCGATCCGCGAAGTCGTGCTCGAGCGCCAGCTGATGACCGACGCGCAACTGGACGAAGCGCTGCAGCCCGAAGCGCTGATCCGTCCGCGCGCGTACTGATTCCGGCCGCGCCGCGCCGGCGCATGCCGCCGGCGGCCCGTGCGCGGCCGTTCCCGCAGCGCCCCGTCGACGGGCGCGACACATCAAGAAACGGAGACACACCATGAAGCACGCCAGCGAGCGCACTGCCGACACGGCCGGCGGCGCCGATCCCCGTCATGCCGATCGCGATGCGATGTTCGCGTCGCACGAAGCCGGCTACGCGAAGCAGTTGAAGCCGCGACACGTGCAGATGATCGCGATGGGCGGTGCGATCGGCACCGGCCTCTTTCTCGGCGCGGGCGGCCGCCTGCAGAGTGCGGGGCCCGCGCTCGCGGTCGCGTATCTCGTGTGCGGCGTATTCGCGTTTCTGATCATGCGTGCGCTCGGCGAGCTCGTGATGCACCGGCCGACCAGCGGCGCGTTCGTGTCGTACGCGCGGGAGTTCATGGGCGAGCGCGCGTCGTTCGTCGCGGGCTGGATGTACTACCTGAACTGGGCGACCACCGGCATCGTCGACATCACCGCGGTGGCGATCTACATGAAGTACTGGGCCGTGTTCACCGACGTGCCGCAGTGGGTGTTCGCGCTCGGCGCGCTGGGGATCGTGTCGATGATGAACATGATCGGCGTGAAGGTGTTCGGCGAGATGGAGTTCTGGTTCTCGATCGTCAAGGTGGGGACGCTCGCGTTGTTCCTCGCGGTCGGCGCCGTGTTTCTCGCGAGCGGCCATCCAGTCGCCGGGCAGATGCCGGGGCTGCACCTGGTCGCGGATCACGGCGGGATCTTCCCGCACGGGATCCTGCCGGCGGTGCTGATCGTGCAGGGCGTCGTGTTCGCGTATGCAAGCATCGAGCTCGTCGGCGTCGCGGCAGGCGAGACCGCCGATGCGCGCAAGGTGCTGCCGAAGGCGATCAACAGCGTGATGTGGCGTATCGCGCTGTTCTACGTGGGCTCGGTGGTGCTGCTGACGATGCTGCTGCCGTGGACCGCATACAGCGCGCACGAAAGCCCGTTCGTCACGTTCTTCGGCAAGCTGGGCGTGCCGTACGTCGGCACGGTGATGAACGTCGTGGTGCTGACCGCCGCGCTGTCGAGCCTGAACTCCGGCCTCTATTCGACCGGGCGCGTGCTGCGTTCGCTCGCGATGGGCGGCTCGGCGCCGCGCTTCGTGTCGCGGATGAACGCGCGCGGCGTGCCCTACGGCGGGATTCTCGTCACGGTCGCGGTCAATGCGATCGGCGTGCCGCTGAACTACCTCGTGCCGGCGCAGGCGTTCGAGATCGTGCTGAACATGGCGTCGCTCGGGATCATCACGACCTGGGGCTTCATCGTCATGTGCCAGATCCTGTTCCGCCGCGCGGTCGATCGCGGCGAGCTGAGCCCCGTGTCGTTCCGGATGCCCGGCGCGCCGTTCACGTCATGGCTCACGCTCGGGTTCCTGGTCAGCGTGCTGGTGCTGATGGCGTTCGATTACCCGGGCGGCACGTGGACCGTCGGGATGATTCCGGTGGTCGTGCTCGCGCTGGTGGTCGGCTGGAAGCTGGCAAAGCGCGGCGCCGCGCGGGAGGCTGGCGCGCCGATCGTTGCCGATCCGGCGAGCAACGTCTGACGACAGGCCCGGGCGGGCGACCGCCCGGTGCGCTCAGTTCAATCCGGCGCGTGCGCCGACCCAGCGGCTGAAGTCGCCGGCCATCTCCGCCGTGAGTTCGTGGCCGGCATCGTAGAGCCGCGTGTCGTGCGCGACGCCGAGCGCGGTCAGCTTCGCGTCGGCCGTGTTCGCCCACGCGACCGGCAGCTTGTCGTCGAAGCGGCCGTGCATCACCAGCGCGTGCAGCGCGCTCAATGCATCGCGCGGCGCGATCAGCGGATCGATTTCCGGCAGGATGCGCCCGCACAGCACCGCGAATGCGGCGACATCGGCCGGCGACGTGAGCGCGACGCTCGCGCTCATGATGCCGCCCTGGCTGAAGCCGGCGATCACGGCGGGCAAGGCTGTGGGTTCGCTCCCGGTGTCCCGGGCGCGCAACGCGCGCAGCAGCGCGATCAGCTGCACGCGGCTCGCATCCGCGCGAGCCGCATCGATTTCCGGGCCGTTCGGGCCGAAGCGCACCGGAAACCACGCGTGCTGGCCGGGGCCGAACGTCAGCGGGCCGCGCACGAACGCGATTTCGATGCGCGGGTCGATCGTGCCGGCCAGGTTCAGCAGGTTGGTTTCGTTGCCGCCGACGCCGTGCAGCAGCAACAGGCGGCCCGCGGCGCGGCCTGCGGCCGGGCGCAGCCGGTACTGGAGGCCGGATTCGGGGTCGGTGGTCAGCGGCAGGACGTCGGTCATTTCAAGGGTCCGGTGAGGGGCATGATCAGACAGTCTAGAACGCGCGAACGGGGAGGGGAATCGCCGGATGGTGATTGATTGTTTCCTGTTTGGAATGAATTGACTGGATTGAACGATGTTCGTCAGAATCGGGTGTGACTACGGAGACGGTAGCGGATCTGATGATTTCGACGAAAAAGCGTGAAGCCAACGAAGCCGAAGCGGCACGGCTTCCCGACGCTACCGGGTTCCGGGCCGGCAATTCCCGTGAATCCGGGCGGAGCGCAGTGAGCACGAACAAGCCGGGTCCGGAGAGTTGGGCGTGGTTGTTGCCTTTGATCGGACCGGTAGATCCGGACTTTGAGCAGGTACTCACCATGCGGCCCGTTAATTCAGACGGGAGCGGATGCGTCTGACCTTGCAGCAACGAGACGTCAGGATACGGATGCATTGGTGCTCCCGGAGCCCGGACATCACCGCAACCGAATCACCGTCGACTTCAACTCCGTGTACGTCTCCAGCGCGTGCAGCGAGTTGTCGCGCCCGTTGCCCGATTCCTTGAAGCCGCCGAACGGGAAGTTCATGTCGCCGGTTTCTTCTTAGCCGTTGACCCACACCGTACCGGCCCGCAGCCGGCGCGCGGTTTCGTGCGCGGTCGTCGGGTTGGCTGTCCACACCGACGCCGCGATCTCGCGAGCGGCGGGACGCACAGGGCGACGGTGCGCTGGCGCGGACCGGGGCGCGGCCGTCGGCCGGGTGGTCGGGCGGCGCGCTCGATCCGTGAGCGGCGAGGATGCGGGCCGGTGACACGGCCCGCTTGTCGAATCCGCCGTCGTGCGTAAAAGGCTGCATAAAAATCTGCGCGAGCGATTCGATTCGCAGATAATGCGCAAACGTTTTACCGGTATTTGACCGGATTGAATTACCGGATCGAGAGTAAAAGAATGAATATCCGGATTCGATCGATTGAAGCCGTCCGACAAGCCCGTCGGGACGAGCGGGCCGGAGGTTAACGGCCAATTCGGCAAAAACTTTAGGTGTTTCTCGCCGAAATTAATCATTGCGATTTTCTCAATGACCGATTGATTTTCGGTCATCGGACAGTCATACACCATCCCCGATAATTCGCCGCTCATATTCTTTCAATAGGCCAAGGGCGATCGAAGCCGGATCGCCGCGGGGAGCTGTACTCATGACCATCCGTCATCGCATTACGCTGCTAGTCGTCCTGACGTTTTTCGCGCTGTCCGCGATCGGCGTGTACGCCGTGTACCAGACGCGCAAGAGCGCGTCCGAGGTGCGTCAGGTTACCCAGGGAATCGTGCCGAGCGCACTGGCATCGGCGGATCTCGTCGCCGATGTGAAGAACATCCAGATCGCGACGATGACGCTGGTGTACGCGCCCGACGCGAACACCGCCGCGCAGGCGCGCGACGAGTTGAAGACGAAACAGGCCGCATTGCGCGCGGCGCTCGACGCGCAGGCCAAATCGGCGGTCGGACAGGCGCAGGAAGGCCTCGTCGAGCAGGCGAAGGACAGCGCCGCGAACTACTTCGCCGCGATCGACGACACCGTGAAGATGAAGGCCGACGGCAAGCCCGAGATGGCGCAGGCGTACCTGTTCGCGAACGTCGCGCAGTATCGCGACGAACTCGAGAGCATCGTCGACACGCTGCGCGTCGAGAAGAACCGCCAGAAGGACGACGCCATTCGCGCGCTGAACGGCATGCTCGCGACGACGGCCACCGCGATCGCGGGGGTGGCGGGCACGGTCGTCGTGCTGCTGACCGCGCTCGGCTTCGTGCTGTATCGCCAGATCACGCGTCCGCTGAGCCGGATGCAGACGATGATGAGCGAGATCGCGACGAGCCAGGACTTCACGCGCCGCGTGCCGGTGGGCCGGATGGACGAGATCGGCCATTCGATCGTCGCGTTCAACGGGATGATCGAGAAGATCCAGGAGAACGCCGCGCAGCTGAAGCAGAAGACGGCCGACATCCAGGCGATGCTGCAGAACATGCAGCAGGGGATCCTGACCGTCGTCGAAGGCGGCGTCGTGCATGCGGAGTATTCGGCTTACCTCGAGACCATCTTCGAGACCGGCGACATCGCCGGGCGCGACCTGATGGCGCTCGTGTTCGACGCTTCGAGCATCGGTTCCGACGCGCGCTCGCAGGTCGAGGCAGCCGTGCATGCGTGCCTCGGCGAGGACAGCATGAACTTCGCGTTCAACGAGCACCTGCTCGTCAACGAAGTCGCGAAGCGGATGCCGGACGGCCGCGAGAAATGGCTCGACCTGAGCTGGTCGGCGATCACCGACGAGACCGACACGGTCGTGCGGCTGATGCTGTGCGTGCGCGACGTGACCGAGATCCGCGAGCTGACCGCGCAGGCCGGCGAGCAGCAGCGCCGCCTCGAGATGATCGGCGAGATCCTGTCGATCAGCCAGGACAAGTTCCACGACTTCGTGCACAGCGCGAAGGGCTTCATCAGCGAGAACGAGCGGATGATCCGCCAGCACGAACGCGCGGATCACTCGATCGTCGCTGCGCTGTTCCGCAACATGCACACGATCAAGGGCAATGCGCGCACGTACAGCCTGCAGCACCTGACCAACATCGTGCACGAAGCGGAGCAGGCGTACGAATCGCTGCGCCGCGCGGACGGCGGCCCCGAGTGGAACCGCGATGCGCTGATGGACGACCTGGTCCGCGTGCGCGAGGCGGTCGACCACTACGCGACGATCAACGCGGTCACGCTCGGCCGCCATGGCGAAGCCGCGCAGCACGGTGGCGCCGACTACCTGATGGTCGAGCGCGCGCATATCAGCGAGAGCCTGCGCATGCTCGACGGCGCGGATCCGGCGAATGCGGGCGACTGGCACGCGGCGCGCGATTCGGTGCGCCGCCTGCTGAGCCAGTTCGGCACGCAGGGCATCGGCGATGCGCTGGGCGGCGTGATCGAATCGCTGCCGTCGCTCGCGGCCGAACTCGGCAAGCCGGCGCCCGTCGTGCATATCGACAGCAACGGCCATCGCGTGCGCAGCGAGATCGGCGCGACGCTGAAGAACGTGTTCATGCACCTGCTGCGCAACGCGATCGATCACGGGATCGAAACATCCGACGAGCGTCGCGCGGCCGGCAAGGCGGCGGCCGGCAAGATCGACATCGCGGTCGACGTCGACGTCGAGGACGAGGCACTGCGCTTCGTGCTGGGCGACGACGGCCGCGGCCTCGCGCTCGACCGGATTCGCGGGATCGCGCGCGAGCGCGGCTGGCTCGACGCCGGCAACGAAGCCGCGCTGACCGACGAAGCGGTGGCCGAACTGATCTTCCGCCCGGGCTTCTCGACCGCCCGCGCGGTGACGGAAGTATCGGGGCGCGGCGTCGGGATGGACGCGGTGCGCAACTTCCTGAAACGCGACGGCGGCGACATCGCGCTGCGCTTCACCGACGATCGCGTCGGCGCGTCGTATCGTGCGTTCGAGACGATCGTGTCGCTGCCGGCGCGTTTCGCGGCGGACGGTGCCGCGCACGCCGCCGGCATCGCGAACGTCGACGCGGCGGAGTGATCGTGCAGGCGTGGATGATCCCGATCGGCGCCGCGCTGGCGGGCGGCCTGGTGGTCGCGGCGATTGCCGCGATCGTGTGGCGCATCGCGCGCGCGCGGCTCGTTGCCGCGCTGACGCGCGAGGCGGATGCGTTGCGCGCGGCGCTCGGCGCGGCCGATGCACGGGCCGAGGAAGCCGCGACGGCGCATGCGGAAGCCGCGCAGGCGTGGGCGCACCGCGAAACGGCGCTCGAGGAAACGCTGGCGCGCGAGGCGGCCGGCACCGGCGAGCAGCGCGACGCGCTGCAGGCGCTCGCGGCCGAGCGCGCGGCGCTGTCGCAGCATGCGACGAAGCTCGCCGACGAAGCCGCGCGGCTGCGCGGGCTGGCCGGCACGTTCGAGCGCTGGCACGAGCAGATGATCTCGCTGACCACGCAGAACCAGGACATGCGCACGAAGAACCAGGAGCTGTCGGCGATCGTCGCGCACGTGTCGATCGTGTCGCTGAACGCGTCGATCGAGGCCGCGCGCGCGGGCACCGCCGGGCGCGGCTTCTCGATCGTCGCGAGCGAGGTGCGCGGGCTCGCCGCGCGCTCGCAGCAACTGTCGAACAGCTATCGCGACAGCCTGAACCGCAACGATCTCGTGACGGCCGCGACGTTCCAGGACATCCAGGCCGGCGGCAAGATGATCACGGCCGCGCTCGCGACGGTCGAGACGCTGGCCGGGCAGCTGCATGCGCGGCTCGAAGGAGCGGCGGCGTGATCAGTGCGCAGGCCCGGGCCGGTTTCGAGCGGATCTTCTTCGATGCGGCGCGCACGCGGCTCGCGTCCGGCGGCGCGTGCGAGATCCGGCCGACTGCCGGCGATGCGCACGGCGCATCGCATGACCCATCCCGCACGAAGTCGCGCGCGATGCCGAAGATCGCCGAGCATGTGGCAGTGCTGACGATTTCGGCGCTGCATTTCCGGCTGCTGCTCGCGCTGCGCTTTCGCGACGACGATCCGACGCGTCGTCATTTCGCCGCGGCGGCGTCCGGCGCGAGCGCGCAGCGGCCGCTGCCCGAAGCGTTCATGGAAGTCGCGAACCTGTGCTGCGGCGCGATCAACCAGGCGCTGACCGCACCGTTCCCCGATCTCGGGATGTCGACGCCTTACCTGCTGAGCGGCGCGAGCGTCGACTACCTGCCGGCGCTGAACCCCGACCACGTGGCCGCGTACGACGTGACGCTCGACGGCGACGTGCGGATCGGCGCGACGCTGTGCGTGTGCGCGAACGCGCCGGTCGATTTCCACGTGCCGGAAACGGCGAGCGTGGACACGGGCGGCGAGCTTGAACTGTTTTGACCGATTCCGAGGATTCCGCAAGATGACCGTAGACCAACCCGTCAGCAAGGTGCTCGTGCTGGACGACAGCCGCGCGCATGCGGCGACGATCAAGCGCTTCTGCGACGAGCACAACCTGGTCGGCCTGACCGTGCGGCGCAACCGGCTGCTGAAGGTGCTGCGCTCGAACATCGATCTCGGCGCGATCCTGCTCGCCGAGGACTACGGCGGCTCGCCGGACGAGAGCGCGATCATCGCGACACAGATCGATGCGTTGCGGCCCGAGCTGCCGATCATCCTGCGCCGCGTGTCGAATGCAGGGGACGCGTCGCGCGACGGGCTGCCCGATGCGCTCGCGCGCGTCGCGTGCGCGGCCTACGTCGCCGACGACCTGACGCCGCTCAAGCGCGCGATCGACGAATACCTGTTCGGCCGCGATTACCCGAACGCGCTGGTGCGCGGCATCGCCGAGATCACCGAGGCGCGGCTCGACAGCCTGTTCCCGGGCCTCGCGATCGAGCGCGACACGCCGTGCATCGTCCGCGACCAGATCATCTTCGGCGAGGTGTTCAGCCTGATCGCGCTGGAAAGCGCATGGTGCCGCGGCTACATGCTGCTGCAGACGAGCGAGCAGCCGCTGCTCGACATGATCGGCGGCACGCGCGACGACGGCCGCGTGCCCGATTTCCGCGACGTGAACAGCGTGCTCGGCGAGCTGACCAACCTCGTGTGGGGCGCGTTCAAGAACCGCTATCTCGGCGACGCGGAGGCGCTCGCGCGCCATCCGGTGCAGGTGCCGCTCGTCGTCAATCACAAGCAGAAGTTCATTTCGTTCGGCGGCGACTGTCCGCAGCTCTGTTTCAAGTACCGGATGACCGACCCCGCATCGGGGCGGTCGGTGCGGCTCGACCAGCGTTTCGTGTTCAGCCTGAGCTGGTCGCCGGAGGATTTCCGCGAATCGGTGCAGGACGTCGGGCCGATGGTCGAATCGGGCGAACTCGAACTGTTTTGAATGTTGAAGTCAGCAACAACGAAAGGGGAAGACGGCATGGCAAAGATTCTGGTGGTCGACGATTCGGGCACGGTGCGCGACGAAGTCGCGGGTTTCCTGCGCAATCACGGGCTCGACGTCGCGACGGCGGTGGACGGCAAGGACGGGCTCGCGAAGCTCAAGGCGACGCCCGGCGTGCGGCTCGTGATCAGCGACGTGAACATGCCGAACATGGACGGCCTGACGATGGTCGAGAAGATCCGCGGCGAGCTGGCGAACGCGTCGGTCAACGTCGTGATGCTGACGACCGAAAGCAGCCCGGCGATGAAGGAGCGCGGCAAGGCGGCCGGCGTGAAGGGCTGGATCGTGAAGCCGTTCAAGGGCGATGCGGTGCTCGACGCGTTGAAGAAGCTCGCGGGCTGACCGCGCACGGGCGCGCCGCGCCGCGCCGCCCGGGCTCGGCGCTCAGCGAGCCGCCGGCGCGGCGGACGCGAATTCGTCGACGACCGCCTCGATCACGGCCTGCACGCGCGCGGTCTTGTAGAGATCGGCATGCGCGACGAGCCACACGTCGAAATGATTGCAGCGCCGTGCCATGAGCCGCACCAGTTCCGGTTCGGCGTCGGCGCGAAAGCACGGCAGCTCGGCCACGCCGAGCCCGGCGACGGTCGCCTCGACCAGCATCATCGTCGACGAGGTCTGGAACATCACGCGGCCGCGTGACGTCGGCTCGCCGCACAGCGCTTCCCACATCGTCGGTACCACCGGCTGCTGGTACATCACCAGGTCGTGGCCGTCGAACGCGCTGCCCGGCGCCGGTTCGCCGCGCTCGGCCAGATAGCCGCGCGATGCGTAGATGCCGGTTTCGAGTTGCCCGAGGCGCCGGACGATCAGGTCCGGCGATTCCGGCCGCAACGTGCGAATCGCGAGATCCGCTTCGCGGCGCGTGAGGTTGGCGATTTCGGCGGACGTCACGCACACGACGTCGATGCCGGCGTGCTTGCGCCGCAGGCGCGCGATGGCCGGCACCACGAAGCGCTTGCCGAGCGAGTCGGTGGTCGCGATGCGCACGGAGCCGGCCAGTTGCGCGTCGAAGCCCATCACGCGCCGCTCGATGGTGAGCGATGCGCGTTCCATCGTTTCCGCCGGCTCGAGCAGCGCTTCGCCGGCCGGCGTCAGCACATAGAGGGCCGGCGTGCGCAGGAACAGGCGCGCGGACAGTTCGTCCTCGAGCGCCGCGATCCGGCGGCCGACGGTCGCCTGGTCGACGTTCAGCTGCGCGGCGGCACCGCGCAGCGTGCCGGCGCGGGCGAGCGCGAGGAAGAAGCGGGCGTTGTCCCAGTTCAGGCGCATCGGCGGTTTCCTCGGGAAGGGGGTGAATGCATTTCTGCATCACGAAGATGCGAAATTATCACTTTTCTGCATCGTGCGCGGTTCCTAGACTCTCGGCATCTGCCTGGAGTTCTCATGACCGATTGCACGTCCCCTTGCACCTCTGCCTGCGCCCCTGCCACCGCCGCCGCCGTTCCGACCCCGACGGCCGGCCGTCCGACCGCGCGCGAACGCCGCTTCACGCTGGCGCTCGTCGCGATCGGGATGTTCATGGCCGTGCTCGACACGACGATCGTCAACGTCGCGCTGCCGGCGATGCGGGCGAGCCTCGGCGCGACGGTCGCGGGGCTCGCGTGGATCGTCGATGCGTACACGCTCAGCTTCGCCGCGCTGATCCTCGCGGGCGGCGTGTTGTCCGACCGGTTCGGCGCCAAGCACGCGTATCTCGCGGGCCTCGCGCTGTTCATCCTGGCGTCGGCGGGATGCGGCTTCGCGCCGTCCGTGACCGTGCTCGTCGCCGCGCGCTTCGTGCAGGGCGTGGGCGCGGCTCTCTTTCTGCCCGCGTCGCTCGCGATCGTGCGCAACACCTTCGACGTGCCGGCCGAGCGGGCGCGGGCGATCGCGGTCTGGGCGGGCATCGCGTCGGTGGCGGCGTCCGTGGGGCCGGTGCTGGGCGGCGTGCTGGTGGAGGATTTCGGCTGGCGCAGCGCGTTCCTCGTCAATGTGCCGACCGGCGTGCTGGCGCTCGGCGGGGCGGCGGTGCTGGTGCGCGCGTCGACCCGACGCGGCGCGCGCCGCTTCGACTGGGCCGGCCAGCTCGCCAGCGCGACGGCGCTCGGCGCGCTGTGCTTTGCCGCGATCGAACTGCCGACGCGCGGCCCGGGTGCGGCGGAGGTGCGGGTCGCGCTGCTGGTTGCCGGGCTCGCCGCCGCGGTGCTGATCGTCGTCGAGCGGCGCACCGCCGATCCGATGGTGCCGCTCGCATGGTTTCGCAATCGGGTGTTCGTGGCGATGAACGTGATGGGCACCCTGGTCTATGTCGGCTATTTCGGGTTGCTGTTCATCCTGAGCCTGTACCTGCACGGCGGCCTCGGGCTGAACGCACGGCAAACGGGCCTGATGCTGTTGCCGCTCGCGCTGAGCCTGTCGCTGGGCAACGTGCTGTCGGGCAAGCTGCACGGACGGGCCAGCGCGACGCAACTGATGGCCGGCGGCCTGTTGCTCGCCACCGGTGCCGTTCCGGCGCTCGCGGCCGCGCTGACGCTGCGCGCGCCGTGGCCCGTCGCGTGGGCGGCGATGGCGGCGTTCGGCACCGGCACCGCGTTGTCCGTCGCGCCGATGATCGCGACCGTGCTCGAACAGGTGCCGGCGGACTCGGCCGGCGTCGCATCGGGCTTTCTCAACGCGGCGCGGCAGGCAGGGAGCCTGCTCGGCGTCGCGTTCGCCGGCGCCGCGACGATGCTGCTGCCGAATCTGGCGGCGACGCTTCGCGCGGTCGCGGTGCTCGGCTTCGCCGCGTATGCGGCCGCTGCGCTGGTCGCGCTGCTGGCCGGCGCGAGGATCGCGAAGCACGCGCAGCGGCACGCGTAACGCCGCGGCCTTCGCTTCGCGATGAGGCGGCGTGCAGGTCGGTATCGCCTGCACGCCGGTCGGCCCCCGCTGGACGTCGCGCGCAATGTGGAGGACGATTCGTGATCATGTCGATCGCGAATCCGGGCGCGTGTTGCCCGTGTTGCCGGATCGCGCCCGATCGAACCCCGTCGAGCGGAGCATCATGGAACCCCGTCACGAGACACCCGAGCCGATCCTGTTGCGCGACGTGCGCGACGGCGTCGTCACGCTGCGGCTGAATCGGCCGCAACAGTTCAACGCGTTGTCGGAGGCGATGCTGGCGAGCCTGCAGGACGCGTTCGATTCGCTGGCCGCCGATCCGCACGTGCGCTGCGTCGTGCTCGCGGCGGAGGGCAAGGCGTTCTGCGCGGGCCACGACCTGCGGCAGATGCGCGGCAAGCCCGAACTCGATTATTACCGCGCGCTGTTCGCGCAATGCAGCCGCGTGATGCTCGCGATGCGTGCGTTGCCGGTGCCGGTGATCGCACGCGTGCAGGGCATCGCGACGGCGGCCGGCTGCCAGCTCGTCGCCGCGTGCGACCTCGCCATCGCGGCCGACACCGCGCGCTTCGCGGTGTCGGGCATCAACGTCGGGCTGTTCTGTTCGACGCCGGCCGTCGCGTTGAGCCGCAACGTATCGGCGAAGCGCGCGTTCGACATGCTCGTCACCGGGCGTTTCGTCGATGCGGCGACGGCCGCCGCGTGGGGGCTCGTCAACGAGGCCGTGCCCGCGGATGCGCTCGACGCGGCCGTCGCGCGCAAGGTCGCGGAGATCGTCGCGAAGAGCCCGGCGGCGGTGCGCTACGGCAAGCAGCTGTTCTACCGGCAGCGCGAACTGCTGCTCGACGACGCGTACGCGTTGGCGGGCGACGTGATGGCGCGCAACATGATGGAAGAGGACGCCGGCGAGGGGATCGACGCGTTCCTGGAGAAGCGCAAGCCGACGTGGCGTGCGTAGTACGTCGCGTTGCGGCGGGGCGGGCGCGCGTGCGCATTGGCGACGCCTGCGTTTACGTCGGTGTCCCCGTATCCTTTGCGCGCCGCAAATGAAAACGGGCCGCTCGCCAAGCGGCCCGCAGCCGATCCCGATGCGCGACGGCACGCGAGCGTGCCGCCACAACCACGCCGGGCGTTATCGCCCGTAGCTGCCCGTGCGCAGCGCCGGCTGCACCGCCGACGCGCCGGGCGGCACGACCACGACCGGCACGCGGCGCGCGAGCGCGCACAGCAGTTCGTAGCCGATCGTGCCGCTCGCTTCCGCGACGTCGTCGACCTTCACCTGATCGCCCCACAGCTCGACGCTCGAGCCGATGCCCGCGTTCGGGCACGGCGTCAGGTCGACGGTCAGCATGTCCATCGACACGCGGCCGACGACGCGCGTCATCACGCCGTCCACCGCGATCGGCGTGCCGGTCGGCGCGTGGCGCGGATAGCCGTCCGCGTAGCCGCACGCGACCACGCCGATCCGCATCGGCTGGTCGGCCGTGAAGCGGCGGCCGTACCCGACCGTTTCTTCCGGCGCGAGCGTCTGCACGCCGATGATCTTGCTGGTCAGCGTCATCGCGGCCATCAGCGGCGTGTCGGCGATGTGCCGCGACGCGCCGGTCGGCGACGCGCCATACAGGATCGTGCCGGGCCGCACCCAGTCGCGATGCGCGCTCGGATGCCACAGCACGGCCGCCGAATTCGACGCCGAGCGCTCGCCCGGAATCCCGGCGGTGGCCGCATCGAACTGCTCGAGCTGCCAGTCGACTTCGCCTTCGTCTGCGTTCGCGAAATGCATCATCAGCGTGATCTTGCCGATCGACGGCGCGGCCGCCGCGCGTTCCCACGCGGCGCGGAATGCATGGGGCCGGTAGCCGAGCCGGTTCATCCCGGCGTTCATCTTCAGCTGGATGTCGATCGGCTGCCGAGGCTTCGCGGCGATCAGCAGGTCGAGCTGCGCGTCGCAGTGCACGGCCACCGTCAGCCGGTGACGATCGGCCAGTTCGACGTCGGCCGGCTCGAAGATGCCTTCGAGCAGCAGCACCGGCTTGTCCCAGCCGAGTTCCCGCACGCGCACGGCTTCGTCGAGATCGAGCAGCGCGATGCCGTCGGCTGCCGCGAGGCCCGGATAGATCCGCTCGATCCCGTGACCGTATGCGTTGGCCTTGATCACGGCCCACACGCGCGATTGCGCGGCGGTGCGGCGGATGAAGTCGAGGTTGTGGCGGACGGCGTCGGGACGGATATGGGCGACGATGGGACGGGGCATGGGCGGGCTCGGGTCGAAAGTCGTTCGGCGCGCGCGGCGGCGCGGATCGGCAGGCTGGCGCGGCAACGCACCAAGCCAGTGTCGAGCGCTATATTATTGGTGTTCGACCAGTTTTAATTAACGTATTTGTCGATGATTTGGTGGAATGTTTGGTACCGGACCCATGTCGCGACGGCCTTCGCCAGCCTGCATCGCCGAGTCTCCCGTCTAGAAAACCGGTGCGCGAACCGCGCGACGCAATGCTAAGCTCTGCGCGACCCTGTCATTGATCAATGTAATCATAAAGGAGGAGACTTTGATGACGACGTCCCAGCTGTGCCTGTTCATCGTGGCGCTGTTGCCGTTCCCGATGACGTTCCTGGCCAAGGCCCGCAAGGGGTACGACAACCGTACGCCGCGCGAGTACCTGGCGAAGCTCGAAGGCTGGCGCGCGCGGGCGCAGGCCGCGCACCAGAATGCGTGGGAAGCGCTGGCACTGTTTACGGCAGCCTTGGTCGTCGCATGGCACAACGGCGCGAACGCGCACCACGTCGACCAGCTTGCGATGGGGTTCGTCGCGGCTCGCGTTGTTTACCCGCTGATGTACCTGCTGAACTGGGCGTCGCTGCGCTCGCTCGTGTGGTTCGCGGGAATGGCCTGCGTCGTCGCGCTGTTCTTCGCGACGCCGTGACGACAGCGTGACGGGGCGAGTCCGGCGCCGGCCTCGCGTGCCGGCGCGCTACGCGCCGCCCGCGCCGCGCGCGTGACTGTCGTTGGATGCGGATGCAACGATCTTCGCGAGCTGGAACGGCGGCGCATCGGCTTCGCGGCGCAGGAACGCGATCAACGAATCGAGCAGCCGGTGCCGCGCCGATGGATTGCGGCGCAGCACGAAGCGCCATGACGCATCGCGCGCGAGGCCCGGCACCAGCGGCACCAGACGGCCGCTGCGCAGTTCGGGCTCGATCAGCGGCACACGGCCGAGCGCGATACCCGCGCCGCCCACCGCCGCGCCGATCACCTGGCTGAAACTGCTGTAGCGGACGATCTTCGTTTCGAAGTCGCCCGGCAAGCCGAATTCCGATGCCCAGTTGCGCCAGTCGATCTCGGGGCTGTTCTCGTGCATCTCCTGCAGCAGCCGCGAACGGCACACGTACCCCGATGCGTACGGGAACAGCTCGGGGCTGCAGACCGGAAACACGGTTTCCCGCATCAGGATGTCGTCGTCGGCGCGCAGCCGGTGCGCGGGCACGTGCACGATCGCGAGGTCGACGCCGCTGCGCGCGAAATCCGGTTCGTCATCGACCACGACGGCATGCAGCGGCGTGTCGGGATGAAGCGACGAGAATTCCGCGAGGCGGCGTGCGAGCCACATCGACGAAAACGGCGCGTTGGCGGACACCGTCAGCCGTTGCGCGGTGGTGCCGCGAATCTCGGCGCACGCGTCGGTCAGTTTCGACAGCGCATCGCCGACGGCCGGCAGCAGGCGCGCGCCCGCCTGCGTGAGGCTGATGCCGCCGAGCCCCGTGCTGCGTTCGAGCAGGCGGGCACCCAGCGATTCCTCGAGCGCGCGGATCTGGTGACTGATCGCGCTCGTCGACACATTCAGCTCGGCTGCCGCGCGCGCGAACCCGCCGAGGCGGACGGCCGCCTCGAAAGCACGCAGCGCGCTGAGGGGAGGAAGGTGCGACATGCGGGGTATTGTAGTTGACTCAACACCCGTTGAAAAATCATCTTTTGCCGCGCGTCGGGGGCGCGGGTAGCCTTGGTCCGGTCAATCGAACCGCAACGAAAAAACGACCGGAGGGCTTCATGTATTTCGACCGACGACTATGGGCGATGATGGCGGGATTGCGCTGGCGGGTCGCCGCCGCGGTCGCGCTCGGGCTGCTCGCGATGGGTGTCGGCATCCTCCGCTTCGTGTTTCTCGGCCGCGTGCTGGCGCTCGTCTTTGCCGGCGCGCCGGCGCGCGATATCGCCGAAACCGTCGTTGCAACCGCGGCTTGCGTGCTGCTGCGCGCATGGCTCGACCATCGCCGCACGGTGCTCGCGCAGCACACGGCCGGACGTGTGCAGTCCGCGCTGCGCGCGCGGCTGTTCGACCGGATCGCCGCGCTCGGCCCCGCATGGTTCAGCGGCGAGCGCACGGGCGGCGTGATGCTGGCCGTCGTCGACGGCGTCGAGCAGTTGCAGACCTTCTTCGGCGTCTACCTGCCGCAGCTCGTGATCGCCGCGTGCGCGCCGGTGATGATCTTCGCGGTGCTCGCGTGGTGGGATGTGCCGACGGCCGCGATCCTGCTGGTCGCGGCGCTCGTCACGCTCGCGCTGCCGCAACTCGTGCATCGCGCCGACCGGCGCGCGGCGCTCGCACGCTCGGCCGCGTTCAAGGCGTTCGGCGAGGAGTTTCTCGACGCGGTGCAGGGCTTGCCGACGCTGAAGGCGTTCGGGCAGAGCGGCGCGTTCGGCGCGAAGCTGGCGGCGAAGGCGCGCGCGCTGTCCGACAGCACGTTCTGGGTGCTCGCGCTCGGGTTGCTGACGCGGCTCTTCACCGATCTCGGCACCGGCCTCGGCGCGGCAGCGGCGATCGCGGTCGGCGCATGGCGCGTGCGCCACGGCGACATGAGCCTCGAGGCGCTGCTGATCGTGCTGATGGCCGGCAGCGAAATCTTCCGGCCGCTGCGCGACCTGCGCGGCGTGCTGCACCAGGGGATGATCGGCCAGTCGGCGGCAAACGCGATTCACGCGCTGCTCGACGCGGGCAGCGAAGCACCGGCCGCCGCCGCGCCGCGCGTGCCGCACGTGCGTCCGGAGATCGTGTTCGACGGTGTCGGCTTCGCGTATCCGGGGCGTCGCGCGGACGCGCATGCGGCGCTGGGCTTCACGGTGCGCGAAGGCGAGACGGTCGCGATCGTCGGCCCGAGCGGTGCGGGCAAGTCGACCATCGTGCGCCTGCTGCTGCGCCAGCACGATGCGCAGCGCGGCGCGATCCGCATCGGCGGGCACGACGTGCGCACGCTCGACGCCGACCAGGTGCGCGAGATGATCGCGGTGGTCGCGCAGGACGCGACGTTGTTCGACGGCAGCGTCGCCGACAACCTGCGGCTCGGCCGGCCCGACGCGAGCGACGCGGACATGATCGCGGCCGCGCGGGCCGCCAACGCACACGATTTCATCTCGGCGCTGCCCGACGGCTATGCGACGCGCATCGGCGAGCGCGGGCTGATGCTGTCGGGCGGCCAGCGCCAGCGGATCGCGATCGCCCGCGCGCTGTTGCGCGATGCACCGATCCTGCTGCTCGACGAGGCGCTGTCGTCGGTCGATGCGGAAAACGAGGCGCTGATCCAGCAGGCGCTCGACCGGCTCACGCGCGGGCGCACGACGCTCGTGCTCGCGCACCGGCTGTCCAGCGTGATCGGCGCCGATCGCATCCTGGTGCTCGACCAGGGGCGGGTGGTCGACGAAGGCACGCACGCTGAATTGATCGTGCGCGACGGCCCGTATCGCCGGCTGATGGGGCCGCAGATGGAGGCCGCCGCCGAAGCCGTCGGCACGACCGCGACCGCGAGCGCCGGCGGCGTGGGCGCACGTGTCGCGTCGGGCCCGCAGGTCAAGCCGCTTGACGACGACGCGGCGACGATCGGCTGGCCCGAAACGTTGCGAACCCTGCTGCGCTTCGTCAGTCCGTGGAAGGGCAAGGTCGTGTTGACCGTGCTGTTCGGGATCGGCCGCGTGCTCACGTTCATCGGCGTCGGCGTGATCGGTGCGCGGGTGGTCGGCGGCGTGTCGGCCGGGCACGCGAACGGCGCACTCGTCGCGGCGCTGCTCGTCGTCGCACCGGTCGCGGCCGTGCTGCACTGGCTCGAATCGTGGCTCGCGCACGACATGGCGTACCGGCTGCTCGCCGAGATGCGCATCGCGCTGTTCGCGACGCTCGAACGGCTCGCGCCGGCCGGGTTGCTGCGCCGCCGCTCCGGCGATCTGGTCGCGCTCGCGACGCAGGACGTGGAGACCGTCGAATACTTCTACGCGCATACGCTCGCGCCGGCGTTCGTCGCGGTGCTGGTGCCGGCCGGCGTGCTGGTGCTGCTCGCGTCGGTTGCCTGGCCGCTCGCGCTGGTGTTGCTGCCGTTCCTGCTGTGGGCCGGTCTCGCGCCGGTACTCGCGCGGCGCGACGTCGACCGGCTCGGCACCGGTGCGCGCGAGGCGCTCGGCCAGCTCGGCGCTCACCTGACCGAAACGATCCAGGGGCTCGCGGAACTGACCGCGTTCCAGGCGCTCGCGCGGCGGCGTGCCGCGTTCGTCGCGGAAGCCGACGCGTACCGGCAGCAGCGCGCGAAGCTGCTCGACGACCTGTCGTCGCAGGGCGCCGCACTTGAAGTCGCGAGCGGGCTCGGCGGGCTGGCCGTCGCGGCGCTCGGCGCGCTCCTGTGCGCGCGCGGCTGGTTCGCGCACGAATCGTTGCCGCTGCTGGTGCTGGTCGCGGTGGCCGCGTTCATGCCGGTGGCGGAGATCGGCCAGGTCGCGCGGCAACTGGCCGACACGATCGCGTCGACGCGGCGCCTGCGTGCGCTCGAGAAGGAGCCGGTGACGGTCGTCGACGGCACGCATGCGCTGTCCGGCAGCGCGACCGTGCGGTTCGAGGAAGCCGGCTTCACGTACCCCGGCCGCGGCGTGCCGGCGATCGATCGCGTGAGTTTCGAGGTGCCGCCCGGCAGAACGGTCGCGCTGGTGGGCGCATCCGGCGCAGGCAAGTCGACCGTCGCGAGCCTGCTGCTGCGCTTCTGGGATCCGCAGCACGGGCGTGTGACGCTCGGCGGCGTCGATCTGCGCGACCTGCGGCTCGACGATCTGCGCCAGCACATCGCGCTGGTCGCGCAGGACACCTACCTGTTCAACGACACGCTCGAAGCGAACATCCGGCTCGCGGCGAACGATGCGTCCGACGAGGACGTGCGGCGCGCGATCGACCAGGCGGCGCTCGGCGAATTCGTCGCGCGGCTGCCGGACGGGCTCGCGACGCGGGTCGGCGAGCGCGGCGTGCAGCTGTCCGGCGGGCAGCGCCAGCGCGTCGCGATCGCGCGGGCGTTCCTGAAGGATGCGCCGGTGCTGATCCTCGACGAAGCGACCTCGCACCTCGACACGATCAGCGAGCAGCAGATCCGCGCGGCGCTGGAGGACCTGATGGCGCAGCGCACGTCGGTCATCATCGCGCACCGGCTGTCGACCGTCCGCAACGCGGACACGATCCTCGTGATCGAGCACGGCAGGATCATCGAGGCGGGGACGCATGCAACGCTGATCGCGCGGCAGGGCGCGTATGCGCGGCTGGTTTCGCATCAGGCGAGCGGGGTGGCGGCGTGAGCGATGCGGCTTCGAGGCTTCGCCGAAAGGGGGCGTCGCTCCAGCTACGCGCCGTTCCTTGAGCCGCGCCGGCGGCGGCCGGCATCGGCATCGCCGCGGCGCCAATGCGGACGGTCGCATGGCCGCGTTGGCGCGCTGAATCGCTGAATCGCGGGGCGTCCGCATGCCCGTTCATGCAGCATGCGGTCGTCATCCACACGCGTCGGCTGCAGTTGACGGCATACCCACCCGCCGCAACAATCGGTGCGCACCGCACCGCACCGCACCGCACCGCACCGCACCGCACCGCACCGAGCCGCACCGAGCCGCACCGAGCCGCACCGAGCCGCACCGAGCCGCACCGAGCCGCACCGAGCCGAGCCGAGCCGGGCGGCACCGCACCATCGCCGGGCTCTCGCTATCGCGTCCGCCCAGCGCGATCCCGCCTGGCTGCCCCGCCGGCGTGGCCGCACACGCGGTTCCGCGTCCCCCCATTCCTCCGATCTATCCCGCCCGTTCGGCTCGGGTTTGTCTCGATGCATTTTTCCGTTGTGTATTTTTTTTGTTGTCGTAGTATCCGTGTTGACAACACTTGTTGCACTAAGGTCTAATTCGACATCGCATGTTGCGGTGCGGCTTGATGTCGTCGTTCCCCGGCCAGCCGGCCGGTTACATCGCTCAACCATGCGGAGAAAAGTCATGAGTCGCCGTTCCTTCCTGAAAGCCGTCGCGGTGGTCGCCGCGCTCGGCGCCAGCATCGCGCACGCGGACACCAAGACGCTCGTCGTCGGGACCGATACGTCGTTCATGCCGTTCGAGTTCAAGCAGGGCGACAAGTACGTCGGCTTCGATCTCGACCTGTGGGCGGAGATCGCGAAGGACCAGGGCTGGAAGTACACGATCCAGCCGATGGATTTCGCGGGCCTGATCCCGGCGCTGCAGACGCAGAACATCGACGTCGCGCTGTCGGGGATGACCATCAAGGAAGAGCGGAAGAAGGCGATCGACTTCTCCGCGCCGTATTACGACAGCGGGCTCGCGGCGATGGTGCAGACCGACAATACGTCGATCAAGTCGATCGACGACCTGAACGGCAAGGTGATCGCCGCGAAGACGGGCACCGCGACGATCGACTGGATCAAGGCGCACCTGAAGCCGAAGGAGATCCGCCAGTTCCCGAACATCGACCAGGCGTACCTCGCGCTCGAGGCCGGCCGCGTCGACGCGGCGATGCACGACACGCCGAACGTGCTGTTCTTCGTGAACAACGAAGGCAAGGGCAAGGTGAAGGTCGCGGGCCAGCCGGTCAGCGGCGACAAGTACGGGATCGGCTTCCCGAAGGGCAGCCCGCTCGTGCCGAAGGTCAACGCGTCGCTCGTGAAGATCCGGGCCGACGGCCGCTACGCGCAGATCTACAAGAAGTGGTTCGGCGCCGAACCGCCGAAGATGTGAGCGTGACGGCACATCATGGCGCGGCCGGGCGGCCGCGCCGGTCTTGAATCGAACGGGGAGCGACAGGTGAATTTCGATTGGTCGGCGATCTGGGCGGCGTTGCCGGACCTGATGGACGGGGTCCGGTTGACGGTGTTCATCGCATTTTTCGGGCTGGTGGGCGGGTTCGTCGTCGGGATGGTCGCGGGCATGTTCCGCGCATACGGACCGAAGGCGATGAACGTGCTCGCACAGGTTTATATTGAACTGATCCGCGGCACGCCGATCGTCGTGCAGGTGATGTTCCTGTACTTCGCGCTGCCGCTGCTCGCGCATATCCGCATCGACGGCCTGACGGCCGCGATCATCGCGATCACGGTGAATTCGGGCGCGTATCTCGCGGAAGTGGTGCGCGGCGCGCTGCTGTCGATCCCGAAGGGGCTGACGGAAGCGGGGCTCGCGATGGGCCTGTCGATGCCGCGCGTGCTGCTGAAGGTGGTCGGGCCGCTCGCGTTCAGGCGGCTGATTCCGCCGCTCGGCAACCAGTGCATCGTGAGCCTCAAGGACACGTCGCTGTTCATCGTGATCGGCGTCGGCGAACTGACGCGCAAGGGGCAGGAAATCATTGCCGGCAATTTCCAGGCGGTCGAGATCTGGACCGCGGTGGCCGTCATCTACCTGATGCTGACCGGCGCGATGACGCTGACGCTTCGGCTCGTCGAAAAGCGGATGAAAATCTTATGAGCATGATCGAATTCCAGAACGTGTCGAAGAGCTTCGGCCACGTGCCGGTGCTGAAGAACATCGACCTGAAGATCGACGCGGGCGAGGTGGTCGTCGTGGTCGGCCCGTCGGGCTCGGGCAAGTCGACGATGCTGCGCTGTATCAACGCGCTCGAGAAAATCACCGGCGGCGAGCTGCTGGTCGACGGCCAGAGCGTGCGCGGCAACGCGTCGACGATCCGCAACATCCGGCTCGAGGCGGGCATGGTGTTCCAGCAGTTCAACCTGTTTCCGCAAATGACCGCGCTCGAGAACGTGATGTTCGGGCCGATCCAGGTGCGCGGCGCGTCGCGCGCCGATGCACGCGACCAGGCGATGGCGCTGCTCGACAAGGTCGGCCTCGAATCGCGCGCGAATCACTATCCGTCGGAGCTGTCGGGCGGCCAGCAGCAGCGCGTCGCGATCGCACGCGCGCTCGCGATCCGCCCGCGGCTGATGCTGTTCGACGAGCCGACCTCGGCGCTCGATCCGGAATTGCGCCACGAAGTGCTGAAAGTGATGCAGGATCTCGCGACCGAGGGGATGACGATGATCGTCGTCACGCACGAGATCGGCTTCGCGAAGCGGGTCGGCACGCGGCTCTTGTTCATGGATCAGGGCGGCATCGCCGAGGACGGCCATCCGGTCGACCTGATCGACCGGCCGCCGACACCGCGCCTGAAGGAATTCCTGAAACACGTGTCCTGAACGAAACCGAATTGTCCGACATGCCGCTTTCCCTTTCCCCCGTCATCGCCGGCACGCCGTTCGACATCGGCGTGCGCCTCGGCGAGCTTGCCCGCCCCGTGTTCGATCCGTACATGCAGCAGAGCGGCGCATGGCAGGCCGTGCGCCGCTGGCGCGGCCATCCGTTCGTCGCCGCGCTGCGGCAGGCCGCGCTGGCCGCGTACCCCGATCTCGTCGCGGAACTGGACGGGATCGCGGCGGGCGTCGGCTGGCCGGCGGAGGACCTCTTCCTGTGGAACTGCCGCGGCGAACTGATCCACAACGCGCCGGACGGCTGCACGACGCTCGCCGGGCGCGACGCGCACGGCACGCGCTGGATCGCGCACAACGAGGACGGCGATCCGTACCTGCGCGAGCGCTGCCTGCTCGTCGACGTGCAGCCGCAGGGCAAGCCGGGCTTCATCAGCTTCTATTACCCGGGCTCGCTGCCCGGCCATACGTTCGCCGCGAACCGCGCGGGCGTCGCGCAGGCGATCAACAACCTGCGGATCCGCACGCCAGCGGCCGGCGTGCCGCGGATGATTCTCGCGCGCGCGGTGCTCGATGCGACGTCGCTCGATGCAGCGGCCGACGTGCTGCGCACGCATGCCCGCGCGAGCGGCTTTCACCACACGCTCGGCGCGACCGGCGATACGCGCTTGCTGAGCATCGAGGCGAGCGTCGCGCGCTGTTCGGTCGTCGATGTCGCGCATCTCACCGGCCACGCGAATCATCTCGTGCATCCGGGGTGCGATGCGGAAGCGCAGATCGTCACGCAATCGTCCGGCGATCGCCAGCGGCGCGTCGATGCACTGACGCCGGGCATCGACGCGCTCGACGAAGCCGCGCTGCTGCGCGTGCTCGGCGACCGCGCACCGGAAGGGCTGCCGATCTATCGCGACGATCCGGCCGACCCCGACGACGAAAACACGCTGGCGACCGCCGTGTTCGCGATTCGCGACACCGCGATCGACTTCACCCTTCACCAGCACGGCACGCAGCGTTTCGCGACGCGCATCGTGCCGTCCGCGCACGCACCCAGCGCGTCCTGATCCATGAGGCAACGCATGACGACCGTTTTTCATCGCGCTCCGCGCGCCACCTTGCCCGTCGCCGTCGCAGGCGACGGCATCGAGATCATCGATTCGACCGGCAAGCGCTATATCGACGCATGCGGCGGCGCGGCCGTGTCGTGCCTCGGCCACAGCAACCAGCGCGTGATCGATGCGATCAAGCGGCAGGCGCAGCAGCTGCCGTACGCGCATACGTCGTTCTTCACGACGGAAGTGGCCGAGGAACTGGCCGACCGGCTCGTCGAGGCCGCGCCGGCCGGGCTCGAGCACGTGTACTTCGTGTCGGGCGGATCCGAGGCGGTCGAAGCCGCATTGAAGCTCGCGCGCCAGTATTTCGTCGAGAAGGGCGAGGCGCAGCGCCGCCATTTCATCGCACGCCGCCAGAGCTATCACGGCAACACGCTCGGCGCGCTCGCGATCGGCGGCAACGCATGGCGGCGCGAGCCGTTCCTGCCGCTGCTGATCGAGGCGCACCACGTGAGCCCGTGCTATGCGTATCGCGACCAGGCGGCGGGCGAGACCGATGAAGCGTATGCGCAGCGCCTCGCTGACGAGCTCGAGCAGAAGATCGTCGAACTCGGCGCGGAAAACGTCGCGGCGTTCGTCGCGGAAACGGTGGTCGGCGCGACGGCCGGCGCGGTGCCGCCGGTGCGTACCTACCTGAAGAAGATTCGCGCGGTGTGCGACAAGTACGGCGTGCTGCTGATTCTCGACGAAATCATGTCGGGGATGGGACGCACCGGTTACCTGTTCGCATGCGACGAAGACGGAGTCGCGCCCGACCTGCTGACGATCGCGAAAGGGCTCGGCGCGGGTTACCAGCCGATCGGCGCGACGCTGGTGAGCGACCGCATCTACCGGACGATCGTCGACGGCTCGGGCTTCTTCCAGCACGGCCACACGTATCTCGGCCATGCAACCGCGTGCGCGGCCGCGCTCGAAGTGCAGCGCGTGATCGCCGAAGAGAAGCTGCTCGACAACGTGAAGGCACGCGGCGAGCAATTGCGTGCATCGTTGCGCGAGCATTACGGTGCGCATCCGCACATCGGCGACGTGCGCGGCCGCGGGTTGTTCGTCGGCGTCGAGCTCGTGCGCGATCGCGACAGCAAGGCGACGTTCGATCCCGCGCTGAAGCTGCATGCGGCGGTCAAGCGCGAGGCGATGCAGCGCGGCCTGATGGTGTACCCGATGGGCGGCACGATCGACGGCGTGCACGGCGATCACATCCTGGTCGCACCGCCGTTCGTCTGCACCGCGCAGCAGATCGACACGATCGTCGAGCGGCTGTCCGGCGCGATCGACGCGGCGCTCGCGTCGGCCGGCGCATGAACCACGACCTCACCGTATCCTCGCCATGACAGACAGACTGCCTCCCTTCGATCCCGCATCGGCCACCGACGAGCAGAAGGCCGTGCTCGCCGAGATCCTCAGCGGCCCGCGCGGCAACCTGAACGGGCCGTTCCTCGGCTGGATCGCGAGCCCCGAGCTCGCGCAGCACGCGCAGCGGCTGGGCGCGTTCTGCCGCTATCGCACGGGCCTGTCGCTACGGCTGTCGGAGCTCGCGATTCTCGTGACGGCCGCGCGCTGGCGTTCGCAGGCCGAGTGGCACATTCACCATCCGATCGCGCTCGATGCCGGCGTGCCGGCCGCGACGGCCGACGCGATCCGGCGCGGCGTCGAGCCGGCGTTCGAATCGGACGACGATGCGCTGATCCATGCGTTCGCGACCGAGCTGTACGATACGCGGCGCGTGAGCGATGCGACGTTCGCGCGTGCGCAGGCGCGTTTCGGCCACGAGACCGTCGTGAACCTCGTCGCGCTGCTCGGCTATTACGCGCTCGTGGCGATGACGCTCAACACGTTCGGTATGCGCGCGGACGGACAAACCGAGTTGCCGTTTCCGGAATAAGCGCCGCATGTGCGCGGGTTGGCGGATGCCGCGCACCGTGTACCACGTCGTCAAGTGGGCGCTGTTCGGCGGGATCGCGGTCGCGATCTTCTGCATCCGAAGCGCGGAAGGCAGGCAGTGTCGGAACCGTCCGACGATAGGGCGGCGCGGCGTGGTACGGCCCCGGCGGTGTCGGGTCGGCATCAATGCAACCAATTGTATTCGTGCGGGATCGAGCGCGAACGCACGCGTATGATGGCTTGTTCACGTCGTAAGATCGGTGAGCAAGTATGACTCGTACCCGTAAGACATTGATGATCGCCGGCGGACTGCTGGTTGCCGCGGCAGGCTCCGGCTACGTGATGCTCCTGCGTGCGGACCACCGCGCGATCGCGGAGGCCGGCATCGGCGATTCCGCAGCACCTGCCGCCGCCGTGACAGCGGCGAACGACGGCCACATCGCACAAGGCACGATCGCGCCGCCCGCGCCGGTCGCCGTTCCTTCCGCGCATGTGGACGAGGCCGTGCCGCAACAGGCGGCCGTACCGCCGCCGGCCGCGGCCGCTGCGCATACGCGCGCGGCGCCGGCATCCGCTGCCGTCGTGCCGGTCATCGCCGCACCGGCACCACCGGCGAAACCGAGTGCGCCGCCGCCGGCCGTTCACGTCGTGACGGTCGAGCCGGAGGATGCGACCCCGGCCAAGGCCAAGCCCGCGCAGCCGGTACCAGCGCCGGTACAAGCGCCGGTACAAGCGGCGCAACCGGCCCAGCCGGTGCAATCGGCACCGCCGGTCCAGGCCGCGCAAGCGACCCGGCCGAGTCAGCCGGCGTATCAGCCTCCGCAACACGCGGCGCGCAAGCGCGACGGGCTCGAGCGGCATGCGGCCGCGGCGCCTGCCATGAAATCCGAAACCCCTGAAACCGCTGCGCTCGTGCGTGATTCGGCGAAGCTCGATCCGTCGTTGCCGCCGCCGCAATACGTGGCGACGCCGAGCGGCGATCGGCAGCACACGTCGGCGGGCGCGAATGCCGTTGCTGCCGCGATGACCGACCAGCTGGTCAAGCAGTCGAGCAGTATCAAGGCGCCCGCGCCGGCGAACGCCGGGCCCGGTGTAACCCAGTGAGAAGGGAACCGCCGCGCTCGCGCAGCGCCGCTCGTCACCGGATGAAAAAGGACCCCGCACGCCGACCAGGGCATGCGGGGCCAAGAGAGACGAACCGGTGCGGTGCGTCGCGCGTTACGCGGCGATCGCTTCTTCGGCCTGCGGCCCGTCGGCCGTAACCGCCGCCACGTCTTGCCGGATCAGGTGGTCGAACGCGCCGAGCGATGCCTTCGCGCCTTCGCCCACCGCGATCACGATCTGCTTGAACGGCACCGTCGTCACGTCGCCGGCCGCGAACACACCCGGCACCGACGTCGCGCCACGCGCATCGACGACGATCTCGCCGTGCTTCGACAGTTCGATCGTGCCTTTGAGCCATTCGGTGTTCGGCACGAGGCCGATCTGCACGAACACGCCTTCGAGATCGACGCGCTTCGTTTCGCCCGAACGCAGATCCTTGTAGACGAGACCGTTCAGCTTGCTGCCGTCGCCGGTCAGCTCGGTCGTCTGCGCCTGCGTGACGATCGTCACGTTCGGCAGGCTGCGCAGCTTGCGCTGCAGCACTTCGTCCGCGCGCAGTTGCGCACCGTATTCGAGCAGCGTGACTTCCTTCACGATGCCGGCCAGGTCGATTGCGGCCTCGACACCCGAGTTGCCGCCGCCGACCACCGCGACGCGCTTGCCCTTGAACAACGGGCCGTCGCAGTGCGGGCAGTACGCGACACCGCGGTTGCGGTATTCGCGCTCGCCCGGCACGTTGATTTCGCGCCAGCGCGCGCCGGTCGCGAGAACGATCGTTTTCGCCTTCAGTACCGCGCCGTTCGCGAGGCGGATCCGGTGCACGTCGCCCGGAATCAGCGCATCGGCGCGCTGCACGTCCATGATGTCGACGTCGTACTGCTTCACGTGCTGCTCGAGCGCCGCGGCGAACTTCGGCCCTTCGGTTTCCTGCACCGACACGAAGTTCTCGATCGCCATCGTGTCGAGCACCTGGCCGCCGAAACGCTCGGCGACGACGCCCGTCGCGATGCCCTTGCGCGCCGAGTAGATCGCTGCTGCCGCACCGGCCGGGCCGCCGCCGACGATCAGCGTGTCGAACACCGGCTTGCTCTCGAGCGACTTCGCGGCGCGGGCGCTGGCGCCCGTGTCGAGCTTCGCGAGGATTTCCTTCACGCTGCTGCGACCCTGGCCGAACGATTCACCGTTCAGGAACATCGTCGGCACGGCCATGATCTGGCGCGCCTCGACTTCGTTCTGGTACAGCGCGCCGTCGATCGCCACGTGGCGGATGCGCGGGTTGATCAGCGACATCACGTTCAGCGCCTGCACGACCTCCGGGCAGTTCTGGCACGACAGCGAGAAATACGTCTCGAACGCGTAGTCGCCGTCGAGCGCACGGATCTGTTCGATCACGTCGTCGTCGAGCTTGATCGGATGGCCGCCCGTCTGCAGCAGTGCGAGCACGAGCGACGTGAATTCATGGCCCATCGGGATGCCGGCGAAGCGGATGCCGGCCGGCTTGCCAGGCTCGCCGATCGAGAACGACGGCTTGCGCTCGGCGTCGTCGCGGCGTTCGGTCACGGTCACGCGCGACGTCAGCGACGCAATCTCGTTCAGCAGCGCAAGCAGTTCCTGCGATTTCGCGCTGTCGTCGAGCGACGCGACGAGTTCGATCGGGCGCGTGATCTTTTCGAGGTACGCTTTCAATTGGTTCTTGAGATTGGCGTCGAGCATGGCGTTTCGGATTCCGTATTGATGAGGCTGGTCGGGCACGTCGTGCCGGAGGAGGGGCGGGCCGCGCAAGGCGGCCCGCATTCGCGTGACGCACGCCTCGTGCGAGGCGCGCGGCGCGATCGTCAGATCTTGCCGATCAGGTCGAGCGACGGGGTCAGCGTTTCCGCACCCGGCGTCCACTTGGCCGGGCACACTTCGCCCGGGTGCGCCGCGATGTATTGCGCGGCCTGCACCTTGCGCAGCAGTTCGCCTGCGTCGCGGCCGATGCCGTTGTCGTGGATTTCGCACAGCTTGATCTCGCCTTCCGGGTTGATCACGAACGTGCCGCGCAGCGCCATCCCTTCTTCCTCGATCAGCACGTCGAAGTTGCGCGACAGCGTGAGCGTCGGGTCGCCGATCATCGGGTACTTGATCTTGCCGATCGTGTCCGACGTGTCGTGCCATGCCTTGTGCGTGAAGTGCGTGTCGGTCGACACGCCGTAGATTTCGACACCCAGCTTCTGGAATTCCGCGTAGCGGTCGGCGAGGTCGCCCAGCTCGGTCGGGCAGACGAACGTGAAGTCGGCCGGGTAGAACACGACGACGGACCACTTGCCCTTGAAGTTCTCTTCGGACACGGGCACGAAATCGCCGTTGTGGTATGCGGTTGCCTTGAACGGCTTGATTTGGGTGTTGATGATCGGCATCTTGCGGGTTCCTTTGCTGGGGTGTTGATGAAGTGTTCCCAGTATCCGGGTTCACCCTTGGTTTGTGAAATTGCTTGTTTCAATCCGCGGCATCGGGAATTTCTATCTGCATCCGGCCCCCGTCGCGGCGGGCCGTCCGGACGGCCCGTGCCATCCGGGCCGGGCCTTCCGGCGGATTTCGGCCGTCCGGCGCTTCTGACACATTGGGCGTGCGGGAGGGCGCGGTGCCGGAGACGGTGCCGCGCCCCGCCCCGCGCAAGGGTCCGGCGCCCGTTCGGCAAGAACGGCTGCGCGGTCGTTCGACACTCTCCGTCCCACTGCGCCATGAACCTCTTTTCCGGACGCGCCATGCGCGCGCTGCTTGCGTGGCTCCGCGACATCTTCCCCGGGCGCCGATGTCTGTGTCGGCACCTGCACGGCCCGGCCTGCGTACTCATCGCCGTGTCGTGCGCCGCGCCGGCGCTGGCCTTCGATGCGTCCGCGCCGGCCGTGCCGGCGGCGCCCGCCACCACGGCGACCGGGCTCGTGCAGATGCCCGACGGCCGGCTGCTCGCGCCGGAGTTCGCCCGCATCGTCACGCGCGGCACGCTAATCGTCGCGGTGCTCGGCGTCGATCAGCCGCCGTTCTTCATGTCGCGCCACGGCGCACTGGCGGGCGTCGACATCGACCTTGCCGACGCGCTCGCGAAAAAGCTCGGCGTGTCGGTGCGGTTCGACCGCGACGCGCGCACCTTCGACGACGTCGTTCACCTGCTCGCGACCGGGCAGGCCGACGTCGCGATCAGCAAGCTGTCGCGCACGTTGCCGCGTGCGCAGGTGGTCCGCTTCAGCACGCCGTACATCAGCCTGCGCCGCGCGCTGCTGATCAACCGCGTCGGCTTCGCGGAACTCGCGAAAGGGCGAGCGTTGCCGGAAGTCGTGCGCGACTATCGCGGCACGATCGGCGTCGTCGCGGGGTCGGCCTACGCCGAATACGTGCGCAACGACTTCCCGGCCGCGAAGGTGCGCACCTATCCGAGCTGGCCGGCGACGCTCGACGCGCTGAACGCCGGCGCGGTCACGGCCGTGTATCGCGACGAGCTCGCGATCAAGCTCGTGATGCAGGACGACCCGACCGCGCCGATCCGGCTGCGCGTCGCGACCTTCGACGATCTCACCGACGCGCTTGCCGTCGGCGTGCCGGTGTCCACGCCGACGCTGCTCGCGTTCGTCAACCAGTTCCTGGCCGAGCGCAACAAGCGGCTCGACGTGAAATCCCTGCTCGATGCGATGGGTCGCTGACATGAACATGAACGAAAACATCAGGATCACCCCGCGCATCGAGCGGCTGCATGCGCTCGCGATCCATCCGTTGACGGTCTTCGGCAGCCTCGCGCTCGGGATCGTGGCCGGCGTGCTGTGGCCGGCCGCCGCGCCGAAGTTCGACTACGTGGGCCAGGTGTACGTCGGCCTGCTCAAGATGACGGCGCTGCCGTTCATGACAGCCGCCGTGATCTTCAGCCTGCAGCGGCTGCTGCGCGACGGCAACGCGTCGGATCTTGTGATGCGCGTGATCGCGATCTTCGGCTGCGTGTCGGTGTTTGTGGTGCTGGTCGGCGCGGTCGTGCTGGTCGCGATGCGGCCGGGCGAGCACCTGTCGAACGCGACGCTGAAGGCGTTCGGGGCGCTGGTCGGCAGCGACGGGGCGGCGAGCGACACCGTGATGACGTTGTACGGCACGGATCCCGCGGAGAAGTCGTCGGGCCTCGCGGATATGCTGATCGCGCTGGTGCCCGGCAACTTCTTCGCGGCGCTCGCGAGCGGCGACACGCTGAAGGCGCTGGTGTTCTCGCTGTTCTTCGGCTTCGCGTCGGGGCGCGTGCCGGCGAGCATCTCGGCGGCGCTGAGCCAGACGCTGGAGACCGTCTATTTCACGTGCCAGAAGATCATGCACTGGCTCGCGTATCCGACGCCGATCGTGCTGTTCTGCGGCGGCGCCGCGCAGATCGGCACGTCCGGGTTCGGGCCGCTCGAGGCGATGGTCCGCTTCGTCGCCGCGTTCGTCGTGGTCGCGCTCGTGCTGATCGCGGCGGCGATCGTCTTGATCTGGAAGCGCTCGGGCGCGACGTTGGCCGAGACGCTTGCCGGGTTGCGCACGCCGTTCGCGATGGCGCTCGCCACACGCAGCAGCGTGGCCTGCATGCCGAGCATGATCGAGTGCCTGGCCGACGGCTTCGGCTTTGCCCGCGCGCGCGTCGAGCTGGTCGTGCCGCTCGCCGTGTCGCTGCTGCGCGTCGGGCCGATGGTCTATTACGCGAGCGCGACGCTGTTCGTCGCGCAACTCTACGAACGGTCGCTCGGCCCCGGCGAGCTGTGCGTCGTGCTGGTCGCGTCGGTGCTGGCCGGCTTCGCGTCGACGGGCACGTCGGGCGTCGTGACGGTGTCGCTCGCCGGCATGGTGTGCGCGGCGCTCCACTTGCCGTTCGAGGCCGCGTTCGTGCTGTTCGCGGCGGTCGATCCGTTCTGCGAGATATTGCGGACGCTGTTGCTGGTGATCGGCAACTCGGCCGTCGTATCGGCAATCTGCGCGCGGCCGCCGCGCGCGTGAAGGAGGCATCATGGCGCTCGTCGGCGTATTGGGCGGAATGGGACCGCTGGCCACGGTCGACTTCATGCATCGCGTGATTCGCTTGACGCGCGCGCGCTGCGACCAGGAGCACCTGCCGATGATCGTCGCGAACCTGACGCGAACGCCCGATCGCTCGCGCGCGATCATCGACGGCGGGGCCGATCCGCTGCCGGCGCTGCTCGACGGTGTCGCGCTGCTGAACCGTTGCGGCGTCGACGTGATCGCGATCCCGTGCAATTCGGCGCATCACTGGTATGCGCCGCTGCGCGAACGCAGCGCGGTGCCGATCCTGCATATCGTCGATGCGTCGGTGGCCGCATTGCCCGCCGGCGTGCGGCGGGTCGCGGTGCTCGCCACGGGCGGCACGCTGGTGTCGGGCTTCTACCAGGCGGCGCTGCGTGCGCGCGGCTTCGAGCCGGTGATGCCGGGCGTGGCCGCGCAGCGCGATATCGCCGCGTGCATCGCGGCCGTCAAGGCGGGGAGGATCGATGCGTCGGTGCGGTGCCTGTCGCGCGCGCTCGCGACGCTGGCGCGACGGGACGTGGGCGTGGCGGTGATGGGCTGCACGGAAATCCCGATCGCCGCGCGTGCGTTGCGCGATGCGCCGTTCGGGTTGATCGACAGCACGCAGGAACTGGCGCGCGCGACGGTCGCCCATGCGGCCGAGCGCGGATGGGGGCGGGCGGTGTGACGCGCGGACCTCCGCCACGCATGACGGACGCCGCTCGCGCTAGATCTGATACGGCGCGCGGACGCCCGGTTCGGTGGCGGGAAAATCCTTCGTGTTGCGCGATACGAGCAACAGGCCGTTCACTTGCGCCGATGCCCAGACGATCGCATCGGGCAGACGAATGCGACGTTCCTTGCGAATCGTTACGGCGCGGTTCGCCACCACGCTGTCAAGCGGGATGATGGCGAACGACGAAAGCCATGCGCGAATTGCCGCATCGTCGCTGGCCGTCGCGCCGACCATGACTTCCATCCAGGTCACCATGCTGATTGCCCGGTCGTCGTAGCGGGCCAGCTCCGCGCGCGCGGACTCCACGCCGCTGAGATAGTCGATCAGGATGTTGGTGTCGAAGAGTGCTTTTACCATTCCGCGCGCAGTGCCTCCTGCCAGGCGAGCCCGTCGAGCGCACGCGCTTTCCAGAGACCGAACACGGTGTGGGCATGGGGTGGCCGTTGTTGCGCCCGCACGAGGCAGGCGGCGGCCGGAAGCGCGCGGCCCGGATGCCTGGCCGCGCTTTGAGGGTCGATGTGTGCATTTACCATTCCGAACGCAGTGCCTCCTGATAGGTGAGCCCGTCGACCGCGCGATCCTTCCACAGGCCGAATACGTTATCGGCATGCGCTCGCTTGTGTTGCGCGACATACGCGTCGATCGCATCGCGAATGATCGCGGCGCGAGGGCGTTGCTCAGTCTCGACGATGGCGGCCAGTTCGTCGAGCTGGCCATTCGACAGATCGATCAGGATACGGCTCATTGCGACCTCCGATATACGATATGCATATCATATATATGCGTGCAGTCGTCCGCAAGTCACCGACTGGCCCGGCAAGCGTGACGTTCCGCCGGCAGGCGGCGGAACGGGGGCTTAGGCGGCGATCTTCCTCAGCCATTCCGCGAGCCGTCTCGCCCCGTCCGGCATGTCCGCATCCTCGCGCGTGCACAGGTAGTAGTCGCGCCCGTCGTCGAGCGCGTGGTCGAACAGCTTCACGAGTTCGCCGCTCGCCAGTTCGCGCTCGACCAGCGGCGCGCGCAGCAGCGCCGCGCCGAGATCCGCGCGCGCCGCGCTCAGCGTCAGTTGCCCGTCCTCGAACATCGGCCCCACCGCATGCGACACGTGCCGCACGCCGGCGCCCTGCAGCCAGTTGACCCAGGTGCTGCGATCTTCGTCGTGCACGAGCGGCGCCCGCGCGAGATCGGCCGGCGTGCGGAACGGCCCGTGGCGCTTCAGGAACGACGGGCTGCACATCGGCACCATCGCGCCCGGCAGCAGCCGCTCGCAGCGGTAGCCGGGCCAGTCGCCGGTGCCGAAGCGGATCGACAGGTCGGACGCGTCGCTTCGATAGTTGCGGTGATGCGCATACAGCACGGTCACGTCGACGTCGGTGTTGTCGGCGAGGAACGCGTGCAGCCGCGGAATGAACCAGCCGATGCCGAGCAGCGGAATCAGGCTGATGGTGATCTGCCGCAGCGACGACCGGTCGCGCACGAAGCGCGTCGCGCTGCGCAGCACCGAGAACGCGGCGCTGATCGAGCGGTAATAGTCGCGCCCCTCGTCGGTGAGCGCGAGCAGCCGGCCTTCGCGCACGGTCAGCGGCGTCTGGATGAACGCCTCGAGCAGTTGCAGCTGGTGGCTGACCGCGGACGGCGTGATGTCGAGCTCGTGCGCGGCCGCCGTGACCGATCCAAGACGCGCGAATGCCTCGAACGCGCGGACGGCGCGGAGCGGCGGATCGTGCGGCAATTGTTCGATATTTTTCATGTGTCGAATTTTATCGAAAAATCAGGGTAAGCGACAACATGAAAATATCCTTTATTTACAGATGATTGCGTTATTGTGTCGGGAATGGCATAAGCATCCAACAATTGAATATTTGGGGTGAGGGTGCTGAATATTTAATATTTTTCATGTTTTGATTCGAATCACCGAGCCCCGCACATGAAAATCGCATTTCTTCCCGCCCGCTTCGCCTTCTCCGCGGCCGCGCTGATCGCCGCCGTTCCCGCTTTCGCGCAGGCCGCGCCGCAGACGGTCCTGATCGGTCTCGCCGCGCCGCTCACCGGGCCGTCCGCACGGATCGGCAAGGATCTGCAGAACGGCGCGCAGCTCGCGATCGACGACGCGAACGCGAAGCATCCGAGCATCGGCGGCAAGCCGGTCGTCTACAAGCTCGTCGCGGCCGACGATCAATCCGACCCGCGCACGGCCGTCGCGGTCGCGCAGCAGCTGGTCGACCAGCACGTGATCGGCGTCGTCGGTCACTGGAACACGGGCTGCAGCGTGCCGGCGTCGCGCGTCTACCGCGATGCGGGCATTCCGCAGATCGCGCCGGCGTCCACCGGCCACCCGTACACGCAGCAGGGCTACGCGACGGCGTTCCGCATCATGGGTCACGACGATGCGGGCGGCAATTTCACCGGCGCCTATGCGGTGAAGACGCTGAAGGCGAAGCGCATCGCGGTGATCGACGATCGCACGTCGTTCGGCGCGGGCCTCGCCGACCAGTTCATCAAGGGCGTGCAGGCGAACGGCGGCACGATCGTCGATCGCCAGTACGTGAACGACAAGACGACCGACTTCAGCGGCGTGCTGACGGCGATCAAGGGCAAGCGCGTGGATCTCGTGTTCTTCGGCGGGCTCGACGCGCAGGCCGCGCCGATCGCGCGCCGGATGCGCCAGCTCGGCGTGAACGCGCCGCTGCTCGGCGCCGGCGGTTTCGTGAGCCAGACCTTCCTGTCGCTCGCAGGCAAGGACGGCGACGGCGTGACGGCGCTCGAACCGGGCCTGCCGCTCGACCGGATGCCGGGCGGCAAGGCGTTCGACACGCAATACCGCGCACGCTTTAACGCGCCGATCGAACTGCATGCGCCGTTCGCGTACGACGCGGCCGCCACGCTGATCGCGGCGGCGCAGAAGGCCGGCACGACGCAGCCGGCGAAGCTGGTCGCGGCCGTGCGCGCGATCGACCGGCCCGGCGTGACCGGCCGGGTCGCGTTCGACAGTGAAGGCAACCTGAAGGACCCGGCATTCACGATCTACCAGGTGCGCGGCGGCAAGTGGACCGTCGTCGACGTGCTTGGCGGCGCGCACCCGGCAACGAAATAACGACGGAGACGATCCCATGACCGACACCACGCCCGCTTCCGCGGCGGCACCCGAGGACACGCGCCTCGGCATCCTCGCGCGGCGCCGCATCGAAGCGGAAATCATCAAGCCGATCTACGAGATCATGAAGCGCGAATTCGGCATCGAGCGCGCGCAGGCCGTGATCGCGGAGGCCGTGCGCGGCGCGGCCGTCGACGCGGGCCGCACGTTCGCCGCGCAGGAGCCCGACGGCACGAGCGTGCAGTCGTTCATCGCACTGCAGGTGCTGTGGGAGAAGGACGATGCGCTCGACGTCGAGGTGCGCCGCGCGGACGACGCGCATTACGACTACGACGTGCATCGCTGCAGCTACGCGGAGATGTATCACGCGATGGGGCTCGGCGAGATCGGCCACCTGCTGAGCTGCGCGCGCGACAGCTACTTCATCGAGGGCTACGACCCGCGCATCGCGCTGACGCGCACGAGCACGATCATGCAGGGCGGCAAGCGCTGCGATTTTCGCTATGCGCTGCAGGCGGCGCCGCGCGACGACACCCCGGAGGCCGGCAATGCATGACGACCTCGCGAGCGCACCGCGCGTCGACGGCGCGCGCCTGTGGGCGTCGCTCGAACGGATGGCGCAGATCGGCGCGACGCCGAAGGGCGGCGTCTGCCGTCTCGCGCTGACCGACCTCGACCGCGAGTCGCGCGACCTGTTCGTGCAGTGGGCACGCGATGCCGGCTGCACGGTGCGGGTCGATCGGATGGGCAACGTGTTCGCGCGCCGCGCGGGTCGCAATCCCGACGCCGCGCCGGTGATGACGGGCTCGCACGCCGATTCGCAGCCGACCGGCGGCCGCTACGACGGCATCTACGGCGTGCTCGGCGGCCTCGAGGTCGTGCGCGCGCTGAACGACGCGGGCGTCGAGACCGAGCGCCCGATCGACGTCGTGATCTGGACCAACGAGGAAGGGTCGCGCTTCGCGCCGGCGATGATCTCGGCCGGCGTGTTCTCGGGCGTCTATCCGCTCGAATACGGGCTGTCGCGCACGGACGGCGCAGGCAAGACGATCGGCGAGGAACTCGCGCGGATCGGCTATGCGGGCGCCGAGCCGGTCGGCGGCTATCCGGTGCATGCCGCGTACGAACTGCATATCGAGCAGGGCGCGATTCTCGAACGCGCGGGCAGGACGATCGGCGTCGTGACCGCCGGGCAGGGGCAGCGCTGGTACGAGGTGACGTTGACGGGTGTCGACGCGCATGCGGGCACGACGCCGATGGCATTCCGGCGCGACACGCTGGTGGGCGCCGCGCGGATGATCGAATTCGTCGATGCGCTCGGCCGCCGCCATGCGCCGCACGCGCGCGCGACGGTCGGGATGATCGAGGCGCGGCCGAATTCGCGCAACACGGTGCCGGGCGGCTGTTTCTTCACGGTCGAGTTCCGCCATCCCGACGACGCGGTGCTCGACGAACTCGATGCGGCGCTGCGTGCGGAACTGGCGCGCGTGGCGGCCGACGCCGGCCTCGGTGCGCGGATCGAGCAGATCTTCACGTACCCGCCGGTGCCGTTCGCGCCGCGCTGCATCGACGCGGTGCGCGACGCGGCGCAGGCGCTCGGGCTGCCGCACATGGACATCGTGTCCGGCGCGGGCCACGACGCGTGCTATGTCGCGCGCGTCGCGCCGACCGGCATGATCTTCGTGCCGTGCGTCGACGGGCTGAGCCACAACGAGGCCGAGGCGATCACGCCGGAATGGTCGGCGGCGGGCGCCGACGTGCTGCTGCGCGCGGTGCTGCAAAGCGCGCAGGAAGCGGGCGCGTGATGGGCGCGTGACTGGCGTGGCCTACTTGCCGGCCTTGCGTCGCGCCATGTACGCGAGGTAGGCGACGATCTGGTCGAGTTCCCGGTCGCTCAGCTGATCGGGCGGGAACGCCGGCATCACGCGGCCCGGCCAGTCGCGCACCGATGCCGGGTTGCGGAGGTAGCGGCGCAGCGCCGCGGGCTGGAAGTAGTCGACCGGATTCATCGGCGTGTTCAGGTCGGGGCCGGCCTGGCTGCTGCCCGCGCCGTCGAGGCGGTGGCACGCGAGGCATTGCGTGACGAACAGCCGCTGGCCCGCACGGGCCGGATCGTGCGCCGGCAATGCCGGATCGACGGCGAGCGACGGCCAGCGCGCGAGCGGCGACGATTCGATCGTGATGCGCACGATCTGATACGGCCACTGCTCGCCGCACACGGACGATGCGTCCGGCCCCAGCCACACGAGATAGAACGGCCCGGCGCCGACCTGCTTGCCCGGCAGCTTCGGCCACGGGTGCGCGGGGTCCTCGATCGCGAGCCACGCGACGGCGCCGGCCGGCGCACGGCGGCGCGCGAGATCCAGCGGCAGTTGCGCGGCGAAACCGTCGGCCGCGCGCGTTTCGAGCACGCCGTCCGCCGGCAGCGGCGTGTCGCCGAGCAGGGCGGCGAACGGCACCGCGCGGAACGTCATCGGCCGGCCGTACGCAATGTCGCGCGGCACGTGGATGTCCGTCGCGTCGGCGCGCGCGAGCAGCGCCTGGCGCGTCAGGACGCGCGGCGTGCCGTCGGTCTCGAGTTCGAGCGAGCCCTGCGCGGACGCGCGCGTTGCGATCAGGCACATCGTCAGCAGCAACAGCGAAAACCACTGGCGCTTCAGCATTCGTTCTCCGTGGGGGCGTTCCGGCGGCGGCAGGGAGGCGAGCGCCGCGGCCGATGGATGGAATCGGGCGACAGTCTATCCGGTACGGGCGGCGCTGGCGACTTCGGCGCGGGAGCGGGGCGGGCGCGAGGGAGCGGGGCGGGCGCGAGGGATCGGGCCGGGCGCGAGGGATCGGGCCGGGCTGCCGTCGCGAGCCCGACTACCGGGCCGGCCGATGCGTGGCGGGGGATCGCACGGCGCGAATCGGGCAAAGGCCCAAACGCCCGGATCGATCGCGCCGGGACGGATCGACGTGCCGGGTCGCCGTCAATGCGTCGAACACTGCGCGTCGGCCTTCGGCGACGGCGTTTCCCGGGTCGTGTCGAAATCCGCTTCGCGTGTGCCGGACGGCGTCAGCGACACGAAATGCATCGTCCCGGCGCGTGCCGGGAACCCGGCGATACCGGTCGCGCCCCACGGAATCGGCGAACGCTGCACGCCGCTCACCGACATGTCCGTCGGCGAAAGCGCCAGTGTCAGCAGCCGCCCGTCGCGGGTCGGCACATACGCATGCGTGCCGTCGACACCGATCCCGGACTCGCGCACCGACGCCGGCAGGCAGTCGAGCGTGGCCAGACGACGGCCCTCCGGGTCGATCAGCAGCGCGACGCCGCGATTGTCCGCCGTCGTCGTGACGACGACGAAGCGGTCGACCGCCGGCACATACGCGGACGAATAGACGTAATACTGGATCGTGTCGTTCAGCGGCCCGAGCATGTCGAGTTTCGCCGTGACCGGGTCGAACATCGCGTATTCGAGCGTCGCGTCCGTGCTGCCCTCGATGTATTTCTGCCAGACCAGCAGCGCGCGGCGCGGCGAACCCGCGACCACCGGCCACCATTCGCGGCGGTGCGGCGCGACCGGCACATGGTTCAGCACGCGTCCTTCCGCATCGTAGGTTTTCACGTAGACGCCGTTGCCGGTGCCGAGGTTGTCGACGCCGCCGCCGTCGATCCAGTCGGCGGAATAGAACACGACGAAGCGTTCGCCCACCGCGGCGACGTGGCCCGAGTGGCCGCCTGCCTCGACGTCGTTCGGGTAGGGCTTGATCGGCTTCAGGTCGCGCCGATAGACGCCGTATCGCTGGCTGACCACCTGCGGCGTGTTCCAGCCGTCCTCGAACGTGACGAAGATGTCGCCGCGCGGGTTCTGCGCGATCGACACGGGTTCCTGCGCTTCCGGGCGGCTGATGAACGGATGGACGCGCAGCAGGCGCGGCTTGCCCGGCAGCCATTCGCCGACGTACACGTCATGCGGCCAGTTGCCGTCGCGCCGCGCGCCGCGCGGCACGATGCCCGAGCTGCTGAAGAACACCCAGCGCCGGGCGTCGCCGGCGTCGGCCACGCCGATCCCGTGCATGAAGCGCCGCGGATCGCCGCGCTCCAGCGGCGACTGCGGCGACGCGGGCGCCTGCACGGTGACGGTGTGAACGACCGGCCCGCCGGCCAACGTGCGTGACGGCGCGCCGACGGCGCAGCATGCGCCGCAGAGCACGGTCGCGACGCGCCACGCGGCGGCGCGCCGGCCGGCCTGCGAACGCAGGGTGGCGACCAGCGCCACGCCCGTCCGCCGCATCATTCGACGGTGACCGATTTCGCGAGGTTGCGCGGCTTGTCGACGTCGGCGCCGCGCGCGCAGCCGACGTGATACGCGAGCAGCTGCAACGGGATCACGTTGACGATCGGCGACAGCGCGTCGCCTGATTCGCGCACGCGGATCAGGTGCGTGTCGCGGTCGGCGTCGATCTCGAGATGATGGCCCGCGAGCACGTACAGGCGTCCGCCGCGTGCGCGCACCTCGGCCATGTTGGACTTCAGCTTCTGGAACAGGCGGTCGTCCGGCGCGATCGTGACGACCGGCATCGCGCTCGTGACGAGTGCGAGCGGGCCATGCTTCAGTTCGCCGGCCGGATAGCCTTCCGCATGGATGTACGACACTTCCTTGAGCTTCAACGCGCCTTCCAGTGCGATCGGATAGTGAATGCCGCGCCCGAGGAACAGCGCGTTCTCGGTGCGTGCGAACCTCGCGGCCCAGCCCATGATCTGCGTTTCCAGCGCGAGTGCGTGGCCGATCCGGTCCGGCAGTTCGTGCAGCTTCTTCAGGTGCATCGCGACATGCGCGGCGTCGAGCCGGCCGCGCTGCTGCGCGAGCGTCAGCGTCAGCAGGAACAGCGCGACGAGCTGGGTCGTGAACGCCTTGGTCGACGCGACGCCGAGCTCGATGCCGGCGCGCGTCAGGAAGCTGAGCGGCGCGCTGCGCGCGATCGAGCTGGTCGCCACGTTGCAGATCGCCATCGACAGCTCCTGGCCCAGCCCGTGTGCGCGCGCGAGCGCGCCGATCGTGTCGGCAGTCTCGCCCGACTGCGAAATGCCGACGACCAGCGTGCGCGGATCGGGCACGGTATCGCGGTAGCGGTATTCGCTCGCGATCTCGACCTGCGCCGGGATACCCGCGATGCCCTCGAGCCAGTATTTCGCCGTGAGGCCCGCGTAGTAGCTCGTGCCGCAGCCGAGCAGCAGCACGTTCCGGGTCTTCGACAGCAGCGCACGCGTGCTGTCGTTGCCGCCGAACAGCGCGGGCGAGATCGTGTCGATGCCGTCGATCGTGCTGGCGATCGCCTTCGGCTGCTCGAAGATCTCCTTCTGCATGAAGTGCTGATACGGGCCGAGGGCGGCGTCGTCGTCGCGCGCCTTGACCAGGCACAGCGGACGCTGGGCCGGGCTCCCGGCCGAGTCGACCACGTCGATGCGTTCCGGCGTGATCCGCGCGACGTCGCCGTCTTCCAGGTAGACGAAGCGGTCGGTGAGATCGCCGAGTGCCGCGCAGTCGGACGCGAGATAGTTCTGGTCCGCGCCGATGCCGATCACGAGCGGCGAGCCCGCGCGCGCGGCGACGAGCCGCTGCGGTTCGCGCGCGCTCAGCACGGCGATCGCATACGCGCCGTGCAGCCGCTTGACCGCGCGGATCACGGCATCGAACAGGTCGTCGCGATACACGCTGTGGATCAGGTGCGCGATCACCTCGGTGTCGGTCTCGCCGCGAAACGTATAGCCGCGTTCGCGCAGTTCGGCGCGCAACGCATCGTGGTTTTCGATGATCCCGTTGTGCACCACCGCGATCGTGTCGCCCGACATGATCGGATGCGCGTTCATTTCCGACGGCGCGCCGTGCGTCGCCCAGCGCGTGTGCGCGATGCACGTCTGCGCTTCGAGACCGAGCGTCAGCACGCGGTCCTGCAGGTCCGCCACGCGCCGCAACGTGCGTTCGCTGCGCAGGCGGCCGTCACGCAGCACGGCGATGCCGCACGAATCGTAGCCGCGATATTCGAGCCGGCTCAGCGCGTTGACCAGTTGCGGGACCTGATTGTTCAGGCCGCTTGCTCCGACGATTCCGCACATGATTCACCTCGTCTACAGGAAGTTGCCTGCCGGCGCGCGACGCGCGCCAGCACGATTTCAGGAGCGCCGTCGCGTCGCGCGGCATGCGTTGCGCGCGGCGCGGCATGGCATGGCTCCGGTGACTTACTCGCGGGGCTGAGGCCCAGCATGCGCGACCCATTCGATGCCCGAGATCGAGCCGTTCGCATCGTGCGACGCGACCAGAATGCGCGTCGTGCGCCGCGCGCCGCGCCGGCGGGCGCCCGCGAGCGCGGTCGGCGGCACCGAGCGCATCTTCACGCTGGCCGAACGCCGCAGCATCTTCGACGCGTGCAACCGGTACGCGAGCGGATGCACGACGCGCCCCGCGATCAGCCAGGTGACGATCGTGCCGGCGATCAGCGCGATGCTCGTCACGTAGAACACGATCTGCTCGATCGGCATCTCGGCCTGGTTGAACGGCAGCAGGTAGCGGTACGTGTAGATGCAGATCGATGCCCATACGCCTCCGACCAGCGCGGGCCGCACGAGGCGGAACCACACGACGAGCACGGGCCCGACGATGACGCCGCGCGCGGCGATCAGTTCGCGCGGCGTGCGCAGGGAAAGGTCAATAATCGGCGCGTTCTTCATGTTGAATGCCTCGGTCGGGACTGACCCAAACGGCGCGCCTGCCGCGGCCCCGCAGTACGACGGCGGGCAGGGCGACGACGGTGGTGATCATGCTGATCAGCCAGAACGCGACGGGGTACCAGACGGTGTCAAGGAAATACATCAGGAGTTTTTCGTCGTAACGACGATCGATCATGCTGCCGATGATCAGCTGCAGGATGCAGGTTGCGACCAGCAGCATCCCGTGCCAGTGCGGCACCACCGACACATGCCAGTTCGACGGAAGCGGGTAGAAGACGTCGATCAGCGCGAGCAGCAGGATGAACGACATCGAATAGGCCCACGCGATGCCGATCAGGTACTCGGCGAACAGCGGCCACATCATCATCTGCGTCGGACGTGCGAGCGTGCCCGCGTACTTGAGCAGCACCTGGATGCCGCCCTTCGACCAGCGCAGCCGCTGCCGGTAGAGCCCCTTCAGCGTCTCGGGCATCAGGATCCAGCTGAGCGCGTGCGGCTCGTACACGACGCGCCAGTCGCGGCACTGCAGCTTCCAGCTGATGTCGATGTCCTCGGTCAGCATGTCCGAGCTCCAGTAGCCGACGTCGGCGAGCGCGGTCTTGCGGAACATCGTGATCACGCCCGACACCGTGAAGATGCGGCCGTACACCTGCTGCGTGCGCTTGATCAGCCCGACGATCGACGAGAATTCGCCGACCTGCATGCGTCCCAGCAGCGACGTGCGCGTGCGGATGCGCGGGTTGCCGGTGACCGCGCCGACGCCCGGATCGGTCAGGAAATGCTCGAGCATCCAGCCGATCGCGTCATGCGCGAGCAGCGCGTCGCCGTCGATGCAGAGCAGGTATTCCGCGTTCGATACGGCCGCCGCGGTGGTGAGCCCGACCGCCTTGCCCTCGTTGCGCGCGTGATGGATGACAAGCAGCCGCGGGATCTCCACGGCCAGTTCGTTGAGGATGTCGCCCGTGCGGTCCTTGCTGCCGTCGTTGACCGCGATGATGTCGTAGTTCGGGTAGTCCATCGCGTTGAGGTGGCGGATCACGCTGCGCGCGTTCGCGGCCTCGTTGAAGCACGGCACGACGATCGAGATCTTCGGGATGCCGCTCGCGGCGATCGTGCGCGTCGACAGCTCGCGGCCTTCCTCGAGCAGGAAGTAATGGACGACGCCGCCTATCATCCACAGATACGACATGAAGAACGGATAGTAGAAAACGAAGTCCTGGAGGCGCTGGATGATGCCGTGGGTGGTCATGGCGTCTTGGTCCCCTGTGCATGCTGCATCTGCATCAGCGCGTTGATCGAGGTCGGATCGAGGCGCGATTTCAGCGACATCACGTCGCGCATCGCGTCGAGCTCCGGCTGGCCGTTCAGGAAGTTGTCCGGGTAGTAGCCGAAATTCACCGCGCCCTCGCTGCGCAGCCGCCGCATCTGCGCGAGCAGCGTGCCGGCCGGCACTTGCTTCTGCGCGTGCCAGTCGTACGACTGCAGTTCGAACACGGTGCGCTGCAGCCCGCGCTGCTTCGCGCGGACGGCCCGCACGAGCTGGTCCAGCCAGCCCTCGGGATCCTTCGCCTGCTCCATGTACGGCATCGCCATCAGCGCGACGTAGTCGTAGGCGGCGAGGAAATCGTCGTAGTTCTGCGCGTACCACGCTTCCGATTCGGGCTTGAGCACCGGCATCGCGAAGATGTTGCGCGCGGTCAGCACGTCGCCCACGTTCTGGTGGGCCAGCACGATCTGTTCGAGCTGGCGGGTCAGGTCGATCAGGTAGCGCGACTTCTGGCGCGTCCAGCGCTTCATCAGGTCGGGGTTCTCGCGGATCTTGCCGACGTCGGCCGGCAGCCCCCACTGCGAATAGGTGCGCAGCGCATGCCGGCCCGCATCCTCGTAGTCGTCGAGCACGGCGTCGTCGCTGAACAGGATGCCGCTGAACGACGCGTGTTTGCTGAGATCCTCGTAGAGCTGCTGGATCATCAGCCGCGCCTCCGGATCGAACGGGCTCAGCCGGAACATGCGCGTGCCGTTCTCGCGGGCCGGCGCGCCGCCGTATGCGCTCACGGCCTCGAGCCCTTGGTGCTTGTCCGGCGGCGGCCGGAACGCGAGCACCGGCATCCACGCGTACACCTGCACGTTGGAGCGCGTGTTGAGCTGCCACGCGGCGCGCGAGAACAGGTCGGCGCGCATCGGCAGGTGCCGGTTCGGGAAATACACCGCCTCGGCCACGCCGGTGCCTTTCGGGTCGGCATAGGCCTGCAGGTACACCGATTTCGGCTGCATCCGGTAGATGCGCTCGATCAGCTTGCCGAGATTCGCTTCCTGCCGCGCGGGATCCGGATCGTAGACCTGGTCGAGGTCGACCTGCACGATGCGCTCGGGCACGTCGACGTCGCCGCGGTTCGACGCCGGCTCGCGCATCGAGCGCTCGAACCCGCCGATGTCGATGTCGTACATCATCAGGATCCGTCTCAGCCGGTCCAACGGCACGTCCGGCGTATTCGGGCCGGCATCGAGGCTGAACTGGATGTCCATGCCGAGCGACGTCGATATCTTGCGCACGGGCTGGTTTTCCGCGCCGTATGGCCACACCATCGAGCGTGCGACGATGCCGGTGCGTTCGCGGATCTGCCGCACGCACGTCTGCAGGTCGTCGTGCACGCGTGCTTCGAATTCGGCGTCGGTTTCATAGCGCTTCTCGTTCTGCAGGTAGAGGTGCGACGTGGTCGCCGGCAATTCGTTGCCTTGCGGATTCGCGACCGCGCCGCGATGAAGGTTGTGGGTGTGGCAGCCGAGCTCGACGAGGTGCGACTGGCCGACCTTCTGCACCTCCTCCCACGACATGAAGTAATCGCGCGGCACCTTGATCTTGTCGCTGATGCTGATCGGCGTATCCGGCGGCGCATCGATCCACGCGGTGACGATGCCCATCACGGCCGGATACTTGAAGCGCTCCAGCAGCGGCAGCACTTTCGTGTAGTGGCTGCGGTAGCCGTCGTCGAACGTGAGGAGCACCGCGCGCGGCGGCAATGGCTTGCCGCCGTGCCGGGACGCCTCGATCTGCCTGACCGTGATGGTGTGATAGTTGTTGGTCTGCAGCCACGAGAAGATCGCGGTCAGCGTGCCGGTATCGACCGCGAACGGATCGACCAGCGCCGACGGGGACTTGAACGACTCCATCAGGTTGTCGCGCACGTCATGCAGGCAGATCACGCGAAACGTCTTGCCGTCGGCCGGATCGGACGGCGGCAGCAGATCGATCATCTTGGCATTGGTCACGCCCGGGAACAGCGAACAGGCGGTGAACGTGCCGAGGCATCCGCACATGAAGGTCCGTCGGGTTTGCATGGCGCGATCTCCTTGCTAGAACGGCAGGTTGACCGACAGGAAGCCGGTTTCGGAGCGCTCGCGCTGGCCGTCGTACGCGTGGCTGCTGACCTCGACGCCATAGCTCAGCGTGATGTCGTGCTTGAACGTCCACGCGTGCTCGAGGCGCGCGCTCCACAGCGGGCTGGTGCCGAAGCCGCGCTCGTTGTACACACCGCCCGACGCCGACACGCGCTGCTGCAGCGACATGTCGCCCTTCTTCCACAGCGTCAGCTGATGCATGACGGTCGCCGCGGCCGCGTAGTCGCGGCCCGGGCTGAAGTAGGGCGCGTTCTGGCGCGTATTGCTGTCGGTGCCGAGATCCAGCGACACGTTGACGAGCTGGTTGGCGGACGTGTACACGCGCTGCGTGGCGGTCGCCGCGATCTCCTGGTGCAGGTTCGAATCGCTGTAGCGGCTCACGCCGTAGCTCAGCTTGACCTCGCGGCGGTCGTTCTGGCGATACACGACCGAGACGTTGGCGGAGCGGCCCCAGATGTGCGCGGCATACGCCTTCCACGGCAGTGAGTTGTCGTTGGTGTCGAGCGCGCCGGTGACCGTCCAGTAGTCGTTCAGCGCGTACGCGATGGACCCGCGGCCGCCGGTTCGGCCGTCGGCGCCGAACGAGCGCGTGACTTCGCCCAGCACGGTGAGCGGCCCGTGCCGGTAGTCGCCGCCGACGCCCGTGCGGGTGCGGCTGACGCTGCCGGCATCGGTTTGCGCATGGCCGAAGAACGTATGCGAGAAGACGCGCCAGTTGTCGCCGAACGGTTGCGAATACACATAGCTGTCCGATGTGAAGCTGTTGTCGGCCAGCGCGCTGTTGCCGTGCTCGAAGCTCAGGTCGGTCGTGAACACGGGGCTGCGGTATGCCTTGTAGTCGCGCTTGAAGCCGCGCACGGCGCCGCTGTCCGGGAACACGTTGTCCAGGGTCTGGTCGACGTGCTTCGCGGTGGCGTAGTCGTCTGCCGTGAGCGACGCGCGGCCGAGGCCCGCGAGCATCTCGACGCTGTCCGGGTGGTCGGTCAGCGACGCGCGATACATCGCGATCGCCTGGCGGGGATGCGACTGGCCGGATACCGCGTCGGCGTGCGCCGCACGGACTTCCGCGTTGAACGGCACCTCCTTCTCGAGCTGTTCCAGCGCGGCGATCCCCTGGTCGGTGTGGCCCGTGACGATCAGGTATTGCGCGCGTAGCCGGTAGTAGCGCAGATAGTCGCTTTCTTCCGGACCGTAGTTGCGCACTTCCTTGGCCGGCGGCAGGGACTTGCCCATGTCGTCGAGCACCTGCTTCGCGTCCGCCGCGCGACCCTGGTCGACGTACGACCAGAACAGCCCTTCGCGCAGTTCGATCGGACGCGTGCGCGCCCCGTACTGGAAGCCGCGGGTTGCGCGGTCCGTCGGCGACGCGGTCGCCTGCTTCAGCGCGCGCTGGTACACGGCGTTCGCCTTGGCCGGCTCGCTCAGGTACAGGTAGGCATCGCCGACGGCCGCCAGCGCGTCGATCGAGATCTCCGCGTCGGGCGGAATCGTCTCGAACGTCGCAACGGCCGGCTTCATGTCGCCGCGCGCCGCCAGGGCGACCGTGCGGTCGCCCGCGAGCGCCGTCCTGACCGGCGAATAGTCGGGCGTGGCCGGCATCCGCTTGTCGAGGTCGTCGGCCGCGCGCAGCGCGCTGTCGATCCCGTCGAAGCGGTCCGAACTCGTCATCGAGCGCGACTTGTCGCGTCCGCCGCGCACCTGCTGGCGTATCGACAGTTCTTCCAGTTGCGCGACGTCGACGGCAGAGAACGCATCGGGCCGTGCCTTCGCTTCTTCGAGCGCCTGGATCGCGCCACCGCTCGCGGCGAGGCCGAACACGTCGTTGCGCACGGTCGCGACGTCGGCGGTACGGAGATTCGGCGCCTGGGCATTCGGCGTTTCGACGTCGGGACCTTGCGAGGGTTGGGTCGCCGTGCCCGGCAGTTGGGCGCCGGGCGTCTGCGAATTCGGTGCCTGGGACGGCGGCGGTTGTGTGCCGGGTGTCTGGGTAACCGGGGCAGGCGAGTTCGGCATGGGGGTGCCGGATGCCTGCGCGGTTTGCGTCGGTGTCGTCGGCGTATTCGACGCATTCGGCGATGCGGCCGGTGCCGATGAATTTGGTGGCGCGGTGTCGGATTCCTGGGCAAGCTGCATGGGGGCATTCGACGTTTGCGCGGCGGGTGCCGATGAATTCGGCGGCGCGGTGTCGGATGCTTGGGCAAGCGGGATTGAAGCATCCGACGATTGCACGGCGGGTGCCGATGTATTCGGCGGCGCAGCGTCGGATGCCTGGGCCAGCTGCTGCGTCGGCGCATTCGATGTCTGGGCGTCCGGTGCCTGCGCATCCGACGATCGCGCGTCCGGCGCCGCTTCACTCGACTGCGCCACGTCCGGCTCCACCACGACCGTGGTCGGCATCGCCTGCGATTGAGGGTTCGACACCTGCGCGATCTGCATCGACGCATCCGATGCCTGCGCGATCGGCGTCGGCGCAGGCGGGGGCAGGGTGTCCGGACCCTGGGCGAGCCACGTCGACACCCCCGTCGGCTGCAGGTCGGGTGGCAGCGCATCCGGCGCGCCGTGGGTCCCGGCGATTTCGCTCGCGCCGCCCGGTTCCGCGTCGCCGTCGGCGGCAAGGCAGGGGCCGGACGCGACGAGCAGCAACAGCAACGGCGCATGCAGGAGGATCCGCCGGTTGGGCGGTGCGACGGTGGTGCATTGTTGTTGACGATTGTTAGCCACGATGTCTCCTCACTCTGAAACGATCACATCGGTTGCACGCCCGACGACGCGCGTCGCCGGTCGTCGTGCTGCCGGGCAGCGAGGCCCGGCAGCCTCCGGCCGCTTCACAGGCGGTTGCGGATCGCTTGTCCAAGCAGCGCGCGCGATTCGCTGCTCTTCGGGTCGATGGCAAGTGCCCGGCTCGCGTTTTGCTCGACGCAGGTCCATTCATCGATCCGTGCGCACCAGCGCGCCCTGGCGAGGGCGCGGGCGCCTTTCATCTCGTCGCGCGTGACGCTGGCGGTCTCCATGTGCGTCGTGTCGGCGATATCCGATTGCGGTTGCCGTTTCGGCGTGGGCTCGGTGTGTTGTCTCGCGCGTGCCAGCGCCTGCGAACGTGGCGTCCGGTGCGTGTCACCGGGGTGCGCCGCGCGTCTGCTGGCCGGTGTGGCGTGTGCGTTGGCCGCGAGCGTCGTGGACGCCACATGCGCGGGGCGCGTGTGTTTCGCGGCGGAGCGGGCAGTCGCTGGCGGCGGCTCGGCCGGGGCGGTCGACCCGGTAGGCGTTGCCGACGCATACGGCGTTCCCGGTACGGAAGGCGTGACCGGTTCGGCCTGCGCGACAGTCGACGCCGCGCCGGAGGCGTCGGCCGTCGCGGCCACGATGGCCTGGCGATACTTCTCGACGGTGGTGCCGAGCGAGCCGGCGATGTCGTGCGTCACGGTTGCATGGCCGACCCCCGCATCCCGCTCGACGTACGCGAAGGCACCGAAGATCGCGGCAAATGCAACGACGCTGAGCGCTGCATTCTTTCCGGGACCCCAGGAGGGCTTCGGCCGGCGGGCGGGCGAACCGTCCGGGCGTTCTGCACGAGTCATTCGATCCTCCTGTCGATGGATTGCGGTGCATGACGCGGGCGCGCGCCATCGGCGCGCGGATTCGACAGACGTTCACCACCGCAACTGCGTGGCGAGTGTGCCCGTTTCGACGACCGCGAACTGGGTGGCTCCCTGATAGGTCCCTTCGACCCGGTAACTGGCATCGGGCACGCTGAACAGACAGCGCGAACCTGTCGCCTTGAATTCGACGAGGACGCGTCCATGCCGTCGCAGTCGCACCTGCACGTTCGACAACGGTTGCCCGCCGGCGCCCGATACGAACGACACGCCGAGGTTGTACGGACGGCCATCGGGGGGAAGTGGTGCAGTACCGTCGATTCGCGCGTCGCCGCAGATGTACGAAATGACATATCGTCCGGAGCCGGTGTCGGACGAGGGTGTCGGGGCCGGGTTTGGGGTCTGGGCCGCGGCATGGAGACAGAGTGCGGATACGACGAGGCCGAGGAGCGGGCGACCATGCTGTTCAAACGAGGAAGACATTGCAACCTCCATCCGGAATCGCTGGCAACGCATTTATTCCGAGTCGAACTTGATGACGTTCTTTTTGCGACAACGTCATTGATACACGACGGGTTTTGAACAAACAACTGCGTGTGGTTGAAATGGGACGGCGATAAAACCTCGTATTTAACTAGGATTGATCTTTATTTGGATTATTCGGTCAGCTCTGAAGAAAGTCGATTTTGCCGAATATGAAATTTGCTCGGCGGTACCGATGACGCTCTGACGAATTGACGATGCGGGTGGTACCGGAATTTCGTGCCGAAAAATAACGACAGATAAAAGGAAGTTTTGCCTCTGTGTTCGAGGCATCGCAATGAATGCGGTGCACAGCTTGATGAATTCAAGAAACGGGGTGCGGAGGTCTTATTTTAAATTGGCATCGAATGAAAATCGAAACTTTTGATTTGTTCTGTAACAGGGTATTTCTGCCGTATAAATCGATGGGTTATTCGGAACCGTTGCGGAATTAGACGGAAAATATCGCGCGGGCGCGCAAACGTTTGGCGTTTCATCGCGATTGATCGAGCGTGCGACGCGCGCATCGATCATGGAGCGAGAGTGAAAAATACTCGGCGGCTGAAAAAAGGCGAGTGCCGGCGCGGCGGTTTCATCCGCGCCGCGCGCCGGCGGATCGTGCGCGAGCAGGGGACCCGCGCTACCGGCTGCCGCCGGCGCTGCGGCGCGCGATGCGCACGGCCGGCGCGATCGACTGCTCGGTCGCACGCGTGCCGTCGGCCGCGGCGTGCGGCCGGTTCATGATGTAGGTCCACAACTGCTCGGCCGCGAGCCCGCGCTTGCGCGCGGACCGGTACAGGCGAATCTCGAGTTCGGTGATCCAGTCCGCCGAACCCGCACGGACGAGCGAACCTTCCGCGAGCTCCTTCGCCACGCAGCTTTCGGGCAGCCAGCCGATCCCGTGCCCGGCCACGACCATCCCCTTCAGCGCCTCGGACATGTGCGTCTCGAAGCACCGGTGCAGCGCATACGATTCGGACGCGTTCAGCAGCAGCATCTCGACGACGTTCCCGAGGAACGCGCCCGACGAATACGCGAGGAGCGGCAGCGGCGCGTCCGGCGTGCCGGGCAGTTCGAATACCGGCTTGCCGCGCGCGTCGGGCGTCGACACCGGCAGGATCCGTTCGACGCCGAGCGTGACGAACGGGAAGTGGTTCGGATCGAGCACGATCGGCAGTTGCGGATGGTGATAGCCGAGCAGCAGGTCGCATTCACCTTCGACGAGCTGCTGCACGCCCTCGGGCACGTTCACCGCGTTGACGCGCGCGGTCACGTGGCCGACTTCGCCGTTCAGTTGCTTGAGCCATTCGGGGAACAGCGTGAACACGAGCGTATGCGCGACCGCGAAGCGCACCACCTGGTCGCTTGCCGCGAACTGGTCGTAGCCGTTCACGAGGTTGCGTGCCGCGTACATGCTGCGCAGGATGTCCGCGGCCAGCCCGCGGAACATCTGCCCGGCCGGCGTCAGCGCGATCGGGTTGATGCTGCGGTCGACCAGCTTCGCGTCCATCCACGTTTCGAGCGCGGCGATTCGTCTGCTGAATGCCGACTGCGTGAGGTGCCGATGACGCGCGGCCCGGGAAAAGCTCTTGGTATCCGCAAGGCTCAGGAAATCTTCCAGCCACTTCGCTTCCATTTCGATCTTCGCTTTTTATAGTCGGGCGCCCACAGGGGCGGCGGCGCCGTTTCGCTGCACGAACCTTCTAGCCTACCGCGCCTCGCGCGCACGCAGCCGATGTTTTTTTTCGATCGGTGTCAGTCGAAATATGCATGAGCGTTGTCGGCGGCATTACGGCTGCATAAGTTTGAGGCGCCGGACCCGGCTAACCGGTTAGTTCACCGCGTCGAACGCCGGTGCGGCCGCAGACGGTACTTCCCCAGGGCTGGCCGCGCAGGTTGCGTGGCCGGCCCACCTTTCCCCGCAGTTCGCCGCGACGGCCCGGTGCCGTGTCGTCCCGGCCGATAACGTGAGTCGGGGATCGGGAAGCCGAAGCCAGGGCGGACAGTGCGGGGGCACGATTCGCCGCGACGCGCACGATCGGCGCGGGCGCGAATTTGTGCAGTGCAGATTGCACATTCGTGACACGCGGGGGAACTATGTTCGACAGGCACGGCATCGTTCGCGCGCAATCGCGGCGCGTCGACGCCGACGAATGCGCCGCCGGTGCACCGTCGTGGTGCGGCATGGCGCACGAGCGTGCGTGGCGCGGCGCAAAAAGGGGGGAATCGAGCGGATAGCGCAAGGCACGTTCCTTGCAAAGCAGATGTGACGCCGGTCCGGCATGCGCAATGCCGGGGAGAACGATGGAGAACAATTCGATGAAACCGTTCGATGAAATGTTGCAATCCGGCGAGATGGTGAGAGCGCCTTACGCGCGCCTCAAGCAGTGGCTCGACACGCAGAACCCTGCAAGCCTCGCCCAGAAGGCCCACGACGCGGAAGGCGTGTTCCGCAGGACAGGCATCACGTTCGCCGTATACGGCGATGCGCAGGCCGCCGAGCGGCTGATTCCGTTCGATATCGTGCCGCGGATCATCTCGGGCGCGGAATGGAGCCGGCTGTCGCTCGGCATCGAGCAGCGCGTGATGGCGCTCAACGCGTTCCTCGACGACATCTATCACCGCCAGGAGATCGTGCGCGCCGGCATCGTGCCGAAGCACCTGATCGCGCACAACGAGGCGTTCATTCCGGAGATGATCGATTTCCGGCCGCCCGGGAACGTTTACACGCACATCATCGGCGTCGACATCGTGCGCACCGGCGAAAACGAGTTCTACGTGCTGGAGGACAACGCGCGCACGCCGTCGGGCGTGTCGTACATGCTGGAAAACCGCGAGACGATGATGCAGCTCTTCCCCGAGCTGTTCCAGCAGGTCAAGGTGCGCCCGGTCGAGACCTATCCGCAGATGCTGCGGCAGTCGCTCGCGGCCGTGTGCCCGCCGGGCGGCAACGCCGACAACCCGACCATCGCCGTGCTCACGCCCGGCATCCACAATTCCGCGTATTACGAACACTCGTTCCTCGCCGACCAGATGGGTGTGCACCTCGTCGAGGGCAGCGACCTGCAGGTGGTCGACGGCCGCGTCGCGATGCGCACCACCGAAGGTTTCCGGTCGATCGACGTGCTGTACCGCCGCGTCGACGACGCGTTCCTCGATCCGCTGACGTTCCGGCCCGATTCGGTGCTCGGCGTGGCGGGGATCATGGACGTCTACCGCGCGGGCAACATCACGATCGCGAACGCGCCCGGCACCGGCATCGCCGACGACAAGGCGATCTACTCGTACATGCCGGAGATCGTCGAGTTCTACACGGGCCGCAAGGCGCTGCTCGAGAACGTGCCGACCTGGCGCTGCGGCGAGGCCGACAGCCTGAAATACGTGCTCGACCATCTCGACGAACTGGTCGTGAAGGAAGTGCACGGCTCGGGCGGCTACGGGATGCTGGTCGGGCCGTGCGCGTCGAAGGCCGAACTCGAGGCGTTCGCCGCGAAGCTGCGCGCGCGGCCCGCGAACTACATCGCGCAACCCACGCTGGCGTTGTCCACGACGCCGATCCTGACCGAAGCCGGCCTCGCGCCGCGCCACGTCGACCTGCGGCCGTTCGTGCTGGTGTCGGACCGGATCCGGATCACGCCGGGCGGGCTCACGCGCGTCGCGCTGCAGGAAGGATCGCTCGTCGTCAACTCGAGCCAGGGCGGCGGCACCAAGGACACCTGGGTGCTGGCCGACTGAGCCGGGCACGACCGCGCGCGCCGCAGCCGGCGCGCGAACCGAACGAAGACGGAGTGGACACGAGATGCTTCTGGGACGAACTGCGAGCGGTCTCTACTGGATGTACCGCTATATCGAGCGCGCGGAGAACATCGCGCGCATCGTCGATGCCGGGCTGCGGATGGCGCTCACGCGCACGTCCGATGCGCCGGCCGAATGGTCGTCGGTGCTGGTCAGCTCGGGCGCGGACGACGGCTATCGTCAGAAGTACGACGCGTATGCCGCCGATACCGTGACCGACTACCTGCTGCGCGACCGCGACAACCCGTCGAGCGTGCTGTCGTGCATCGAGGCCGCGCGCTCGAACGCGCGGATGGTGCGCACGGCGCTCACCCGCGAGGCGTGGGAAAGCGTGAACGGCGCATGGCTCGCGCTGCGCCGCGCGCTCGCGCAGCCGGTGCCGGAGAGCGGGCTGCCGGCGGTGCTCGACGAGGTGAAGCGCGAAACCGCGCTGATCCTCGGCAGCTTCTACAGCACGATGCTGCGCAACGAGATCTTCGATTTCGCGCAGATCGGCGCGTTCGTCGAGCGGGCCGACAATACCGCGCGGATCATCGACGTGAAATACCATCTGCTGCTGCCGTCGGTGTCGCACGTCGGCACGATCCTCGACAACTACCAGTGGGAGACCATCCTGCGCTGCGTGGCCGCACACCGGTCGTATCGCTGGGTGTACGACGTGCAGTACAAGCCGATGAACATCGCCGACTACCTGATCCTGAACGGCCGCATGCCGCGTTCGCTGCGTTATTGCTACGGGCGCGTGGTGTCGAGCCTGAACCTGCTCGCGAAGGATTACGGCGTGACACACCCGTGTCACGACACGGCCACGAAGATTCTGCAGATGTTGTCCGACACCTCGGTCGAGCGGATCTTCAAGAGCGGCCTGCACGAGTTCCTGACCGACTTCATCGGCCGCAACAACAGCCTCGGGGTCGATATCGCCCAGGCCTACAACTTCGACTGAGACTTGCCATGCGACTCGCCATCCGACACATTTCGCGTTATCAGTTCGACGATCAAGCCACCCATGCGCTGCAACGGCTGCGGCTGCGCCCGCAATCGGGGCCCGGGCAGACGGTGCGCGCGTGGCAGGTCACGATCGACGGCGTCGAGCCGACGCTCTCCTATACGGACGGGTTCGGCAACCGGATCGACCTCGTGCGCCACGACCGCGGCGCGAAGAACGAGGTCGTCGTGGTCGCGGCTGGCGTCGTCGAGACGCAGGACCGCGCCGGCATTCTCGGCAACCCGGAAGGCTATGCGCCGCCGTGGATCTTCGAGCGCGAGACCGCGCTCACGAAGGCCGGCGACATCGTGCGCGAGCTCACGCAGGCGCTGCCGATCGAGCCGCACAGCCTCGATGCGCTGCACTGGCTGATGACGGAAGTGCACGGCCGCATCGCGTATGCGCCGAACCTGGCCGACGCGCCGGTCGATGCCGAAACCGCGCTGCAAAGCGGCGAGGGCACGAGCCGCGACCATGCGCATGCATTCATCGCGGCCGCGCGAGCGCTGAAGGTGCCCGCGCGCTATATCTCGGGCTACGTGCTCGCCGACAGCGCGATGCAGCGCATCGCCGACGCGAAGCAGAGCGCGAACGACGACGATGCCGAGGAAGCGCTCGCGCTGCAGACGGGCGACGGCATGCAGCAGGCGCTCGGCGCATCGCATGCCGCGCAGTCGCAGGGCTTGCCGCAGGCGGCACTCGGCGCGCAGCCGCAGGCCGTCGCGCTGATGCAGCAGCCGGCCGGTCATGCGTGGGCCGAGGCCTATGTCGAAGGGCTCGGCTGGGTCGGCTTCGATCCGTTCATGAACCGCTGCCCGGACGAGCGCTACGTACGCATCGCCGTCGGCCTCGACTATCGCGACGCGCAGCCCGTGACGGGGCTCGGCGCGAGCGCCGTCGGCATCGAGATCAGCGTCGTGCAGTCGCCGGAACTGGTCTGACGCACACCTTCGCCGAATCCGCCGTGCCGTGCCGCCGCAGCGACGGCGACGCGGCGCGCGCGGCCGGCCCAACCCGAACCGAGCGGCTTTCCCATGCCCATCCACGTCGCGCTGCATCACACCACCCGCTACCGCTACGACCGGCCCGTCAACCTCGGGCCGCAGATCGTGCGGCTGCGGCCCGCGCCGCACTGCCGGACGCCGATCGTCGCGTATTCGATGACGGTCGAGCCCGCGCAGCACTTCATCAACTGGCAGCAGGACCCGTTCTCGAACTATCTCGCGCGGCTCGTGTTTCCGGAACGCACCGAACAGTTCGAGATCACGATCGACCTGGTTGCCGAGATGTCGGTATACAACCCGTTCGACTTCTTCCTGGAAGCCAGCGCGGAGCAATACCCGTTCAGCTATGACGATGCGCTGCAGACCGAACTCGCGCCGTACCTCGCGTGCGATCCGCAGACGAGCGCGGCGCCGCTGTTCCGCGCGTATCTCGACGGCGTCGACCGCACGCCGGCCGGCACCGTGGATTTCCTCGTCGCGCTGAACCAGCAGCTGCAGCACGACATCGGCTATCTCGTGCGGATGGAGCCGGGCGTGCAGACGCCCGTGCAGACGCTCGAACTCGCGTCCGGGTCGTGCCGCGACAGCGCGTGGCTGCTCGTGCAGCTGTGCCGGCATCTCGGCATCGCCGCGCGTTTCGTGTCCGGCTACCTGATCCAGCTCACGCCCGACGTGAAGGCGCTCGACGGCCCGAGCGGCACGTCGGTCGATTTCACCGACCTGCACGCGTGGTGCGAGGTCTACCTGCCGGGCGCGGGCTGGATCGGCTTCGATCCGACCTCGGGCCTGCTCGCCGGCGAAGGGCACATCCCGCTCGCGTGCACGCCGCAGCCGACCAGCGCCGCGCCGGTGGAAGGGCTGATCGACGAATGCGAAGTGTCGTTCGAGCACGAGATGGTGGTGACGCGCGTGTACGAATCGCCGCGCGTGACGAAGCCGTATACCGAGTCGCAATGGGACGCCGTGCGCACGCTCGGCGCGCAGGTCGACGGCGCGCTGACGGCCGGTGACGTGCGGCTGACGCAGGGCGGCGAGCCGACCTTCGTGTCGATCGACGATCGCGACGGCGCCGAGTGGAACACCGATGCGCTCGGCCCGACCAAGCGCGGCTACGCGACCGAACTCGTGCAGCGGCTGCGCGCCGAATACGGCGAAGGCGGCTTCCTGCATTTCGGGCAGGGCAAGTGGTATCCGGGCGAGCAGTTGCCGCGCTGGGCGTTGTCGATCTTCTGGCGCGCCGACGGCCAGCCCGTGTGGCACGATCCGTCGCTGTTCGCCGACGAGCGCGAGCCGTCCGCGTGCACGACCGACGACGCGAAGCGCTTCATCGACGCGCTGGCCGCGCGCCTCGGCCTGACCGACGAATTCGTGCGGCCCGGCTACGAGGACGTCTGGTACTACCTGTGGCGCGAGCGCCGGCTGCCCGTCAACGTCGATCCGTTCGATTCGCGCCTCGACGACGAGCTCGAACGTGCGCGGCTGCGCAAGGTGTTCGACCAGCAGCTCGACAGCGTGGTCGGCTACGTGCTGCCGATCAAGCGCGCGGATGATGCTCCGGGCCTCGACGGCCCTCGCTGGCTGACCGGCCCGTGGTTCTTCCGCGACGAGCGGATGTACCTCGTGCCCGGCGATTCGCCGATGGGCTATCGGCTGCCGCTGGATTCGCTGCCGTGGGTCACCGGCGCCGACTATCCGTACCTGGTCGAACGCGATCCGTTCGCGCCGCGCACCGCGCTGCCGGATGCGGCCGCGTTCCGTGCGCGTCATGCGGGCACGGCCGACGCGCCGCGCTACCTGGCCGGCGCGCATCGCGAAGCGTCCGCGCAAACGGTCATGCAGTGGCGCGGCGACGGCACCGCCGCCGACGGACGGCACGCGCATGGGACGCAGGGCCAACAGCACCAGCAGGACCCGCGGCGCCGCCCCGAGCGCTTCGAATCGGCCGCGTGGATCACGCGTACCGCGATGTGCGTCGAAGTGCGCAACGGCATCCTGTACCTGTTCATGCCGCCGCTCGCCGCGCTCGAGGATTATCTCGACCTGCTCGCCGCGATCGAGCTGACCGCGCACGCGCTCGGCGTGAAGCTCGTGCTCGAAGGCTATCCGCCGCCGCGCGACGCGCGGCTCAAGCTGCTGCAGGTCACGCCCGATCCCGGCGTGATCGAGGTGAACATCCACCCGGCGAAGAGCTTCGACGAACTCGTCGGCCAGACCGAATTCCTGTACGACGCCGCGTGGCAATCGCGCCTTTCCAGCGAGAAGTTCATGGTCGACGGCCGGCACGTCGGCACGGGCGGCGGCAACCACTTCGTGCTCGGCGGCGCGACGCCGGCCGACAGCCCGTTCCTGCGTCGCCCGGACCTGCTCGCGAGCCTGATCGCTTACTGGCACAACCATCCGTCGCTGTCGTACCTGTTCTCGGGGCTGTTCATCGGTCCGACGAGCCAGGCGCCGCGCGTCGACGAGGCGCGCAACGACCAGGTCTACGAGCTCGACATCGCCTTCGCGGAAATCCAGCGCAACAAGCTGCTGTACGGGCAGGACATGCCGCCGTGGCTCGTCGACCGCGTGCTGCGCAACCTGCTGATCGACGTGACCGGCAACACGCACCGCAGCGAATTCTGCATCGACAAGCTGTATTCGCCGGATTCGTCCACCGGGCGGCTCGGCCTGCTCGAACTGCGCGCGTTCGAGATGCCGCCGCATGCGCGGATGAGCGTCGTGCAGCAACTGCTGCTGCGTGCGCTGGTCGCGCGCTTCTGGGCCGCGCCGTACACCACGCCGCTCACCCGCTGGGGCACCGCGCTGCACGATCGCTTCATGCTGCCCGCGTTCCTGAAGATGGATTTCGACGATGTGCTGGCGGAGCTGCGCGACGCCGGTTTCGGGTTCGATTCCGCCTGGTTCGCGCCGCACTTCGAATTCCGCTTCCCGCTGTTCGGCCAGATCGCGGTGAACGGGATGCAGCTGTCGCTGCGCGGCGCGCTGGAGCCGTGGCACGTGATGGGCGAGGAGGGCGCGCCCGGCGGCACGGTGCGCTACGTCGATTCGTCGGTCGAACGGCTCGAAGTGCGCGTGACCGGGCTGAACGACAACCGGCACGTCGTGACCGTCAACGGCCGCGCGCTGCCGCTGCAGCCGACCGGCACCGTCGGCGAATACGTCGCGGGCGTGCGCTACAAGGCGTGGGCGCCGCCGTCGGCGCTGCATCCGACCATCGGCGTGCATGCGCCGCTCACGTTCGACATCGTCGATACGTGGTTGCAGCGCTCGCTCGGCGGCTGCCGGTATCACGTCGCGCATCCGGGCGGGCGCAACTATGCGACGTTCCCGGTCAATGCGTACGAGGCCGAGAGCCGCCGGCTCGCGCGCTTCGTCGCGATGGGGCACACGCCGGGACGGATGACGGTCGCGGCCGCCGCGCCGAGCCGCGAGTTTCCGTTCACGCTCGACCTGCGACGGCCCTGATCGTCGGATGAAAGGACGGACGACGATGCGCGGCTGCCGACCTCCCGGCGCGCCGGCCGGAGTGCTAGGATGCGGGCAGACTGCGGCTGCCCGCCGCGTCTGCCGTGCCCGGACGACGGTGCGGCGGCGCGCGGGCGCGGCCGCCCCTTGACGACGGAACGATACCGACCGTGCCGCCCATTCACCCCGACGATCTCGCCGACGCCGACGCGATGCCCACGCTCTTCGATACCGGCGCGCAGCCGGACGCCGCGGAACTGGCCGCCGCGCTCGCGGCGCCGGCCGCGGCCGGCCGCTACGACGAACTGCGCGGCAGCGCCGCCGGCCTCACCGCGCCGCTGCTCGCACCCGCATGGCGCAGCTTCTTCACGTCGATCGGCAGCGACGGCGTGGCCGACCTCGACCGCCGCGCCGACGCGCTGCAGCGACGCATGCGCGAGAACGGCCTGTTCTACCAGCTCCACGAACAACGCGCGGGCGACGGCGCGGCCGGCCCGTGGTCGCTCGACCTGCTGCCGCTGATCGTCACGCCCGAGGACTGGGTCGCGATCGAGCGCGGCGTGCTGCAGCGCGTGCGGCTGCTGAACGCGACGATGGTCGACCTGTACGGGCCGCAGACGATCCTGCAGCGCGGGCTGCTGCCGCCCGCGCTCGTGACCGGCCACCCGGGCTACCTGCGCGCGATGCGCGGCGCACGCGTGCCGGGCGATACGTGGCTGCACATCGTCGCGTTCGACCTCGCGCGCGGCCCCGACGGCCAATGGCGGATCGTCGCGCAGCACACGCAGGGCGCGGCCGGCCTCGGCTATCTGCTCGAGAACCGGCTGATCGTGTCGCGGCTCTTTCCGCGCGGCTTCCGCGGGCTGCGCGTGCAGCGGCTCGCGTCCGCGTACCGGTCGCTGCTGCAGAGCATGCAGGCGTTGAGCCCCGCTCGCAAGAATTCGCGGATCGTGCTGCTGACGCCCGGGCCGCACAGCGCGACCTACTTCGAGCATGCGTATCTCGCGCGCTACCTCGGCCTCACGCTCGTCGAGGGCGGCGACCTGACCGCGCGCGACAACCGCGTCTTCCTGAAGACGCTGCGCGGGCTCGAACCCGTGCACGGGATCCTGCGGCGCGTCGACGACGCGTGGCTCGATCCGCTCGAACTGCGGCCCGATTCGATGCTCGGCGTGCCGGGGCTGCTGCAGGCCGTGCGCGCGGGCAACGTGCTGCTCGCGAATGCGCCGGGTTCGGGCTTCCTCGAATCGCCGGGCGTGCTCGGCTTCATGCCGCGCCTCGCGGAAGGGCTGCTCGGCGAAACGCTGACGCTGCCGGCCGTGCATTCGTGGTGGTGCGGCGAGGCCGCCGCGTGCGACGACGCGCTGCCGCAGCTCGCGCGCGGCATCGTGAAGCCGTCGTATCCGCCCGACGTGCAGGCCGGCGGCGCGTTCGATCCGGTGATCGGCTCGCGGCTCACGCCGGCGCAACTGGCCGAATGGCGTGCGCGGATCCTGGCCCGGCCCGAGCATTACACGGTGCAGGCCGACCTGCCGCTGTCGCAGGCACCCACCTGGCCGGGGCACGACGCGCCCGACGGCAACGGCGGCGCGCGCATCGTGCCGAAGCCGCTGCTGCTGCGCGTGTTCGCGCTCGCCGACGGCGCGCAGCGCTGGCGGCTCCTGCCGGGCGGACTGTCGCGGGTCGGCACGCGCGATACGCTGTTCAACGCGCCGATGCCGCGCGGCGGCAGTACCGTCGATACGTGGGTGATGACCGAGGGCATCGTCGATTCGACGACGCTGCTGCAGACCCATCTCGGCCCTGACGATCTGATCGAGCGCCCGCGCGCGATCGCGAGCCGCGCGGCCGAGAACCTGTTCTGGCTCGGCCGCTACACGGAGCGCGCGACCAACCTGATGCGTCTCGCGCGCGCCGCGCTCGAACGGTTGCGCGGCGAGGACGACGTCGACAGTCCCGCGCATCTGGAGCTGATCGACACGCTGTGCCGCGACACCGGCCTGATCGCGCCCGACGCGCCGAACGCCGTCGATGCGCCGCGCGCGTTCCAGCACGCGCTCGCGACGTCGCTGACGCGCGGCGCGGACCGCACGTCCGGCATCGCGTCCTGCCTGTTCGGGATGCGCGGCGCGGCCGCCGCGATCCGCGAGCGGTTGTCGAGCGATCAGTGGCGGCTGATCGACGACGCGACGCAACTGTTTGCCGACAGCGCCGATCATCCGGAGGCCGAGGAGCAGATCGGCAACGAGGCGCTGCAGCTGCTCGAGCGGCTGGGGCTGCTGCTCGGCGCGATCACCGGCGCGCAGACCGACAACATGACGCGCGACGACGGCTGGCGGCTGCTGTCGATCGGCCGGCAGATCGACCGACTCGACTTCCTGTGCAGCGTGCTGAAGTTCGCGTTCGACGAGGGCGCCGTGCACCGGCAGGACGGCTTCGAACTCGTGCTGGAGCTGTTCGACAGCACGATCACGTTCCGCTCGCGCTTCCAGCGCGGCTTCGACGTCGCGCCGCTGCTGTCGCTCGTGGTGCTCGACACCGACAACCCGCGCTCGCTCGGCTGGGTCGTGCAGGCGCTGCGCGGCCGGCTGACGAAGGTCGAACGCAGCGAGGGCTATGCGCTGTCCGAGCTGGCCGAGACGATTCCGGACGTGCCCGCGTGGTCGCTGCACGAACTGTGCGAAACCGGCGACGACGGCCGGCATGACAAGCTGCTCGAGGCGCTCGACACGACCGTGAAGGCCGTGTGGGATTTGTCGAACCGGATCGGCGAGCGCTATTTCAGTCACGTGCGCGAGGCGGGCAGGACGCTATGGTGACGACGAAACACGCGGCGAAGACGCCGCATGCGCCCGGGTCCGGCAGCGCGAAGCAGGCAGCGGCGACCACGCCTGCGACACCGGCCACGCTGACCGCGCCGACTACGCCGACTACGCCGACTACGCCGACTACGCCGACTACGCCGACTACGCCGACTACGCCGACTACGCCGACTACGCCGACCACGCCGACCACGCCGACCACGCCGACCACGCCGACCACGCCGACCACGCCGGCTGCCGTCGCGTCCGGCCGTCTGCTGCGCGTCACGCACGATACCGAATACCGCTACGCGGCACGGGTCGAATCCGCACAGCACCAGGCGCGGCTGCAGCCGCTCGCGACGCCGCGCCAGCAGGTGCTGTCGTTCGCGCTCGACATCGAGCCCGGACCGGAAGCGGTCGGCACCGAGATCGACGCGTTCGGCAACGCGCGCGCCTCGTTCGCGCTGAACCAGCCTCACGATGCGCTGCTCGTGCGCAGCCGCAGCACGGTGCGCGTGAGCCCGCCCGTCTGGTCGCAGGGCGCACGCGGCGCGCCGCCGCCCGCAATCGCGGATCCCGACGCCGAACACGCAACCGCATGGGAAGCCGTGCGCGACCGCCTGCGGTTTCGCGCGGGACAGCCGTACGACGCGGCGAGCGAGTTCGTGTTCGCGTCGCCGCATGTGGCGTGCGATCCCGAACTGGCCGCGTATGCGGCCGCCAGCTTCACGCCGCAGCGGCCGCTCGTGCAGGCCGCGTGGGACCTGATGCGGCGGATTCACGCCGACTTCGCGTATACGCCGAACAGCACCGACATCACGACGACGGCGCTCGATGCATTGCGATTGCGCAAGGGCGTCTGCCAGGATTTCGCGCACGTGATGATCGGCGCGCTGCGCTCGCTCGGGCTCGCCGCGCGCTACGTGAGCGGGTATCTGCTGACGCAGCCGCCGCCCGGGCAGCCACGGTTGATCGGCGCGGATGCGTCGCATGCGTGGGTCGACGTGTACGACCCGGCCTGGCCCGAAGACGGCGGCTGGCTGCAGCTCGATCCGACCAACGACCGCGCGCCGGGCGACGACTACGTGATGCTGTCGATCGGCCGCGACTACGCGGACGTCACGCCGCTGCGCGGCGTGATCCGCGGCGGCGGTGCGGATCAGGAGCTGAAGGTCGGCGTGACGGTCGAGCCGCTCGACGAGGCGTCGCGTAATACGGTGTGATGAGCCTGACGCACCGCTCGCCGGCCGTTTAAGTCTTCGTTAATGCTGCCCGCCTAGCATGGTGATGCCGGCGAACGGATCGCACCCCGGTCCGGTGCCGGCGGCACGCACGGGTGCGTCGACGTCACGGCGCCGCACCGTCGCGCGTCGCCATTCCCTCGCAACGGCGGCCCACATGATCAAGAACTTCGACTACCCGCTCGGCAACGAGACGATCGCGCTTTGCGCAAGCTTCGGCGCGGGCCCGGCGTTCCGCCGCGTGCTGGTGAGCCGTGCGGATTCGATGGAGACGCTCGTGGTGCTCGACGCGCGCGGCCTGTCGGGCCTGCTGAAGGTCGCGACCGAAGCGCCGGAAGGATTGCTCGACGACGCGATCCGCAAGGTCGGCGACGAACAGCTCGTCGAGCGCGCGATCAGCGGCCGGACGATCGTCGAAGCCGCGCTTTGAGCGGGCGGCGCGTGCAGGCCGGCCTTGCCGGCTGCAGCGCGCCGTGTGGTGTTGCGCAGTGTCGTGCTGCTTACGCGGCGAACCGGTCCGTCGCGGCGAGCAGCGCTTTCAGGATGCCGGGTTCGTTGTATGCGTGTCCGGCGTCCGGCACGATCTCGAAGGTCGCGTCGGGCCACGCTTTCGCGAGGTCCCATGCGGTGCGTGCGGGCGTCGCGATGTCGTAGCGGCCTTGCACGATCACGCCCGGAATGCCGGCGAGGCGATGCGCGTCGCGCAGCAGCTGGCCTTCGTCGACGAACCCGCGATTCACGAAGTAGTGGTTCTCGATCCGCGCGAACGCAAGTGCGTAGTGGCCGTCCGCGAAGTGCGCGGCCAGCGCCGGATCGGGCAGCAGCGTGATCGTGCGGCCTTCCCAGAGGCTCCATGCGCGTGCGGCTTCGAGCTTCGCGGTTTCGTCGTCGCCCGTCAGCCGGCGATGGTAGGCGGCCATCAGGTCGCCGCGCTCGGCTTCCGGAATCGGTGCGAGGAAGGCTTCCCAGAGATCCGGGAACAGCCACGACGCGCCTTCCTGGTAGTACCACAGCAACTCCGCGCGGCGCATCGTGAAGATGCCGCGCACGACGAGCGCGCTCACGCGTTGCGGGTGCGTCTCCGCATAGGCGAGGGCCAGCGCGCTGCCCCACGAGCCGCCGAACACGAGCCATTGTTCCGCGCCCACCATCTCGCGCAACCGCTCGATGTCGGCCACCAGGTCCCAGGTCGTGTTGTTGTCGAGGCTCGCGTGCGGCGTCGAGCGCCCGCAGCCGCGCTGGTCGAACAGCAGGATGTCGTAACGCTCGGGATCGAACAGGCGGCGATGGTCGGGGCTGCAGCCTGCACCCGGGCCGCCGTGCAGGAACACCGCGGGTTTGCCGGACGGGTTGCCGCAGCGCTCCCAGTAGATGCGGTGGCCGTCGCCGGTGTCGAGGTGGCCGTGGGCGTAGGGTTCGATCGGTGGGTACACAGGCAGGCTCCGGGTGAGGGTGGGCGGGCGGGAGGGTGGGCGACGCACGGGCCGGTGTGCGGACGCGATACCGGTCGCGCCGATATTGCGGTGCCGCAAGATTCGTTGTGTCTGCATCGGACCGGCCGCCGCCGGACAAGGCTTGTCATTATGCCCATTCAATCCGCGCATTGCGTGGCGATCGACGCGGGCCCCGCGGCCCGGTGTTCCGGGGCGCATGGGCACCGGAATTTATTCAGCAATTTCGTTCCGATATTTTTCAGACAAAATCCCGGCGGCATATCGGCGCGCCGGTCGCGGGCGCCGGCCTTCATACCGTTCCTCCACCGTGCCAACGGGAAACGAGCCGATGAACCATCGCGTCAAGCAGTTGACCGGGTTGCGCGCCGTCGCGGTCACGATGGTCGTCGTCGGCCATGCGGAGCACGTGCTGCCGGGCGGCTACACCGGCTGGTTCGCGCCGCTGCGGCTGATTGCCGACGGCCGGCTCGGCGTGCTGATCTTCTTCGTCCTCAGCGGCTTCCTGATCACCAACGTGCTGCGCGCCGAGTTCGCGCGCACCGGCGGGATCGCGCTGACGTCGTTCTACGTGCGCCGTTCGCTGCGGATCTGGCCGGCCTGCTACGTGTATCTCGCGACCGTCGGCGTGCTCGCCGTCGCGGGCTGGCTCGACGTCGATCGCCGCCAGTGGCTGTATGCGGCGCTGCATCTGTGGAACTACTCGGCGTGGTTCGGGCTGACCGGCGACAACGCGCTGCATCCGGACGGCGCGTGGCATCTCGGCCATTTCTGGTCGCTCGCGCTCGAGGAGCAGTTCTACTGGTTCTGGCCGCTGCTGTTCGTGTACGGCGCCCGCCGTCGCGGCACGCGCTGGCTCGCCGCGCTGATCCTGGTCGTGCCGCTGGTGCGCGCGCTCACGTACTTCATCGCGCCGGCACTGCGCGGGCAGCTCGGGATGATGCTGCATACGGGCGTCGATCCGATCCTGATCGGCTGCTACGCGGCGCTCGAGCGCGAGCGGCTCGAAGCCTGGATCCGCTCGTGGCGCGGCGAGACGCGCATCGTGACGGCGCTCGTCTGCATCGTGCTGTTCGGGATGCCGCTTGCCGAACATCGGCTCGGCGGCTTCTGGAATGCCACCTACGGCGTGACGCTCGAGGCCGCGCTGATCGCGATCGTGATCGTCGTGCTGAATTTCCGCGGCGAGTTCTGGTGCGCGCGCTGGCTGCGGGCCGCGCCGGTCGTGTTCGTCGGCACGATCTCGTTCAGCCTGTATCTGTGGCAGCAGCCGTTCGCGAACCCGGACTTGCCGGTCGCGCACGCGTTCCCGCTCGGCATCGTGTGGGCGCTGCTGGCCGCGACGGCGAGCTATTTCCTCGTCGAGAAGCCGTTCCTGCGGTTGAAGGATCGTTTCGCGGCGCGCGAAGCACGGCGCATGCGCGATGATGCGTGGCGGATATCGGCGCCGGCCGACGCGATCGCGCCGAAGGTGGCGGAGTAGGCGGGCGGGCGATGGCCCGCCGCCGCGTCACTTGAAGCGCTTCAGCGCCTCGGGCGAATACCAGAAGGTCCGGAACATATCGATCCCGTACGACTTGCCGTCGTATTTGACGACCGTGCGCGCGGTTCGCTTGCCCGTATCCAAGTAGTTGCCGTCTTCGCGCTTCGTCTGCGTGATGTGTGCCGCGATCGACAGGTCGGCGAAGCCGTGGCTCGACGTCTTGTCGACGGCGATCGTCATCTGCGCTTCTTCGCTGCGCGCATCGCCCGCGCCGGCACCGCACGCCTCGCCCTCGACGCTGACCCAGCCGTACAGGTTGGTGCCGAATACCGGCCGGATGCGATTGCCGTCGCGAACCCACAGGGTCAGCTCGTCGCTTGCGTTTGCATCGGGGCAGCTCGGCCCGCGCGCGCTGCTCGTGAACACGACGCCGAACGCGCGTACGTCGGGCGACAGCCGGTACGGCGCGGTATCGATGCGATAGCTGTCCGGGCCGACTTCCGTGGTGGCGTCCTCGTCGACGATCGACTTCTCGGCCGCGACGACCTTGCCGCCCTCGACGAGCGCGACGACTTGCAGTTTGGTGCTGTCGTCCGGGTTCTTGCTCCTGGGCAGCGAGTCGAAGGCGGCGGCCGCGATCGTTGTCTGCGGCGCGTTCGGCATGACCTTGCACGCCGACGCGATGACGAGCCGGTCCGCGTCACGTGTGGCGATGCGTGCGCTCGCGATGGCGGCCCAGCGGGCGATGGCGGTGACGGTGGCGTCGTCGCAAGGCTGGTTGTTGGCGGCGTGAACGGAGGGGGCGGCGGCGAGCGCGAGCAGTGGGGCGAAACGAAGGATGCTCGTGGTCATGACGGAGAAGGTTTCTTGACGGATTTCGGTGGGTGCCGATTAACGACTCACAAGTGTCTTTCGACCGATCGGTTTCGCGGGCCGCAAGCGGATGCAAAGCGATCGCCCAGACCGTTGCTGCAGCCACCCTGTAGATCTTCCGGGCGGATTGAGCTTGAAAGTGCGGTGGAAGGCGACTTTACTGAAAAAACGTCCGGTGCTGCCAAGCTGACTTTTTCGTTCGCCCAAGAGAGATTGATATGGAAGAAGCGTTCAGTGCTTTCGAACGGCAAGGCTGGGAAAAACTTGCTGGATCTTATCATTCGTATTATGCGGACTTAACGGATCAGTCGATTGATGCCCTGCTTGTCGCGCTCGATCTGCAGCCCGGCATCGCGCTGCTCGACGTTGCGACCGGTCCCGGCTATCTCGCTGCTGCCGCAGCTGCGCGAGGGGCGGACGTCGTCGGTGTCGACTTCGCAACCGCGATGGTCGAGCAGGCAAGGAAGTTGAATCCCGCGCTCGCCTTTCGCGTCGGAAACGCAGAGGCCCTGCCGTTCACCGACCAAAGCTTCGATGCGGTCGGCAGCAATTTCGGCTGGCACCATTTCCCGCATCCCGATAAGGCGCTTTCGGAGGCGTTTCGCGTACTTCGCCCGGGTGGACGAATTGCATTCACGGTCTGGGCCAGTCAAGACAAATGCGCGGGAATCGACATTGTCCTTAAAGCGATTGCAGCGCACGGCAACCCGGATGTCGAGCTTCCGGCGGCCCCGCCATTCTTTCGCTTCAGCGACAGGGATGAATGCGAGCGCGCACTGCTTGAAGCGGGATTTGCTGATCCGGAGGTCCTGGATGTCGATCAAACATGGCATATCCGCGCACCGGAAACACCCTTTCACGCGCTGATGCGTGGCGGGGTACGCGTAGCCGCAATTCTCAAGGCGCAAACGCCGCACGCGTTAGCCGCGATCGAAGAGGCGGTATCCAAAAGCGTGACGAAATATCTGGTCGACGGAGATGTTCTGGTACCGATGCCGGCCGTGCTTGCTTCTGCGCGAAAAGTCTAGAATTTCCGGACGAACAAAAAAGGCCCTTGCGGGCCTTTCGTCGACGAAGGTGTGGGCGAGCGCTTACCGCGTCAGCGCCGTAAACCCCTCCAGCAACCGCTCGACATCAGCCGCTTGAATCGCGCCCATCGTCGAGATCCGGAACAGTTCCTTCGACAACCCGCCTTGCCCCGCATAAATCACGAAGCCACGCGCTTTCAACCCGTCGTGCAGCGTCTCATACGTGACGCCTTGCGGCAGCCGGTACGCGCGCAGCACGACCGACGACGCCCCTTCCGGCAGCACCAGCGACATCCCGCGCGCCGCGAGCCCGGCTTGCGCCTGGTCGGCGAGCGCCTTGTAATGCGCATGCCGCGCCCGCCAGCCGCCGGCTTCGTCGAACTCGCGCAGCGCCTCGACGAGCGCATAGTACGCATGCACGGACGGCGTGAACGGCGTATTCCGCTGGTCCTGCAGCTTCGCGAGACGGTTGAGATCGAGGTAGTAAGTACGGCTCGCGGCCTGCGCGAGCGCGCCGCGGCGCACGATCACGAACGCCGCGCCCGGCACGCCGTGCAGGCACTTGTTCGCGGTCGCGGCAACGGCGTCGATCACGCCGCCGGCGAAGTCGATCGCTTCGGCGCCGAAGCTGCTGACGCCGTCAACGAGCATTTTCACGCCGCGCGCGCGGCATACGTCGGCGATGGCGCCGAGGTCGTTCAGCCGGCCGGTCGTCGTTTCATGATGAATCACCGCGACGTGCGAGTAACCGCCCGCGTCGAGACGCGCGGCGATCTGCGCGAGATCGGGCGCCTGCATCCATTCGTGCTTCAGCACGTCGTGCGCAATGCCGTATTGCGTCGCGATCTGCGTGATGCGCTCGCCGTACACGCCGTTCTCGATCACGAGCAGCTTGCCGTCCCGCGGCACGAGCGCCGCGATCATGCTTTCGACGGCGGCGGTGCCCGAGCCCGTCATCAGCACGGCGGCCCATTCGGCCGGATCGAGTTCGTATGCGGCGACGAGGCGCGCACGCGCTTCATCCTGCAGATCGAAGAATTCGCTTTCGCGATGGCACAGGTCGGGTTGCAGCAGGCTGCGGCGCACGCGTTCGGTCAGCGTTACCGGGCCGGGGTTCAGCAGCAGCATCAATGAGCTCCTTCGGCATGGGCTTGCGCCTGTGCGGCGCCGATATGCCGCATCAGACGGGTCTTGACCTCGACCGGCGTGACGGTCGGGCGGGGCAGGCCGTCGGGCACGCCGGTGCGGATCGCGACGCGCACGAACTGCGCACCGGATGGCCGGACCCCGTCGGCCTGCGCGGCGAGCGTCGCATCGAGCACGTCGAGCGTGTCGCCTTCGACGGCCGATGCATAGCCGCACGCGGCCGCGACGCCCGCGAACGACACATGCTGCGACACGGTCGCCTGGCCGCCCGTCGATTCGTGCGCGCCGTTGTCGAGCAGCACGTGCGTGAGGTTGGACGGACCGTAGGTGCCGAGCGTCGCGAACGCGCCCATCCGCATCAGCGCGGCGCCGTCGCCGTCGACGGCCACCACGCGCAGGTCGGGGCGCGCGAGCGCGAGACCCAGCGCGAGCGGCGTCACGCAGCCCATCGAGCCGACCATGTACAGCTGGTTCGGGCGATCGTCGATGGCATAGAGTTCGCGACCGCAGAAGCCGGTCGACGCGAGCACGACGGTCGAATCGACCGGCGTGTGCGCGATCACGCGCTGCAGCGCGTCGTGGCGGGTCGGCCACGCGGCGGGCGTTTCAGCACGCGCCGCCGACTGCGCGGCAACATGCGCGCGCGGCGTCGCCGCCGGGTTCGCCTTCAGCTCATACGGCGCGACGCTGCCTTTCTGCATCACGAGCGCGTACGGGCGACCCGTCGCGTCCATGTGCGCGATCGCGCGGTCGAGCGCCGGGCCGACCTGTTCGGGGTCGGTCGGGAACGTCTCCCACGGGATCTCCATCGTGTCGAGCATCGCCGGCGTGATCGGCCCCATCAGCGCGTGCTGCGGCTCGTCGGATACGCCCGGCTGGCCGCGCCACGTGACGATCAGCAACTGCGGCAGCCGGAACGTCCAGGTCAGCGACGTGAGCGGGCTCACGGCATTGCCGAGCCCCGAGTTCTGCATCATCGCGATCCCGCGCTTGCCGCCGAGCGTCGCGCCGGCGATCAGCGCGACGGCGTCGCCTTCGTTCGCGGCCGACAGGTAGTGCAGCGTCGGGTCCTGCAGCACGTAGTTGATGAACGGCGTCAGGTACGAGCAGGGCACGCCCGCGTACCAGTCGAAGCCGCGTTCACGCGCGGCCTCGACGAACTGGGCCGCTTCGATCATCGTGCGCTCCCGTTGCCGGCGCCCGGCTCGGACAGCGGCGTCTGGCCGTGCGCGAAATCGCCCGCGCGGCGGAAGTCCTCGAGATCGTTGACCCCGCGCCAGTGGCCGTGCACGTATTGCACCTCGATCTTCTCGCCGGCGGCGATCAGTTCGTTGAGCAGCGACGGGATGTCGAGCGTGTCGAAGTCGGGGCGCGCCTGCAGCGTCGCGAGCATCGCCTTCAGGCGGTCGACGCCCGCGCCGCGCACGTTCAGCAGGCCGATCCAGCGGCCGTGCGGCGTGCCTGCGGCGACGTCGCTCGAGACACGTTGCAGATACGTCTTCTGGCCGAACAGGCCGCGATCGTCCGCCGCCGAGCAGAGCGCGAAGTCGCGCACGCTCTGGTTGGTCTCCGTAAGCGACGAATCGACGACGACGCTGAACTCGGCCTCGCTCTCCGCGAGGTCGCGCAGGATGTAGCTGCGGAACAGCAGGTCGCCGTACGAGATCACGGTGTCGCCGGTCAGGCGTTCGGCCGCGCACGCGAGCGACGCAAGCTCGCCCGTCTGCGCATGGCGCTCGTTGACGACGAGCTTGATGCCCGACGTGTCGATCGCGTCGGCGCGATAGCCGCCGACCACGGTGATGTCGTTCACGCCATGCTTCTTGAAGCCGTCGACGAGCCAGCGCAGCAGCGGCTTGCCGGCGACCGGCAGCATGACCTTGGGCTTATCCTCGGTGACGGCCTCGAGCCCCTTGCCGCGGCTCGCCGCGAGCACGATCGCGGCGTTCGACGCGCGCGACGACGACGACAGGTAGATGCGCTCGGCGGCCGAGTATTCGTCGGCGTCCTGCAGGCGGAAGATCTCGTTGACCGATGCGACGCGGTCCTCGACGTTGATCAGCGTTTCGTTCTCGTGGATCTCGCGTGCGGTTGCCTGCATCGCCGACGCCGATGCACGGATCAGGTGGTTCGCCCAGATCACGGTGCTGATGCCCGCCTGGCGGAATACGTCGGTCGGCGTGCTGTAGTACTTGGTCGGCACGATCACGAGCGGCACCTTGCCGCTCCATTCGCGTGCGAACTGCAGGATCTCGTCCGGGCGCGACAGCTTGCTGTGGATCAGGATCGCGTCGGCGCCGGCTTCCGCATACGCGTTCGCGCGGCGCAGCGCCTCGTCCATCCCCCAGCCCGCGATCAGCGCCTCGACGCGCGCGACGATCGAGAAGTCGGGATCGCTCTGCGAATCCTTGCCGGCCTTGATCTTGCCGCAGAACTCGTCGATCTCGGCGAGCGGCTGGCGTTCGCCGTCGATGAAGCTGTTCGTCTTCGGAAACTGCTTGTCCTCGATGCACACGCCGGCGATGCCGCGCTGCTCGAGCTTCTTCACGAGGCGGCGCACGTTGTTGAAGTTGCCGTAGCCGGTGTCGCCGTCGAGCAGGATCGGCAGGTCGCTCGCGTCGGCCATGAACTCGAGCACGTCGACGACCTGCGTCCAGCTCGCTTCGTTGTTGTCGCGCACGCCGAACTGCGCGGAGATCGCGAGGCCCGATGCCCAGATCCCCTTGAAGCCGGCTTCGCGAACGATCCGCGCGGACAGGCCGTTGTGCGCTTCCATCAGGAATTCGAGGTCGCTGCTGACGAGCATGCGGCGCAGGCGTGCGCTGCGCGATTCGGAGAAGTTGGGTTCGCGTGCGTTCATCGTGCGGCTCCTGCGGTAGTGCGTTGAATCAGGGGGAGAATCTCTTGCGTGGCGCGGGCGACGTCGTTCGGGAAATCGATTTCGATCCACGGCGAACCCGTGACGTCGGCGACGTCGAACGAATGGCCGCCTTCGAGCAGCAGGTCGCGCACGGCTTCCTCGTGCGGCATGTTCGCGCGGCCGCTGTCGACGTAGCCCGCGACGATTTTCGCGAGGCGGCGCGCGGTGCCTTCGGTGAAGCGGAAGAAGCCGACCGATTCGCCGATCGTGTCGTACTCGAGGTCGACCGCGAGCTGCTTGCGCAGCTCGACCGGCACGCCGTTCTTCAGGCACAGCTTGACGGGCTCGTCGCCGGCCTCGAAGTCGCGATCGATCAGCAGGCGGTCGACCGACTTGTCGGGATCGGCTACCAGCGCGTGCAGGATGTTCTCGTCGTACAGCACGTCGGCATCCATCAGCAGCACGTCGCCGCCGCGCGTCATCGCATCGGCGACGGTATGCACGGTCAGCACGCTGCCGAGGTCGTAGCGCTCGTTCAGCACGATCTCGGCGGTGCGGCCGAGGCGCTTCAGTTCCTGCTCGACCTTCTCGGACTGGAAGCCGAGCCCGAGCACGATTTCATCGACGCCGGCGGCGTCGAGCACGCGCAGATGGCGCTCGAGCAGCGACAGGTCGTCGAAGCGCAGCAGGCACTTCGGGAATTGCGCCTCGGGCGGTTGTTGCAGGCGCAAGCCGAGGCCTGCCGCAAGAATGATGGCTCGCATGGGTTCTCCAACCAAAAAGCCGGCGGATCTGAACGATCAGTCGGCGAGCGGCTGCGGCGCACGGCGCCGCTGCCAGTTTCTTTCACTGAAATGCAGATAGAGCAGGCCGGGCAGGCCGAGCGCGAGTTCGCGCGCGCGCTTCGCGAGCGACAGCGCGAGCGCCGCGTCGGGCGGCAGGCCGACCAGCGGGGCGAGCAGCAGGTAACCGCCTTCCTGTGCGCCGAGCGAGCCCGGGATCGCGAATGCCGCACCGCGGATCGCCTGGCCGACGCTCTCGAGCAGCAGCGCGTCGAGCCAGCTGACCGGGTGCCCGAGGAAGTGCAGCGCGAGCCACACTTCGGCGGTGCCGACGATCCAGCCGGCGAGGCTCAATGCGAAGGTCTTCGCGACCTTCGCGCGATCGCGGTACAGCGCGCCGACCGCGTCGTCGATCGCGTCCGCGCGGGTCGCCAGCGACGACCAGTCGCGCGGGCCGAGCAGCTTCGACGCGAGACGCAGCCCGCGGCCGAACAGCCCGCGCCGCTGCGCCGCATAGAACGCGACGGCGAGGGCGCCGAGCACGCCGGTGGCGATCAGCGCCGGCGTGCGCAGGTGAGCGACCGACTCGTGCGTCGCATAAAGGCTGAACGTGGCGATGCCGATCAGCGCGAACGCCATCTGCGCGAGCGCCTGCATCGTCGTGCTGACGGTGACCGCGGCGGCCGCATCGGCCATCCGCGTGCCGCGCTGCGCGAGGTGGCGCACCATCAGCACCGGGCCGCCGATCTGCCCGGCGGGCAGCAGGCTGTTCACCGATTCGCCGACCCAGCGCGCGCGCAGCGCGTTGCCGAGTTCGGCGCCCGGCTGGCCGCGGCGGAACATCACCGAGATCGCGAGCGCGTCGATCACGAGCGGGACGACGTGAAATGCCGCGACGAGCGCGAGGCCCCAGCCGGCCGCGAGGAATGTCGACGCGACCGCGCCGACGCCCTGCCACGCGAGCAGGGCGACGAACAGTGCCGTTCCGAGGGACAGCAGGATCAGGCCGGCGCGTGTCATGACCCGGTCGACCGTCGCGTGGCCAGCTGCTTGAACACCTGGCGGAAACCGAAATACGCGATCGCGTCCTTCATGTTCGAGATGAAGCGCTTCCACGGCCGCATGCCGGGGTTGGTCACGTATTCGAAAGTGAGCGACACGCGCGTTTCGTTCTGGCCGAGCGGCGTGATGCGATGGCGCAGCTTGTCGCCGTCGAACAGTACGATGCCGCCGTCGGCGATCTGCACGGAGCCCGGTTCGTCGGGCACGTCCGGATTGCGCGTATGCAGCTCGTAGTCGAGCCGGCACGACGACTCGTCGATCACGCCGATCAGCAGCGTGTAGCGGCGGCCGTCGTAATACGACGTGTCGTAGTGCCAGCCGATGTGGTCGCCCGGCTTCGTGTAGTAGTACAGCGCGTACGCATGCGGATCGTCGTCCGGCGACAGCATCAGCTTGTCGCCGGTGATCTTCTCGAGAAAGCAGATCAGCGCCTTCGAGCGATACAGCTCGGCGATGTACGGTGCCTGCTCGTCGATCGTGTGCCGGCTCACGCTGCCGCCCTGCTTGTGGCCGGGCAGGTAATTGCGGTTCAGGCCGGTCTGCATCGCGCGGGCGGCGGCCGCGAGCTTCGCGTGCGCGTCGGACGGCAGGAATGCGTCGAGATACAGGAACGAGCCCTGGCGCGTGTAGTTGCCGCGCAGGCGGTCGAGGTCGAGACGGCCGACGCAGTCGGCCACGGTGCGATCGGGATCGGCCGCTGCCGCGCGCGCAGGCGCGGGGCGTGCCGGGCTCAGCACGGAGTCGTCGCGCGTGCTAGGAGTCATTTGGAGGCCTGGATTTCGGTAGGGTTCTGCGGAACGGTGCCGCGGCGGACGATCCGCCACCAGTCGATCACGACCCACGCGGCGAACAGCGGAGCGCCGATCGACGCCGCGAGCAGGAACGGCTGGACGCCGTCGACGAGCGTCACGATCGGCAGCAGGTAGAGCACGTCTTCGGTCTCGAAGCCGCCGGCGAACGCCTGCTTGGTGCCGGCCTTGCCGGCGAACGATTCGATGCGCATGCGCAGGAAGAAGATCAGCGCGACGGCTGCGCCGGCCACCGCGCCGAGCAGCACCGGCGACGCGGCCATCTGGCCGCCCTGGGCGACGATGCCGAGGCCCATGCTGACGAACAGCGCGACCGTCACGAGCGCGTCGGCCGCGAGGTCGTAAAAGTGACCGATCTTGCTGGACTTGCCGCTGATGCGCGCGAGTTCGCCGTCGGTGTGGTCGACGAAGTTCGACAGCACGATCAGGAATGCCCCCGCGTTGCTCCAGCCGAAGCCGCCTTGCGCCAAGCACCAGGCACCGGCGAGGCCGATCAGCAGACGAAGGGTAGTGAGGTGATTCGGGGTGACGGGCGTGTCGATCAGCGGTCGGACAAGCGAGCGCGCGAGCCGCGCATCCCAGGTGCGTGGCAGGGGCGGTTCGGAGCGTGTGGCGGTTTTTCTTTGGTCCATCGGCGAAATATATACGGAATTGTAATTTGTTGCTTTTTATTCGATCAATGTCCTGACATACGGGAGTGTTACCGCGTAATCCGGACATCGGCCGGTTGCAAACCGGATGCGCGAAACCGCGTTCGCGCAGGCGGGCCTCACCTGATCCAGTGTGGTTCGCATCGCGCGGCTGTCAAGGGCGGACGGGCCTTGCACGCGGGTCCGGCGGCGCTTCGTGCACGCGGACGGCTTGATGTGCATCAGGCCGGAAAAAGTGGTGTCGGGCGACAATCGGCCGCGGCGATCGTTGATCGGCATCGCATGCGGATTCCTCGTGTTCACGTGATCAATTCCGAAAGGTGCCGGTCGATTGACGTTCATCCGTTCGTAATCCGCGTGCGGCAAATTGGCAGTCCGCTTTCGCGCACCTTTCGAGTGCATTCGATGCGCTGGCGCGCCTGTCACAGAACGGCCGTGCGATACCCGGCGCATTCAGCAAGTATCTTTTGCATGCAACGGACATTTCGCGGCGATGGCCTCTGCGATACTCCGACCGTGCCCGTGGTGCCGGGCCGCCCCTCGCGGCCCCAAGGGCTTCGCGTCGCTCAGGAGACACCCCCCCGCGACGTCAACGACAGACCCAAGCGTCAGATAACCAGCCATGTCTTCTTCACGCATCCTCGCTCCCGCCCTGCGTTCGCTCGTCCGCACCGCCGACGAAGCCGCCGCGCTGATCCGTCCCGGCATGACCGTCGCCATGAGCGGCTTCACCGGCTCCGGCTATCCGAAGGCCGTGCCGGCCGCGCTCGCCGCCCACATCGACGCGGCCCACGCGCGCGGCGAGGACTTCCGGATCAACGTGCTGACCGGCGCATCGACCGCGCCGGAACTCGACGGCGCGCTGGCCCGCACCAACGGCATCTCGATGCGCCTGCCGTACCAGTCCGACCCGACGCTGCGCGACAAGATCAACAACGGCGAAGTCGACTACCAGGACGTTCACCTGAGCCACGTCGCGCAATACGCATGGTTCGGGCTGTATGGCGACCTCGACGTCGCGATCGTCGAAGTCGCGGGCATTCGCGAGGACGGGCTGCTGATTCCGTCCGCATCGATCGGCAACAACAAGACGTGGCTCGAGCAGGCGAAGCACGTGATCCTCGAAGTCAACGCGCGCCAGCCGCTCGGCCTCGACGGGATGCACGACGTCTATTACGGCACCGCGCTGCCGCCGCACCGCAAGCCGATTCCGCTGACGAAAAGCGACGACCGGATCGGCGAGCCGTACCTGCGCTGCCCGGCCGACAAGATCGTCGCGATCGTCGAGACCGACGCGCCGGACCGCAGCAACGCGTTTTCCGCACCGGACGCCACGTCGAAGCAGATCGCGCTGCAACTGATCGACTTCCTGCGCCACGAAGTGAAGCGCGGCCGCCTGCCGGAAAACCTGCTGCCGCTGCAGTCGGGCGTCGGCAACATCACCAACGCGGTGCTTGCGGAACTCAGCTCGGCCGGCTTCTCGAACCTGACCGCGTATACCGAAGTGATCCAGGACGGCATGCTCGACCTGCTCGACGACGGCACGCTGAGCTTCGCGTCGGCCACGGCGCTGTCGCTGAGCCCGGCCGCCGTGCAGCGCTTCGCGGACGAGATCGCGACGTTCCGCGAAAAGATCCTGCTGCGTCCGCAGGAGATCAGCAACCATCCGGAGCTCGTGCGCCGCCTCGGCTGCATCGCGATGAACGGGATGATCGAGGCCGACATCTACGGCAACGTGAACTCGACGCACGTGATGGGCACCAAGATCCAGAACGGCATCGGCGGCTCGGGCGACTTCGCGCGCAACGGCTACCTGTCGTGCTTCATGTCGGCCAGCACCGCGAAGGGCGGCGCGATCTCGCGGATCGTGCCGATGGCGAGCCACGTCGACCATACCGAGCACGACGTCGCGGTGGTCGTCACCGAGCAGGGGCTCGCCGATCTGCGCGGCCTGTCGCCGAAGCAGCGTGCGCGCAAGGTCATCGCGACCTGCGCGCATCCCGACTACCGGCCGATGCTCGAGGACTACTTCGAGCGCGCGTCGCGCGAGAGCTTCGGCAAGCACACGCCGCACCTGCTCGCCGAGGCGCTGTCGTGGCACGAGCGCTACGTGCGCACCGGGACGATGAAGGTCTGACGTTTCGGCCTGCGACGGGCGGGCGCCCGTCGCATCGTCAATCCATCGCCGCGTGCGCGACGTCGACGCTCGCCGTTTTCTGAGACGGGCGGATCAGCAGCAACAGCGGGATTATCAGCAGCGTCGCGACGAACATCAGCTTGAAGTCGTTCAGGTACGCGATCATCGCGGCCTGCTGGTTGATCGTACGGTCGAGCAGCGCGATGTCGATGTGGCTGCCGGCCATCGCCTGCACCGCCGGGTCGAACGGCGTGATGTGGGTCGCGAGGTCGGCATGCGCGACCTGCGTGTTGCGCGTCATCAGCGTCTGCACGATCGAGATGCCGATACTGCTGCCGATGTTGCGCATCAGGCTGTAGGTCGCCGTGCCGTCCGCGCGCAGCTCGGGCTGCAGCGTCGAGAACGACAGCGCGCTCAGCGGCACGAACACGAGCCCCAGCCCGAAGCCCTGGACCACCCCCGGCCACACGATGTCCGCCTCGGACAGCACGATCGTGTACTGCATCATCTGCCACAGCGCGAGCGCGGAAATCGCCAGCCCGGCGAACAGCAGCGCACGCGCGTCCACGTATTTCAGCAATCGCCCGGCGAACAGCATCGCGATCATCGTGCCCGCGCCGCTCGGCGCGGTGACGAGGCCCGTCGTCGCGACGGGGTAACCCATCAGGTTCTGCAGCATCGGCGGCAACAGCGCGCGCGTCGCGTACAGCACCGCGCCGACGACGAAGATGAACAGCGTGCCGGTCGCGAAATTCGGGTCCCGCAGCAGCTCCGACTTGAAGAACGATGCCTTGCCGGCGGTCGCCGTATGCACGAGGAAGAACGCGAAGCTCAGTGCCGCGACGAGCGCCTCGATGCGGATTTCGTACGAGCCGAACCAGTCGAGCTGTTCGCCGCGGTCGAGCATCGCCTGGAACGCGCCGATCGCGAGCGCGAGCGTCGCGAAGCCGAACGCGTCGAATTTCACGTGCGGGCGCGCCGCGCGCGCGGGCAGGAAGGTCAGCACGCCGGCCAGCGCGAACGCGCCGATCGGCACGTTGATGAAGAACACCCAGCGCCAGTTGTAGCTGTCGGTGAGCCAGCCGCCGAGCGTCGGGCCGAGGATCGGGCCGACCATCACGCCCATCCCCCAGATCGCCATCGCCTGGCCCTGTTTCTCGCGCGGGTTGATGTCGAGCAGGATCGACTGCGACAGCGGCACCAGCGCGGCGCCGAACACGCCCTGCAGCAGCCGCGCGCCGACGATCTGCACGAGCGACTCGGACAGCCCGCACAGCGCGGACGCGATCGTGAAGCCCGCGATCGAGATCGTCAGCAGCCGTTTCATGCTGAGCCTGTCGGACAGCCAGCCGGTGAGCGGCGTCGCGATCGCCGCGGCGACGATGTAGGAGGTCAGCACCCAGGTGATCTCGTCCTGCGACGCGGACAGCGCGCCCTGCATGTGCGGCAGCGCGACGTTCGCGATCGTGCTGTCGAGCGTCTGGATCAGCGTCGCGAGCATGATCGACAGGGTCAGCATCGGCCGATTGAGGGCGGGCGGCGAGGCGGGGGCGTCGGCGGGGGGATTCAAGCGGGTGTCTCCGTGGGGCGGTCGCCGTAGGCGGCGATCCGGTATCACTCGAATTATAAGCACGCTTATTATAGCTGTGCTCATCGCCTGGCCCGAGCCGCGGGTGATTCGCGGCCTGCCCCTATAATCGCCGCATGGACAAGACTTACGAGAACCGGATCGGCTACCTGATTTCCGACGTGGCCCGCCTGCAGGGACGCCTGTTCGACCGGCGCGCGAAGCGCATCGGGCTGACGCGCGCGCAAAGCCGCGTGCTCGCGTACCTGACGTGGAAGGGCGAGATGAATCAGGCGAGGCTCGCGGAATGGCTCGAGATCACGCCGATCTCGCTGACGCGGCTGCTCGACCGGATGGAAAGCTGCGGGTGGATCGAACGCATCGCGAACGACGACGATCGCCGTGCGTTCGTGATCCGGCTGACCGACAAGTCGCGCGACATCTTTCCGCAGATGCTGGAAGTGGGCGACACCGTCACCGACGACGGGCTGCGCGGCTTCACGCGCGACGAGCGCGACACGCTCGTGCGCCTGCTCGGGCGCGTACGCCACAACCTGATCGACAGCGGCGGCGAATGACGCGGGCGCCGGTTCGGTGCCGCTGAATCGACCGGCAGCAGCGGGGCGGCTGCGGCAACGGCGGGGTGGTCCGGCGTGGTCCGGCGTGACCCAATGCGGCGCGGTTTTCGCGGGTCCGGCCGGCTGTCGCGATGCGCTGCGCTAACGATCCAGCATCGCGAGTCCGAGCGCCGTCAGATAGAGTCCGATCCCGAACACCAGATGCGTGACGATGCTGCGCCGGCGCGCGACGCCCGGCTGCGGCGTGCGCGATGCGGCGATACCGAACCCGAACGCCGGCTGCATCACGAAGAACGGCGCGGCGACGCTCGCGAGGCCCGCGACGAGCGCGGGCACGAGCGTCGGCGCACCGACCCAGTCCGTTCCCGCGATCGCGACGGGCAGTGTCGCGAACGCGATGCCGATCGCGTAATGCGCGATCCAGCCGACCACGCGTTCGCCCGGCACGGGCGGCGCGGCGACGATCGACGCATGCCGGAACCGGCCGTTCGTCATGTGGCCGAGCCAGCGGCCGACCAGCGCGTAATCGAGCGACGGAATCCTGAATACCTTGCGCCGCAGCAGCGCCCACAGGTCCGTCACGAGCGTCGCGCCCGCGCCGATCAGCAGGATGCGCAACAGGAAGTCGGCGGAGGTCATCGTGTGCCTCCGGGGCGAACGGTCGCGGCAGGGCGGTGCGACGCGAGACGAGTCGGTGGGGTCATGGCGGTCCAGGCTTGTGTCGAAGGAGTCGAGCGGCTATCTTGCAACTTCAAGTTCACTTGAGGTCAAGCATGGGCCGTCTGGACATCGCCGATGTCGCGCGCCGCTCGGGATTGCCCGCGTCGACGCTGCGTTACTACGAAGAAAAGGGATTGATCGTGCCGAACGGCCGTCACGGGCTGCGGCGGCAGTACGACGAGTCGGTGCTGGAGCGCCTGGCGCTGATCGCGCTCGGCCGCGAGGCGGGCTTTTCGCTCGACGACATCCTCGCGATGTTCGGCGCGGACGGCCGGCCCGCGATCGACCGCGCGAAACTCGACGACAAGGCCGACGAGCTCGACCGTACGATCCGCCGTCTCGGTGCGGTGCGCGATGCGTTGCGGCATGCGGCCGCGTGCCCGGCGCCGAGCCACCTCGAGTGTCCGTCGTTCCGCAAGCTGCTGCGTATCGCGGCGCATCGTCATCCGGTGCGCCGCACGAAGACGGAAGGCGCGTAAGCGGTCAAGCGGTTCGGTTTGCCGGAACGTGGCGCTCGAGCGGGCGGCAGGGCGGCCGTATCGCGGCGGCCAGCGCCCCGCGCGCATCATCCCGTGTAATACACGCGGCACTCCATCTCGCGTCCGCGCACGATGCGCTTGCCGACGAGCGAGCCGAGCGTTTCGGTGACGACCGTCCTCTGGTACTCGCATTGCAACGCATCGTAGAAGTAGAGCGCGACCCAGTCCGCGGTGCGGGCGGATTCCTGCGGGCGCACGGGATACGGGCACAGCGCGGTGAAATGCCAGCCGCCCTTCGTCATGTGCATCACGGGCGGCTGGACGCTCACGTCCGCGTTCAGCCGACGCGACACGAGCGTGGGCAGGATGCCGGCGGCGGCCTTGTTGCGGTACAGGCGGTCGATGTAAAGCAGCAGTTCGACCGGCGGCTCCGTGCCGAGATCGGCGTCGCGTGCGTGGCCCTGCCAGCGCCGGCGCCGGCTCAGCACGTCGTCGAGCGCCGTGCGGATGCCGGCCGCGCGACGCGGGCCGACGCCCGCGATCGCTTCGAGCTGGCCGCTGCGGGCCGCGCGTTCGAGATCCTCGAGCGTATCGATGTGCAACTGGTCGTGAATCCGCAGCGCGAGCGCGCGGCCGATGCCCGGCACGGCTTCGAATGCGGACGCGCGCTCCGCGTCGCCGCGCAGCCGGTCGAGCTGGCGCCAGCGTCCGGTCACCAGCAGTTCGGCGATCGCCTGAGCGACGCCCGTGCCGATCTCCGGCAGTGCACCGAGCGCATCGACGCCGCCCGCGTCGAACCGTGTGCGGATGCCGTCTTCGAGCGACGCGATCGTGTCGGCCGACGCGCGGTAGGCGGCAACCCGATAAGGATTCGCCCCCTGGTCGGCAAGCAACTGCGCGGCTTCGCGCAGGCAGGCCGCGATTTGCCGGTTTTCCTCGTGTGTCTGGCCGATGGTCGTTTGCATGGTGCGGAGCCCGAAGGTGTGCAAACGGAATGGACACGGCGGGTCACGCGCCGGTCCACGTTTTATTTCAGCATATTGTCATGGCAAGCAGCGAACAAAACTTGACGTGCGTCAATGGCAAACGTTGCACAGGCGGAACCGGGCCGCGCGCGTTCGTGCCGGGCTGCGGCACGAACGCGCGATTCGTCACGCGTCGAGGAACGACTGCGCGCCCTCCGCCTCCGCGGCCGTGCGCAGCGCGGCGAGCGCGCGCTTCTCGATCTGCCGCACGCGTTCGCGCGACATGCCTGCGTCCTGCGCGATCGCGTCGTAGGTGTCGGGCTCGGCACCGCCGAGGCCGAACCGCCGGCGCAGCACGTCGGCCTCGGCCGGCGTGACCGAGCGCAGCAGCGACGTCACGCATTCGCGCATGCGCGTGTCCGCCAGCCGCTCGAACGGGCTCGCCGACGCCTGGTCCTCGATCAGGTCGACGAGGCCGGTGTCCGCGTCGGGCAGCGGCGTGTCGAGCGACAACGGCTCGGCAGGCAGCGCGAGCACCGCGCGCAGCTTGTCCTCGGCGAGCCCGGTTTCAGCCGCGAGTTCGGCCGGGGTCGCACGCCGGCCCGTGCGCTGGCGGAAGCGCAGCGCGTGCCGATGCACGCGCTGGTACTGGTCGCCGACGTGCACGGGCACGCGGATCGTGCGTGAGCGGTCGGCCACCGCGCGCGCGACGGCCTGCCGGATCCACCAGGTCGCGTAGGTCGAGAACTTGAAGCCGCGCCGGTATTCGAACTTCTCGATCGCGCGCATCAGGCCGAGGCAGCCGTCCTGCACGAGGTCGGGCAGGTCGACGCCGCGGTTCATGTACTTGCGCGCGATCGACAGCACGAGCCGCAGGTTCGCCTCGAGCATCGCGCGCGTACCGTCGCGCACCTTCTGCTGGCCGTCGCTCAGCGCGGCGCCGAGCGCACGCCGCGCGACCGTGTCGAAGCACGCGGCGTCGGTGCCTGCGGTGGCGTCCGTCGCGGCGGCGAGTGCGCGCAACACGCGGCTGGCGTCGTCGACGGCCGGTGCAACCCACGCGAGCGAACCGAGCAGCGCGGCCAGGCGGTTGCGCGCGTCGCGGTAGTCGGCCGAGCGGGAGCCCTGCGCGTGCAATGCGCCGCGCACGGCCGCTACCGCGTCCTGCAGCGTGTCGTAGTGCGCAGGAGCCGGCGTGTCGCCTTCGCCGTCGTCGACGCCATCGCCTTCGTTGGCGGCCGCGCCGGTTGCACCCATTGCTGCGCCATGGCGCGCGAGCAGCGCCTCGACGGCCGCCGGACAGCCGGCGAGCGCGTGCAGGATCTGATGGCGACCCGTTTCGATCTCGCGGGCAAGCACGATTTCGTCCTCGCGCTTGAGCAGCGGCACCGCATGGATGCGCCGCAAGTAGAGCGCGAGCGGATCGGTCGAGGCACGGGTGCCGTGGGCGAGATCGCCGAGCAGCGCGCGGCCCTCGTCGAGCGCGTCGCGATCGACGTCGACCGGCGCCGCGCCCGCGAACGGCGCCGGCGCGGCCGGCTCGTCGAGCACGGCGATGCCGATGTCCGCGAGCGCGGCGCGCACGACGTCCAGCGCGTCGGGGCTGTCGCTTTCCGGCGGCAGCGCGTCGACGAGGTCGGCGTGCGTCAGATAACCCTGTTCGCCGGCAAGCGCCAGCAGCTGGATGATCGGATCGAGGGGCGTGTCCGCCCGAAGCGTGGGGCGCGGCGTAGTCATGTCGATGGCGGCGTGAGCCGCGTTCCTGTCTGGGCGGGCCGAAGCCCGCGGGTTTCAGGCCGCCGGGGGCCGCGAACGCCCGTCCGCGCCGGCCAGCCTGACTCGATATTCAAGGTGAGGGCATTTGCGCCAACTTCAACGCCGGCGCGGCTGACGCGCGAGCATGCGACATGCCCGCGCGGTCCCGGCCCTGCATTCGTTGCCGGAAACAAAAAGTAACCGATCAAACCCGCGGAAATATGCAGGGGACGTAAGCTAGAGTCAGGCGCGCGCCACGCGGCGATGCGCGGATTCCAGCGGAGCATGAAATGAACCCGATTCCCGCCGCGAGGCTTGCCGTCATGGCGCTGGCCATGCTCGCGCTGAGCGGTTGTTATTACACGGGCCCCTACCCGTACGGCTATGCGCCGTATTACGCACCCGTGCCTGCCACGATGTCGCAGCGCGAGATCCCGGTAGCGCCGGCAAATGCCGGGCCGGTCGTCCCGTCGACCCCCGCGGTGCCGGCCGTGCCGCCGCCGGCGGACGATTACGCCGACGCGCCGGCTCCCGTCTATGCCGCACCGGCCTATGTGCCTTACCCGGCCTACTATCCCGCGTACTACCCGGGCTGGTACGGGCCGCCCGTCACGATCGGCCTCGGCTTCTGGGGGCATTGGGGCGGCGGCTACCGGGGCGGATACTGGCACCGTCCGTGGGGCGGCGGCCACTGGGGCGGTGGACATTGGGGCGGGGGCCATCGACATTGACCGACGCGCGGCGGCACCGCGCGGGAGAGCAACATGAGCAACACGATCATCCGAAGTCTGTGCGTCGTCCTGTTCGGCATCGCCGCGATACCGGGCATCGCCGACGCGCAAAGCAGCGCCTACACGAACTCCGGGGCCGAAATCTATGCGGGGCCGGCACCCGATTATCCGGTCGTCGCGGAGGTTCCGCCCGGCACCGCGCTGGACGTGCTCGGCTGCCTCAGCGACTACGCGTGGTGCGACGTCGCGCTGCCGGGCGTGCGCGGCTGGATCGACGCGGAGCAGCTCGACTATCCGTACCAGGGCAATTACGTGCCGCTGCTCGAGTACGGCGCGATCATCGGCGTGCCGGTGACCGGGTTCGCGATCGGCGCGTACTGGGATCGCTACTATCGCCACCGGCCATGGTTTCACGATCGCGACCGCTGGGAGCGTCGCGCCGAGCCGCGCGTCGGCCCCGGCGGGATGCCGCCCGGCTACGGGCACCCGCAGCCGGGCGGGCCGATGCAGCGCACACCGGGCGCCGCGGCACCGGCCCAGCATGATGCACGACCGTCGGCCACGCGCGGCGGCTGGAACGGCCCGAACCGCGCGCCGGCGCCGCAGGCCGCGCCCGCGCCCGTGCCGATGCCCGGCGCAGGCGGCAATGCCCGCCAGCCGGCGCCGCCGCAGCAGCAGCAGCCCGCACCGAGCGGTGGCGCGGCCCGGATGATGGTGCCGCCGACGCATCAGGGCGGCGGCGGTTACGGCGGCGCACGGCCGCAAGGCGGTGGAAACGGCGGCGGGAACCGCGGCGGTGGCGGCGGTGGGGGCAGCAGCGACGAGTATCGTCGTTGACCGACTGACGGCACCGGTGTCGCGGCGCTCGGCCGGCGCCGGACGAAAAACCAATCGGTCGGCTCGCTCACCGCGCCCCTGCAAGCCTGTTCCTGAAAAAAACGAAACCCCACGCTCCGAAAAACGTGGGGTTCGTCAGCAGTCGGAAGCCGCTCCGGAGAGCGGCTTCCGATCAAGGCGGGCGGGCCGGTCGTACTGCCCGCCCGGCGTCAGTCGTCGAGCAGCGACAGGTCGCGCACGGCGCCCTTGTCGGCCGACATCACCAGCTTCGCATAGGCCCTCAGCGCCGCGGACACCTTGCGCGGGCGCGGTTGCGCCGGCTTCCAGCCCTTCGCGTTCTGCTCTTCGCGGCGGCGGGCGAGTTCCTCGTCCGACACCAGCACGTCGATCGTGCGGTTCGGGATGTCGATGCGGATCTTGTCGCCGTCGCGCACGAGGCCGATCGCGCCGCCTGCCGCCGCTTCCGGCGAGCAATGACCGATCGACAGGCCCGACGTGCCGCCCGAGAAGCGGCCGTCCGTCAGCAGCGCGCATGCCTTGCCGAGGCCCTTCGACTTGATGTAGCTGGTCGGATACAGCATTTCCTGCATGCCGGGGCCGCCCTTCGGGCCTTCGTAGCGCACGATCACCACGTCGCCGGCCTTGACCTTGTCGTTCAGGATGTTCTCCACCGCTTCGTCCTGCGACTCGGTCACATGCGCCGAGCCCTCGAACACGAGGATGCTTTCATCGACGCCGGCCGTCTTCACCACGCAACCGTCGAGCGCGATGTTGCCGGTCAGCACGGCCAGGCCGCCTTCCTTCGAGAACGCGTGCTCGTACGAGCGGATGCAGCCTTCGGCGCGGTCGAGGTCGAGGCTCGGCCAGCGCGTGTCCTGGCTGAACGCAACCTGCGTCGGGACCCCGGCCGGGCCGGCCAGGTAGAACCTGCGGACCGCTTCGTCTTCCGTTCGGACGATGTCCCACTGGTCGAGCGCATCCTTCAGCGTCGGCGCATGCACGGTCGGCACGTCGGTGTGCAGCTTGCCGGCGCGGTCGAGCTCGCCGAGGATCGCCATGATGCCGCCCGCGCGGTGCACGTCCTCGATGTGGTACTTGTTCGTGTTCGGCGCGACCTTGCACAGCTGCGGCACGATGCGCGACAGGCGATCGATGTCCTTCATCGTGAAGTCGATGCCGGCTTCCCGCGCGATCGCCAGCAGGTGCAGGATCGTGTTGGTCGAACCGCCCATCGCGATGTCGAGCGTCATCGCGTTCTCGAACGCCTTGAAGCCGACCGAGCGCGGCAGCACGCGCATGTCGTCCTGCTCGTAGTGCTGGCGGGTCAGCTCGACGATGCGGCGGCCGGCGCGCTTGAACAGTTGCTCGCGATCGGCGTGCGTCGCGACGACCGTGCCGTTGCCGGGCAGCGACAGGCCGAGCGCTTCGGTCAGGCAGTTCATCGAGTTCGCGGTGAACATGCCCGAGCACGAACCGCAGGTCGGGCACGCCGAGCGTTCGACTTCGGCGACGTCGGCATCCGAATACGACTGGTCGGCCGCGATCACCATCGCGTCGACGAGGTCGAGCTTCTTCAGTTCGACGGTCTTGGTGACCGGGTTCGCGAGACGCGTCTTGCCGGCTTCCATCGGGCCGCCCGACACGAAGATCACCGGGATGTCGAGGCGCATCGCGGCCATCAGCATCCCCGGCGTGATCTTGTCGCAGTTCGAGATGCACACCATCGCGTCCGCGCAGTGCGCGTTCACCATGTATTCGACCGAGTCGGCGATGATGTCGCGGCTCGGCAGCGAGTAGAGCATGCCGTCATGGCCCATCGCGATGCCGTCGTCGACGGCGATCGTGTTGAATTCCTTCGCGACGCCGCCGGCGGCCTCGATCTCGCGCGCGACGAGCTGGCCGAGATCCTTCAGGTGCACGTGCCCGGGCACGAACTGCGTGAACGAGTTGACGACGGCGATGATCGGCTTCGAGAAATCGTCGTCTTTCATGCCGGTGGCGCGCCACAGCGAGCGCGCACCTGCCATGTTGCGGCCGGCGGTGGAGGTTTTGGAACGGTATGTGGGCATGGTGATGGCTGAAGAAATATCGCGGAAAAGGGTGGAGGCACGGGAATAAAGGCCTCTCGCGCGCCCGTGCGAACAACCTCTTGAGCTGCGCCCTGGGCAAACCCGACGATTATCCCACAGCCGCCGGGCGTGCGGCGCCCGCGGGGGCGGGCGGTGCGCCGGGCAGGGCGCGTGGAGGCCAGCGCCGGCCGCACCGGGCGGCGGCTTCATCGTCAGTCCTGCCGGCGATGAAGCCGCGTCCCGCGATCGCGCGTCAGTCGAGCAGCGCCAGGATTTCGTCGTACAGCGCCTTCGGAATCCGCACGCCGTGCGCGCTGCTGCGCGCGCGCGCGTCGAAGCGCCGCTGCGACGGCAGCCGCGCGCCTTGCCCGGTGATCGACGCGAACATCCGCTCGCCGCGCGCGAGGCCCGCGTCGAGATCGTCGCCGAGGAACACCTTCGGGTCGAACGCGATCACGAGTTCGCCATGGCACGGCGTCGCGCCGACGCCTTCGTCGAAATCCATCGATTCCTGGCTCGTCATGTCGCCGATCAGCGCGCCGCCGAGCAGCTCGACCATCGCCGCGAGCGCCGAACCCTTGTGGCCGCCGAAGGTCCGCATCGCACCCTGCAGCGCGGCTTTCGGATCGGTGGTCGGCTGGCCGTCGGCATCGATCGCCCAGTGCGGCGGGATCGCCTTGCCCTGTTTCGCGTGCAGCTCGATGTCGCCGCGCGCGATCGCGCTGGTCGCGAAATCGAACACGAACGGCACGCCGTCCGGGCGCGGCCACGCGAACGCGATCGGGTTGGTGCCGAACACCGGTTCGCGGCCACCTTCCGGCGCGACCCAGCTGTGGCTCGGGTTCATCGCGATGCCGGCGAGCCCCTCGGCGGCGATCGCCTCGACCTCGGGCCACAGCGCCGAGAAGTGGTAGCAGTGGTTGATCGCCATCGCGGCGATCCCGTGCTGCTTCGCCATCTCGACGAGCACGGGGAGGCCGGTTTCGAAGCTCAGCAGCGAGAAGCCGCGATGCGCGTCGACCGCGACGATCGACGACGACAGCCGGCGCAGCGTCGGCACGGCCTGCGGGTCGACCTTGCCCTTCTTCAGCGAGCGCACGCACACGAGCAGCCGGTACATGCCGTGCGAGTGGCACTCGTCGCGCTGGCCCTGCGTGATCACGTTCGCGATCGCCCGCGCGTGCGCATCGGACATCCCGTGGTGCGTCAGCACCCGCAGCGCGAGTGCGTGCACCTCATCGAGCGACAGGACGATATCGGCGAGCGGCTCAGACATCGCGCGCTTCCCGCGGCGCGGGCGCGCCGTCGATGCGTTGCGGCACGTTCAGCGGGTTGCCGTTGCGGATGGCGTCGGGCAGCAGCGCGTCCGGCACGTCCTGGTACGACACGGGTCGCAGGAAACGCTCGATCGCGCGTGCGCCGACCGACGTCGTGCGCGTGTCGGACGTGGCCGGGAACGGGCCGCCGTGCACCATCGCATGACCGACCTCGACGCCCGTGCCGAAGCCGTTGACGAGAATGCGGCCGGCCTTGCGCTCGAGCGTCGGGCGCAGCGTGGCGAACAGCGCGGCGTCGCCGTCGGCGAGATGCGCGGCGATCGTCAGCTGGCCTTCGAGCGACTTCAGCACGCGATGCAGCGTGTCGGCATCCGGGCAGCGCACGATCAGCGACGCGGGGCCGAACACTTCGTCACGCAGTTCGGGGTGGGCGATGAACGCGTCCGCCGACGTCGCGAACAGCGCGGCGCGTGCCTGGTAGCGGCCGCCTTCCACACCTTGCGCCAGCAACTCGACCGCGTCGTGCGCGCGCAGGGCGGCCACGCCTTGTGCATAGCTCGCGTGGATGTGCGGCGTCAGCATCGTTTGCGCGGCGGTTGCCTGCACGGCGGTGGCCGCCGCGGCTTCGAACGCGCGCAGCGCGGGGCCGTCGACCGCGAGCACGAGGCCCGGGTTCGTGCAGAACTGGCCGGCGCCGAGGGCGAGCGATCCGACGAACTGCGGCGCGATCGCGTCGTGGCGCGCGTCGAGTGCGGCCGGGAACAACAGCACCGGGTTGATCGAGCTCATCTCCGCATAGACCGGAATCGGCTCGTGGCGCGCGGCCGCGATGTTCATCAGCGCGACGCCGCCGCGGCGCGAGCCGGTGAAACCGACCGCCTTGATGCGCGGATCGGCGACGAGCGCCTGGCCGATTTCACGCGATGCGTCGAACAGCAGCGAGAATACGCCGGCCGGCAGCCCGCATTCGCGCACGGCCTGCTGGATCGCGCGGCCGACGAGTTCGGACGTGCCCGGGTGCGCGGAGTGCGCCTTGACGATCACCGGGCAGCCGGCCGCGAGTGCCGATGCCGTATCGCCGCCCGCGACCGAGAACGCGAGCGGGAAGTTCGACGCGCCGAACACGGCGACCGGTCCGATCGCGACGTTGCGCAGGCGCAGGTCGACGCGCGGCAGCGGCTTGCGGTCCGGGCGCGCCGGATCGATGCGCGCATCGACGTAAGCGCCGTCGCGCACCAGCGACGCGAACAGCGCGAGCTGGCCGACCGTGCGGCCGCGTTCGCCTTCGATGCGTGCGCGCGGCAGGCCGGTTTCGGTGACGCAGCGTTCGATCAGGTCGTCGCCGAGCGCCATGATGTTGCGGCCGATCGCGTCGAGAAACGCGGCGCGTTGCTCGGGGCTCGTTTCGCGGTACGTGTCGAATGCTTCGTCGGCAAGCGCGCAGGCCGTCTCCAGGTCGTGCAGGTTCGCGCCGCCGAATGCGGGTTCGAGCGGTTCGCCGGTCGCGGCGGCGATCGCGTGAAGGGTGCCGTTCTGTCCGGCGATGGCCGACTGGCCGATCAGGAGCTGACCTGTGAGTTGCATGGTTCTTCCTCGGAAAATGCGGGGCCGGGCGTGGTGCGCCCGGCCGGAGTGGAAAGGGGAAAGCGGGTGCGTCAGTCTTCGTCGTCTTCGAGCTGCAGCTTGTCGGACCGGATGCCGGTGTTGGCGCCCCAGTAGAAGATGACGAGCGCGACGGCCGCGACGACGACCGTGTCGTACGGGTGCGCGAGCTGGCCCGTGCCGCCGAAGCCGCCGAAGTACGACAGCACGATCATGGCCGCGTAGAACGCGATCAGCCACGCGGACGAACGGACCTGCTCGGCGAGGCTCAGGTGCGCGGTCGGCACCCAGCGGCGGCATGCGAGATAGATCACGAACATCACGATCTGCAGGCCGAGCAGCCAGGACACCGTGCTCCAGCCCGACCAGTAGACGATCAGCGCGGCGATCACGAACGACGCGGGGCCGGTGATGCCGAACGCCACCGCGCGGAACGGTCGCGGCAGGTCGGGTGCGGTGCGGCGCAGCGCGGCGACCGACACGGGCGCGACCGCATAGCTCAGCACGAGCGCGGCCGACACGATGTTGATCAGCGCTTCCCACGACGGGAACGGCATGGTCCAGAAGATCGCGAGGCCGAACGTGAGCCACAGGCCCGCACGCGGGATGCCGGATGCTTCGTCGACGCGCGTGAACACCTTGAAGAACGTGCCCGTCTTCGCCCAGCCGTACACGACGCGCGGCGTCGCGTTCATGTAGATGTTGCCGCAGCCGCTCGGCGAGATCATCGCGTCGGCCACCACCATCACCGCGAGCCAGCCCACGCCGAGCGCGAGCGCGATGTCGCGGTACGGCAGCGAGAAGGCCTTGCTGACGTCATGCCAGCCGGCGGCGAGCATGTCGGTCGGAATGCTGCCGATGAACGCGAGCTGCAGCAGCACGTAGATCAGCGTGGACAGCAGGATCGACAGGATCAGCGCGATCGGGATCGTGCGCTGCGGATTGCGCACTTCGCTCGCGACCGACACGATCGGCGTGAGGCCCAGGTACGCGAAGATGATGCCGCCGGCCGACACGGCCATCTCGATGCCCGGCATGCCGAACGGCGCGAAGCCGTGCAGGGTCAGGTTGGCGGGCTTGAAGAACGTGAACAGCACCGCGATCACCGACAGCGGCACGATGAACTTGAAGATGCTGATGATGTTGTTCGCCTTCGCGAACGTCTTCACGCTCGAATAGTTCAGGTAAAAGAAGAAGCACAGCAGCGCGGCCTGCAGAAGCCAGCCGAGCGTCGTCGGGTCGCTCGATCCGGCTTTCGTGAGGCCGGGGAACCACGCGGCCGCATACTGGCGCGCGGCGACCACTTCGATCGCGATCAGGCTCGAGAACGCGATCAGCGTGATGAAGCCCATCAGGTAGCCGAGCAGCGGGCCGTGCGAGAACACCGGGTAGCGGACCACACCGCCCGCGCGCGGCAGCGCGGCGCCGAGCTCGCAGTAGACGATGCCGAGCAGCAGCACCGCGAAGCCGCCGAGCAGCCACGAGAAGATGCCGGCCGGGCCGGCGATCGTCGACACGTGACTCGCGGCGAACAGCCACCCCGAACCGAAAATCGCACCGAGGCCGATGAATGTCAGGTCGGTCAGCGACAGTTGCTTCTTGAACTTGCCGTGACCGCCGTCGGCGGGCACGGAACGGGAAAGCGGGACGGACGGGTGTGTGTTGCCTTGGCCTGGCATGGGTTTGTCTCCTGGGAAATATCGGGGCAGGTGTGGCTTGCGCCGCGCTCCGACGGAGCAGCGGCGCACACCTGCCGGCCGGCATGCGACCGGTTCGAACGACCGGGGCGGGCCGGGGACCGTTCGTGCGCGGCGCGGGTTGGCGCCGCAGCGAACGGCCCGTGCGGGCCATGCCGGACCGGAAGTGGCGATGCGACGGGGGGGAGGCCGTTGCACCGCCGGGGGGAAATCGGTCAGCGCGGTCGGCGGTTCGCCCGGTTCTGTTCGGCGCGGTGCGCGGCGTCGAAAGCGATGGAAGCGCCCGGTGCGAACCGGTTGCTGATGGCGGGGAAAATTCCGGTCCGCTGGATGGCGTTTCGGCTCACTGCAATCTCCTGCTTCGTATCGGTCGGCGACAGGCGCGTCGACGTGCAACCAGTATCGCCGTGCAAACACCCATCACGCTTGAGTCGTATCGCGGAGCAAAATGACGAAATCGGCACAGTGGCCGGAGGGGCCGCGAACGGCGCTCCGCACTATGCCGATTTCGTCGCCGTCCTCATCGAAAAGCCACAAGCGGACGGACGCGTGACGGAGGAAGCTATGCTCCTTTCCCCACTTCGGACGGCTCATGATGAAGCGCATCCAGATCATCGATTCGCACACGGGCGGCGAACCCACGCGGCTCGTCGTGTCCGGTTTCCCCTCGCTCGGCAACGGCACGATGGCCGAGCGCCGCGACGTGCTCGCGCGCGAGCATGATCGCTATCGCACCGCGTGCATTCTCGAGCCGCGCGGCAGCGATGTGCTGGTCGGCGCGCTGCTGTGCGAACCCGTGTCGCCGGAGGCGGCGGCCGGCGTGATCTTCTTCAACAACAGCGGTTACCTCGGGATGTGCGGGCACGGCACGATCGGCGTCGTGCGCACGCTGCATCACATGGGCCGCATCGAGCCGGGCGTGCACCGGATCGAAACGCCGGTCGGCACCGTCGAGGCAACGCTGCATGACGACCTGTCGGTCAGCGTGCGCAACGTGCTCGCGTACCGTCATGCGAAGGCTGTCGCCGTCGACGTGCCGGGTTACGGCCCCGTGAAGGGCGACATCGCGTGGGGCGGCAACTGGTTCTTCCTGATCAGCGATCACGGCCAGCGCGTGGCCGGCGACAACGTCGCGGCGCTGACCGCGTATTCGTCTGCGGTGCGCGCCGGGCTCGAGCGCGCGGGCATCACCGGCGCGAACGGCGGCGAGATCGACCATATCGAACTGTTCGCGGACGATCCCGAGCACGACAGCCGCAGCTTCGTGCTGTGCCCGGGCCATGCGTACGACCGTTCGCCGTGCGGCACCGGCACGAGCGCGAAGCTCGCGTGCCTCGCGGCCGACGGCAAGCTCGAACCGGGCGTCGTGTGGCGGCAGGCGAGCGTGATCGGCAGCGTGTTCCAGGCGAGCTATGCGGCGGCCGACGGCGGCATCGTGCCGACGATCCGCGGCAGCGCGCACCTGAGCGCGGAGGCGACGCTGCTGATCGAGGAAGACGATCCGTTCGGCTGGGGCATCGTGTCGTGAGCGAGACCCGGACCGACGTCGTCGTGATCGGCGCCGGCATCGTCGGCGCGGCGTGTGCGCATGAACTCGCGCAGCGCGGGCTGCGCGTGCTCGTCGTCGACGACGCGAGCGGCGGGGCAACCGGCGCCGGCATGGGGCACCTCGTCGCGATGGACGACAACGCGGCCGAGCTCGCGCTGAGCCATTACTCGATCGAACTGTGGCGCGCGCTCGCCGGCGAGATGCCGGAAGGCTGCGCGTACCGCAACTGCGGCACGCTGTGGCTCGCGGCCGATGCGCACGAGAGGGATCTCGCGCGCACCAAGCAGGCGACCCTCGCCGCGCATGGCGTGGCGGGCGAGCTGATCGACGCGGCGACGCTCGCGCAACTCGAGCCGATGCTGCGTGCCGGCCTCGGCGGCGCGCTGAAGATTCCCGGCGACGCGATTCTCTATGCGCCCGTCGCCGCGAGCTGGCTGTTGCAGCGCGCGCCGGGCATCACGTTGCGGCGCGATCGCGCGGTGGCGGTCGACGGCCCGAGCGTGACGCTCGCGAGCGGCGACACGCTGCGTGCGGAACGCGTCGTCGTCGCGAACGGCGTCGCCGCGCGCACGCTGTTGCCCGAGTTGCCGCTGCGCCCGAAGAAGGGCCATCTGCTGATCACCGACCGCTATCCGGGCCAGGTGTCGCACCAACTCGTCGAGCTGGGCTATGCGGCGAGCGCGCATGCGAGCGACGGCACGTCGGTCGCGTTCAACGTGCAGCCGCGGCCGACCGGCCAGCTGCTGATCGGCTCGTCGCGCCAGTTCGACACCGAGGACGCGCGCATCGAGCCGCCGGTCCTCGCGCGCATGCTGCGCCGCGCGGCCGGCTACCTGCCGGACCTGGCCGACCTGAACGGGATTCGCGCGTGGACGGGCTTCCGTTCCGCGAGCCCCGACGGTCTGCCGCTGCTCGGCGAACATCCGGCGCGGCCGGGCGTGTGGCTCGCGGTCGGGCACGAAGGGCTCGGCGTGACGACCGCACCGGGCAGTGCGCGGCTCGTCGCCGCATTGATGAACGGCGAACGGCCGCCCATCGACATCGAACCGTATTTGCCGGGACGTTTCCTGACGACGTCCCCCGTAGCTGGAGCGCTGACATGAAACGACCCCCACGCGCACTTCGTTCGCTGCCCCCCGCGGGGGCGGTCAGCCTCCTTGGGGCGGCCCGGCGGAGGCTGATATGAAACGACCCCCACGCTCACTTCGTTCGCTGCCCCCCGCGGGGGCGGTCAGCCCCCTTGGGGCGGCCCGGCGGAGGCTGACATGATCATTCATCTGGACGGCCGCGCGCTGACGGTGGCCGACGGTGCGACCGTCGCGGCCGCCATCTCGGCGAGCGGCGACGACACGACGCGCGTGTCGTGCACGGGTGCGGCGCGCGCGCCGTTTTGCGGTATGGGCATCTGCCAGGAGTGCAGGATGACGATCGACGGCCGCCGCCGTCTGGCCTGCCAGACGCTGTGCCGCGACGGGATGCGGGTGGAGCGTACGCGATGAAACAGGAACGACTGAGCGTCGACGTCGCGATCGTCGGCGCGGGCCCGGCCGGGCTGTCGGCCGCGCGGGCCGCCGCACGAAGCGGTGCGACGGTCGCGATCGTCGACGACAACCCGCGCGCGGGCGGGCAGATCTGGCGCCAGGCGGCCGCCGCGACGCCGGTGCCAGCCGCGGCGGAGCGCCTCGCCGTGCTGCGTCAGCCGAACGTCACGCATCTCGCGGCCACGCGCATCGTCGCCGAAACGCAGCCGGGCACGCTGCTGCTCGAGGACGACGAGCGCGGCTTCCTGCTCGAATTCCGCACGCTGATCGTGTGCTGCGGCGCGCGCGAGTTGCTGCTGCCGTTCCCGGGCTGGACGCTGCCGGGCGTGACCGGCGCGGGTGGCCTGCAGGCGCTGATCAAGTACGGCCTCGACGTGCGCGGGCAGCGCACCGTGATCGCCGGCAGCGGCCCGCTGCTGCTCGCGAGCGCGGCGACGGCCCGTCAGGCCGGCGCGCAGGTGTCGCATGTGCTCGAACAGGCGGCGTGGAGCGATGTGGCCGGCTTTGGCGTGGGGCTGTGGCGCTGGCCGTCGAAACTCGCGCAGGCCACGAAGCTCGTCACGGCCGCCTACCGGCCCAATGCATACGTCGTCGAAGCATTCGGCGACACGCGGCTCGAACGCGTGCGGATCCGGCAGGGCGAACGCGAGTTCGAGGTCGACTGCGACCGGCTCGCGTGCGGCTTCGGTCTCGTGCCGAACACCGTGCTGCCGAGCCACCTCGGCTGCCGGATCGAGAACGGCGCGGTCGTGGTCGACGCACACCAGCGCACGAGCCGCGACGGCTGTTTCGCGGCGGGCGAGTGCACGGGTGTCGGCGGCAGCGAACTGGCGATGGTCGAAGGCGAGATCGCCGGCTACGCGGCCACCGGGCAGACGGCGCCGCTGGCCGCGCTGGTGGCGCAGCGCGCGCACTGGCAGGCGTTCGCGGATGCGGTGCGCGAACGCTTCGCGATTCGCGAGCCGATCCGCCGGCTCGCGCGGCCCGATACGCTGCTGTGCCGTTGCGAGGACGTGCGTTTCGACGCGGTCGCGCCGGCGCCGGGCTGGACGGCCGCGAAGCTGCAGACACGCTGCGGGATGGGTGCATGCCAGGGCCGCGTGTGCGGCGCGGCCGCGCAGGCGCTGTTCGGCTGGACGCCGCCGGTGCCGCGCACGCCGCTCGTGCCCGCGCGGGTCGGCACGCTGATGCTGGACGACACGGCGTCCTGCGACGGCGCCTGACTCGCCACGGTGAAGCGGCGCGGTTCGCGCCGGGCCGCTTCGCCGCTCATTCCACCTTCACTTTCTCCCATCCGCCCACCTGCGGCGCCGCACAGGCACGCAGGCACTCGATCGCGGCCGCCACGGCCGCGCGATTCGCGCTGTCCGGATGCCAGTAGATCGACACCGCACCCTGGCCCTCGAGCCGCATCGGCAGGATGCGGATCGCGTTCAATTGCTCGAAACGCCGCGCGGCACGATGCGACGCGACGCCGAGCAGGTCGGTGTTGTTCAGCAGCGTGAGGTTCAGGATCGACGAATTCGATTCGACGCAGTGCGGCGGCTGCACGCGGCCGGCGGCCGTCAGCGCGACCTGCAGCGCGTTGTGCACGGGCGTGCCGGACGGCCAGACGATCCATGAGTAGCCCAGCACCTCGTCCCAACCGACGGATGCCGCGCCGACGAGCGGGTGATCGGGCCGCGCGACGAACACCACCGGATCGACGTACAGCGCTTCGGCATGCAGGTGCGGATCGACGGACGCTGAGCCGGAACGGCCGACGACGATGTCCAGCTCGCCGCGCGCGAGCTGCGGCATCAGCTGGTTCATCGTGCTCTCCGCGAGCCGCACCTGCGCGCGCGGCATCCGCTTCAGCAACTGCGACACCGCGAGCGGCACCGTATCGGCGGCCGCGACGCCCGACGTGCCGATCGTGACCAGGCCGCTGCCGCCTTCGCGCAGCGCGGCCATGTCGTCACGCGCGACGTCGAGCTGCGCCTCGACGCGGCGTGCATGCTCGATCAGCGCGTCTCCGTAGGCGGTCGGCCGCAAGCCGCGGGCGTGCCGCTCGAACAGCGGCAGCCCGACATCCTCTTCGAGTTCCTTCAGCCATTTCGACAGCGCCGGCTGGGTGGTCGCGAGCGCAGCCGCCGACTGGCTCAGGTTGCCCGTGCTGGCCAGGCTCAGCAGGACCTGCAGGTGCCGCAATCGCAGCCGGTGGGTCCAGTCCATCGCATGCTCCGTGTCGAAAGGTATATCCAGAATTATATGGATTAGATGATTTCACCATTTTACCGGGTATGTCTGCGTCGCCTATAAATGCGCTAACGGACTGCGGCACGCGGTCCCCGACCCGACACAGCGCCGACCGCGATCGGCCGCCCCAAGGAGACATCATGACCCGCCGACACCCGGATACCTCGCGCGCCGACTACTACGCCCGGATCGCCGAGCAGCGCCTCGCGCCGCTGTGGGAATCGCTGCACAACCTCGTGCCGAAGACGCCGCAGCCGGCCGCGCAGGCCGCGATCTGGAAGTACGCACAGGTGCGCGACCTGGTGATGCAGGCCGGTGGCGTGATCAGCGCGGAAGAAGCCGTGCGCCGCGTGCTGGTGCTGGAGAACCCGGGGCTGCCCGGCAAGTCGAGCATGACGCCGACCCTGTACGCAGGCCTGCAGCTGATCCTGCCCGGCGAGATCGCGCCGAGCCACCGGCACACGCAGTCGGCGCTGCGCTTCATCGTCGAAGGCAAGGGCGCATGGACCGCGGTGAACGGCGAGCGCACGACGATGCATCCGGGCGACTTCATCATCACGCCGTCGTGGGCGTGGCACGACCACGGCAACCCGTCGCTGGAAGACGGCGGAGAGCCGGTCGTATGGCTCGACGGGCTCGACATTCCGCTGGTCGCGAACCTCGACGCGGGCTTCGCGGAGAACTATCCGGAAGCCGAGCAGCCCGTCAGCCGCGCGGAAGGCGACAGCTTCGCGCGCTTCGGTCACAACATGGTGCCGGTGCGGCATCGCGTCGGCGACCCGACGTCGCCGGTGTTCAGCTATCCGTATGCGCGCACCCGCGAGGCGCTCGACGCGCTGTACCGCAACGGCGAGCTCGACGCGTGGGACGGCGTGAAGCTGCGCTACGTGAACCCCGCGACGGGCGGCTGGCCGATGCCGACCATCGCGACCTTCATGCAGTTCCTGCCCGCCGGCTTCGACGGCCGCACGTATCGCAGCACCGACGCGACGATCTACTGCGTCGTCGAAGGCAGCGGCACGGCGCACATCGGCGGCGACGCGTTCGCGTTCGAGCCGCACGACATCTTCGTCGCGCCGTCGTGGGCGCCGGTGCGGCTGTCGGCGTCGTCCGACAGCGTGCTGTTCAGCTATTCCGACCGGCCGGTGCTGTCCGCGCTGAACCTGCTGCGCGAAGCGCGCGACTGACACCGCCGATTGCCCCGATTTCCCCGATTTCCCCGATTCGTCCGGTGCGTCGCCGACGCGGCGCGCAGTCCTTCTTTCATGCTCACGCTGGAGCCGTTCATGACTTACGTTTTCCCGCCCGAAGCGCCGGTGGCGCTTCCCGTCGCCGGTAGCGACGCCTGCTTCGCGGTGCGCCGCGTGTACTGCGTCGGCCGCAACTACGCGGCCCATGCGCGCGAAATGGGCTTCGATCCCGATCGCGAACCGCCGTTCTTCTTCTGCAAGCCGGCCGATTCGATCGTGCCGGTCGCGTACGGCGAAACGCTCGATCTCGCGTATCCGTCGCAGACGCAGAACTACCACTACGAAGCCGAGCTCGTCGCGGTGATCGGCAAGGGCGGGTCCGACATTCCGCTCGAGCGCGCGCTCGAGCACGTGTGGGGCTATGCGGTCGGTCTCGACATGACGCGCCGCGACCTGCAGATGAAGATGCGCGAGATGGGCCGGCCGTGGGAAATCGGCAAGGCGTTCGACCGTTCCGCGCCGATCGGCCCCGTGCATCCGGCGAGCGAAGCCGGTCATTTCGAGCAGGCCGGCCTGTGGCTGACCGTCAACGGCGCGACCAAGCAGAAGAGCGACGTGTCGCACCTGATCTGGTCGGTCGCGGAAACGGTGGCCGACCTGTCGAAGTTCTTCCGCCTGGAACCGGGCGACGTGATCTTCACCGGCACGCCGGAAGGCGTCGGCGCGGTGGTCAAGGGCGACGTGATGCAGGTCGGCGTCGAGCGTCTCGGCGAACTGACCGTGCGCGTGGTCTGACGCGCGCGCCTCGCTTTCCTCGAAAGGTCATATCGTGCAACTGCATAGCTTCTTCAACAGTTCGACATCCTATCGGGTGCGCATCGCGCTCGCGCTGAAAGGACTGCCGTACGACACGCTGCCCGTGAACATCCGTACGGGCGAGCACCGCGAGGCCGGCTACGTCGCGCGGGTGAATCCGTCGGCGTCGGTGCCGGCGCTGGTCGACGGCGATTTCCGTCTCGGCCAGTCGCTCGCGATCATCGACTACCTCGACCAGATGCATCCGGTGCCGCGGCTGATTCCGCTGGAGCCGCGGCAGCGCGCGCGTGTGCTGGAACTCGCGACGCTGATCGCATGCGACATCCACCCGATCAATAACCTGCGGGTGTTGCGCTACCTCGACAGCGAACTGCAGGTCACGCCGCAGCAGAAGAGTGCGTGGTACCGGCACTGGGTCGCGGAAGGCATGGCCGGCGTCGAGCGCCTGCTCGCGCGCGCGGACACCGGCCCGTGGTGTTTCGGCGATGCGCCGACGCTCGCCGACGTGTGCCTCGTGCCGCAGGTCGCGAACGCGCTGCGGATGGATTGCGACCTGAGCGCCTGTCCGCGCAGCCTCGCGGTGTATGAACACGCTCGGCGCGAGCCGGCGTTCGACGCGGCGCAGCCGCAGCGGCAACCGGACTACGTCGCGTAACACGAAGCAGGAGACAGACATGGGCGAGACAAACAACACAGGCCGACGCGTACTCGTGATCGGCGGCGGCATCGGCGGACTCGCGACGGCACTGGCGCTCGCGCGCCAGGGCATTCGCGTGAAGCTGCTCGAACAGGCCGCGCACATCGGCGAGATCGGCGCGGGCATCCAGCTCGCCGCGAACGCGTTCAACGCGCTCGATGCGCTGGGCGTCGGCGAGGCCGCACGCGGCCGCGCGGTGTTCACCGACCGGCTGCAACTGATGGATGCGGTCGATGCGCGGGAAGTCGCGCGCATCGATACGGGCGCCGCGTATCGCGAACGCTTCGGCAACCCGTATGCGGTGATCCATCGCGCGGACATCCACCTGTCGATCTACGAGGCGGTCAAGGATCATCCGCTGATCGAATTCCGGACCAGCACGCAGGTGTGCGGGTTCGAGCAGGACGACCACGGCGTGACCGTGATCGATCAGCACGGCGAGCGTTATCGTGCCGACGCGGTGATCGGTTGCGATGGCGTGAAGTCCGCGATCCGGCAGGCGTTTATCGGCGACGCGCATCGCGTGACGGGGCACGTCGTGTACCGCGCGGTCGTCGACGTCGACAACATGCCGAAGGATCTGCAGATCAACGCGCCGGTCGTCTGGGCCGGCCCGCATTGCCATCTCGTCCACTATCCGCTGCGCGGCGGACGGCAGTACAACCTCGTCGTCACGTTCCACAGCCGCGAGCAGGAAACCTGGGGCGTGCGCGACGGCAGCAAGGAGGAAGTGCTGTCGTACTTCGACGGCATCCATCCGCTGCCGAAACAGATGCTCGACCGGCCGACGTCGTGGAAGCGCTGGGCGACCGCCGACCGCGACCCGGTCGAGCGCTGGAGCGCAGGCCGCGCGACGGTGCTCGGCGACGCCGCGCATCCGATGACGCAATACATCGCGCAGGGCGCGTGCCAGGCGCTCGAGGATGCGGTGACGCTCGGCGCGGCCGTCGCGCAGACCGACGGCGACTTCGAGGCCGCGTTCGCGCTGTATGAGCGCGTGCGGATTCCGCGCACCGCGCGCGTGCTGTATTCGGCGCGCGAGATGGGGCGGATCTATCACGCGAAGGGCGTCGAGCGGCAGGTGCGCAACGCGCTGTGGGTCGGACGCACGCAGGCGCAGTTCTACGATGCGCTCGACTGGCTGCACGGCTGGCGTGCGGAGGATTGCCTGAAGACCGTCGCCTGACGCGCTTCAGCCCGAGTCCGGCGGCGCGCATTCCAACGACATCGCGCGCGACCGCCTTCATGGAGGAGACATCATCATGGCCGATACGCTGTCCATCGACGTCAGCGAATGGATCGACCGGCATCGCGTTGCGCCGTTTCAGGCCGCGATCGTCGTGTTGTGCTTCCTGATCGTCGCGATCGACGGTTTCGACACGGCATCGATCGGGTTCATCGCCCCCGTCATACGCGCGGAATGGGGCCTGTCGCCCGCGCAGCTCGCGCCGGTGTTCGGTGCCGGGCTCGCCGGGCTGATGGCCGGCGCGCTCGTGTTCGGGCCGTTCGGCGACCGGTTCGGCCGCAAGCGCCTGCTGCTCGCCTGTGTCGCATGCTTCGGCATCGCGAGCGCCGCGTCGGCGAGCGCGGGCGGCCCGGCCGAACTGATCGCATGGCGCTTCGTGACGGGCCTCGGGCTCGGCGGCGCGATGCCGAACGCGATCACGCTCACGTCCGAGTATTGCCCCGCGCGGCGGCGCTCGCTGCTGGTGACGACGATGTTCTGCGGCTTCACGATCGGCTCCGCGCTCGGCGGGCTCGCGGCCGCGTCGCTGATCGAACGCGACGGCTGGCGCGCGGTGCTCGTCGTCGGCGGTGCCGCGCCGCTGCTGCTCCTGCCGGTGCTCGCGTGGCGGTTGCCGGAATCGGTGCGCTACCTCGTCAACACCGGCGCGGCGCGCGAGCGGATCGTCGCGATGCTTGCGCGGATCGCACCGGACCCGCACCTCGCACACGCGTCGTTCATCGCACCGCGCGGCAAGCCGGCCGGTTCGCCGCTTGGCCGGCTGTTCGGCGCGGACCTGCTGCGCGGCACGCTGCTGCTGTGGCTCACGTTCTTCATGAGCCTGCTCGTCATCTACCTGCTGTCGAGCTGGCTGCCGACGCTGTTGCGCACGACCGGCGCGACGCTGCAGACGGCCGCGCGCGTGACCGCGATGTTCCAGGTCGGCGGCACGCTCGGCGCGATCGTGCTTGGCTGGCTGATGGACCGCTTCGATCCGCATCGCGTGCTCGCATGCAGCTATGCGGCGGCCGGCGTGTTCGTCGCGGCGATCGGCGTGCTGGCCGCGTCGCCGGCGGGCGCCGCGCTGGTTGTGTTCGCGGCCGGCTTCTGCGTGTCGGGCTCGCAGGTCGGCGCGAACGCGCTGTCGGCCGCGTTCTATCCGACCGAGTGCCGAACCACGGGCGTGAGCTGGGCGAACGGGATCGGCCGCGGCGGGTCGGTCGTCGGCTCGATGGCGGGCGGGGCGATGTTCGCGATGGGGCTGCCGTTGTCGACCGCGTTCGCATTCGTCGCGGTGCCGTGCGTGATCGCCGGGCTCGCGGTGCTGGTGCTTGGCGCGGTACGGGCCGGCGCGAAGCGCGCGGCGGCGGCCGATGCGATTGCCGGCGAACAGGCGTAGCGGCGCTATGCAAGGGTAGTGCTGAAGGCGCTGTCGCTTTCTGATGGATCGCGCCGGCCGATGGTGGGGATCGATAATATATAAAAAGATATAATATAGATCCGTTAATCGTCTGCCGCCATCCTCATGAACGCCGATCCTTCCTCCGGGCCGCCCGAGCCCGACCCGATGCGTGCCGCCGCCGAGTCGGCGTGCGCGCTGCTCAAGGTGCTGTCCAATCCCGACCGGTTGCTGCTGCTGTGCGAACTGTCGCAGGGCGAACGCTGCGTGAGCGAGCTCGAGGCGCGGCTGGATATTCGCCAGCCGACGCTGTCGCAGCAGCTCGGCGTGTTGCGGGACAACGCGCTCGTCCGCACACGCCGCGAAGGCAAGAACATCCACTATTCGCTCGACAGCCCGGCCGCGATCGCGGTGATGGGGGTGCTGTACCAACAGTTTTGCGGCCCGGCCGCGAAGGGGACGCGCCATGCAGCTTGACGCGCTTCATTTCACGCCGTGGCTGTCGCTCGCCGGCGGCGTGCTGATCGGGCTTGCGGCCGCGTGGCTCGTCGCGTTCAACGGGCGGATCGCCGGAATCAGCGGCATCGTCGGCAGTCTGTTCACGGCCGCTGCGGCGGAGCGCGACTGGCGTGCCGCCTTCGTCGCCGGGCTGATCGCCGCGCCGCTGATGATGCGTGTCGCCGGGGCCGCGGTGACGCCGCAGGTCGATGCAGGCTGGGGCGAGTTGCTGGCGGCCGGCCTGCTGGTCGGGATCGGCACGCGCTATGCGGGCGGATGCACGAGCGGTCACGGCGTCTGCGGGCTGTCGCGCGGTGCGGCGCGCTCCATCGTCGCGACGGTGGTGTTCATGGTCGCAGGCTTCGCGACCGTATTCGTGCAACGGCACGTGGTCGGAGGCTGACATGCAGGCAGGATTCGCGTTTCTGGCGGGGCTGCTGTTCGGCGTCGGCCTCATCGTGTCGGGGATGGCCAACCCGCAGAAGGTGCTCGGTTTTCTCGACCTGGCAGGCCGCTGGGATCCGTCGCTCGCATTCGTGATGGCCGGCGCGATCGGCGTCGCCGTGTTCGCGTTCGCGTGGGCGAAGCGCCGGACCCGGTCGTTGCTCGGTCTGCCGATCCAGTGGCCGGCCGCGCGGACGATTACCGTGCGCCTCGTCGCCGGGAGCGCCGTGTTCGGCATCGGCTGGGGGCTTGCCGGGTTCTGCCCGGGGCCGGCGATCGTGTCGATCGGGCTCGGGTCGGTGAAGGGCATCGCGTTCGTCGTCGCGATGCTGGGTGGGATGGCGTTGTTCGAATGGATCGAGCGCGCGCGCAAGGTGCGGTAGCAGGGCGGGGGCGCTGCGGCCGACGTTGTTGGCCGGGCGCGATGAGGGCGCCGGACGGGCGCGCGCGCGTCGCCGGGTGGGCGACGCGGTGGCCGCATGACGATATCGGCGACGAGGTGAGCCACCGCGTCAGGATTGCTCGCGCACATGCCGCTCGCGAAATAGCGGCGCGGACACCCGGCGCAGCCACGCGCGCCACGCGGCGAACACACCGGACCGGGCCGGCGGTTCCGCGACGGTCGCGGCGACCGGCCCGGCGCTGCCGGCGGACAACGCCACGTGACCGGCCGTCTCGATCGTCAGGCATTCGCCTTCGTCGAGCACGCGGCGAACGTGTTGCGGCGCATCGGGCAGCCAGTCGAGCCCGCCGTGACGCAACGTGACCGCGACCGCGCCGTCGAGCACGATGACCTGGCTGCCCTTGTCGAACCACGCAAAGTGGCTTTGGCCGGTGTCGAGCCGGATGTGTTGCGTTCGCATGGCGAGTCCTTTTCCCGGTTGCGCGGCCCCGCGACGGCGAGGCGACTGCGTGCAATCAGGTTAGGGAAACGCCTGCCCGCAGGACAGATTCAGGGGACGGGAATCTGTTACGGTGCAGGCGACGATTTCGTGCCGCTGTATCGGTGGGTTTTGCCCGAATCTGTATCTGGCGTGCGCCAGGGCGCGCGGGCACGATGACCCGCATGACGCCCATCACCGACCCGTCCCGCACGCCTTTGCCGATGGCCGGCGAGCCGCTTTACGAACGGCTCGCCGAGCATTACCGCCGCATCATCGCGGCCGGCACGCTGTCGCCCGGCGACCGGATGCCGTCGGTGCGCGCATTCATGGCGCAGCACGGCGTGAGCCTGTCGACCGCGATCCAGGCGTTCCGGCGGCTCGAGGATACGGGCTGGTGTGAAGCCAGGCCGCGCTCGGGCTACTTCGTGCGACGGCGCGCGGCGGCCGCGCTCGACACGCTGCCGGAAAGCGACGGGCCGCCGCTGAGCGTCGAGCCGCCGTTCGCGGGGCTGCACGAACGCGTGGCGCGCGTGATCGATCGCGCGAACGCGATGCCCGATGCGCTGAATCTGGGCGGCGCGTCCGCGCTGGCGACCCTGTATCCGGCCGAGCGCCTGCAGGCGCTGGCGATCCGGCTGCTGCGGCGCAAGCCGACGCTGCTGACCGACGCGGGGCCGGTCGGCGGTTCGCCCGAATTCCGGCAGACGATGGCCAAACGCGCGCTGTCGTACGGCGTGACCGTGTCGCCGGACGACGTGATGTCGACAAGCGGCGGCGTCGATGCCGTGAATCTCGCGCTGCGCGCGGTGGCGCGCCCCGGCGACACGATCGCGATCGAATCGCCGGCCTTTTTCGGCTTGATCCAGCTGCTCGAAAGCCTCGGCCTGCGTGCGCTCGAGATTCCGGCCAGCCCGACGACCGGGCTGTCGATCGAGGCGCTCGACGTGGCGCTGACCGCGTATCCGGACATTCGGGCCGTGGTCGTCGTGCCGAATCTGCAGAACCCGCTCGGCAGCGTGATGCCCGACGAACGCAAGGCCGCGCTGGTCGCGCTGTGCTCGCGTCACGGCGTGGCCGTGATCGAGGACGAGCCGTATCGCGAACTCGTCGAGGCGCCGCACGCGGTGAAGCCCGTGAAGGCATGGGACCGCGACGGCACGGTGATCTACTGCCCGTCGTTCAACAAGGTGCTGGCGCCGGGGATGCGGCTCGGCTGGATGAGCGCGGGCCGCTGGCACGCGCGCGTGAAGATGCTCAAGTTCGCGCACAGCCGGCACAACGCCGCGTTGCTGCAGGCCGTCGCGGCCGAATTCGTCGGCTCGGGTGCGTTCGATCGCCACCTGCACCGGTTTCGCGAACAACTGCGTGTGCAGCGCGATGTGACGATCGATGCGATCGCGCGCCATTTTCCTGCCGGCACGCGGATGAATCGGCCGCCCGGCGGCATGCTGCTGTGGATCGCGCTGCCGGACGGCGTGCGTTCCGAAGCATTGTTCGATGCCGCGCTGGAACGTGGGGTAAGGATCGCGCCAGGCGCGATCTTCTCGAATTCCGACCGCTTTGACGCGTATATCCGGCTTGCCTGCACGCGGGTGTTCGACACGGCCCACGAAGCGGCCATCGAAACGCTCGGCCAGTTGATACGCGACGCGGCGGCCGCTGCGTAAACGGGGTGCGTGCGGGGTGCGTGCGGGCGGGGTGCATGCGGGCGGGACGCGTGCGGGCCGGGCCGGCGCGTTGGCGACCGGGCTCGGCGGTCGTGACGGGGGCACGGACCGGCCGATCCGACATGCCGCATTCAGGCCGGCCGGCCGCCGCGCGGCGACGCGCCGACGATACGATTTCGGCGATTTCATCGGCTGACCACATGCGCGGCGAGGTGCTGACGGATCAGCGACAGATAGCGATCGCCGACCGAGAAATCGCGTGCGGCACGCGGCCGTTCCGCCGGGCGCAGCGTGGCCGGCACGCTCATGCCCAGATACCGGCAGACTGCCGACGGAAAGGGCTTGCGCGTATGCCCGAGCTGGCGCGCCGCGCGCTCGACGCGGGTGTCGCCGACCTGCGCACGCAGCCATGCCAGCACTTGGCGATCGGTGTCGTTGACGATACGGACCAGATGTTCCATCGCGCACCTCACTGTTCATAAATACAGTACTGTAAATATAACCAGTATATGAGGCGGCCGCAAGCGGGCGCGCATGCGCCTGGCCGTTCGGCCAGGGTCAGCGCGCCGGCGCGGCGGTGCGGGTGATCCGGGCGGCAGGCGCGGCGGGGCCGGCGGGTGGGACGAGATTCGCGTAGCGCGCGTCGGTCAGCGTGCCGAGGAACGCGACGATGTCGTCGATTTCCGCGTCGGTCAGCGCGGGCGGCGTGCCGGGCCGGCGGTTCATCGGCGTCGAATTGACGTTGATGTTGCCGCGATAGGCGGCCGGCACGTCGTCGAACGTCCGGGCGCCGTGATACCAGTAGCCCGGGTCGGTCGAGCGCGTGTTGTAGAACGCGACCGCGTCGCGCAGCGTCGTGAACACGCCGTTGTGCATGAATGTCTGCTTGACCGCGACGTTGCGCAGCCCCGGCGTGCGCAGGTAGCCGCACCATTGCGTCGGCTCGGGCCAGCGCAGCCGCGTTGCCGTGTCGCACAGGCCGTTGTCGAAATGGCGCGGATCGCGGTTCGCGGGCAGCGCTCGGTTGCGCGGCACCGCGATCGCGTCGTAGCCGAAATCGGTGAAGAGCGAGCGCTCCGGCCGGCTCGACGTCTCCGACAGCGTATGGCAGCTCATGCAGTTGCCCTTGTCGGGATTGCGGAACAGCGCCAGGCCGCGCATCTCGGCCGGCGCGAGCGGCTTGCGCGTGCGCAGGAACGCGTCGAAGCGCGACGTGAACGGCGCCATCTCGTCGCTCTGCAGATAGGCCTCGACGGCCGAGCCCAGCGCGCGCACCAACTGCTCGGGATCGCGCCGCACCGATGCGCCGAAGCGCGCGGCGAGATCGCGTGACAGTTCGGTGCCGTCGACCTTGCGCAGCAGCGCGGCCGGCGACCGGTTGTTCATCTCGTTCGGGTCGAACAACGGCCCGCGGATCTGTTCGGCGAGCGTGTCCGCGCGGCCGTCGCTGAAGAGGCCGCCGAACGGCGACGGCGCGGGCGCATCGTCATCCTGGTAGAAGTGGCGGCGCGGCACGTAGCGCACGTAGAGCAGCGACGGCGCGTTGCGCTGGCTGAAGCGCCCGGGGCGGCTGCCTTGCGGCACGCCCGGCCCCGCGAGCGAAGCGGCCGGCAGCGTCGGCGCGAACGCGCGCCCCGGATCGTGGCAGCCCGCGCACGACATGCCGCGCGGCTCGGACAGCCGCGGATCGAAGAAGATTCGGCGGCCCAGTGCGACGAGCGTCGGGTCGGGCGCGAAACGGGCGGTCGCCGCGTCGACCTTGCCGGTCACCTGCGGCGTGCCGTTGCCGATCGTGCCGACGACGCGTGCCGGCGGCGCGCCGGGGAGCAGGATCGTTTCGGCTGGGGCGGCGCGGGCCGCGAGCGCCGCGCCGGCGAGCACGGCCGCGGCAAGGACGCGCACCGTCCTGCCGCCGCCGGCGACCGGAACCGAAGTTGCAGCCAGACGCTCGGCGGCGGCTGCCGACAAAACCGTCCGCCTCCGCGATCCGGCCATCCGGTGCCGCAGGCCTGTCGAACCCGTCGAATCGTCATCTCGTCGAACTTCGTCACTCACGGCGCGATGAACCCCGTCTTGTCGCATGCGAGCGTGTTGCCCGACTGGTCGCACGACGCGAGCAGCTTGCCCGCCGCCGAATACGCATGGAACACCCAGCCCGTCGCCGGCGCCGCGCGCCGTTCCATGATCAGGAAGCCGAAACTGTTGTTGTGCGACAGCCGCTCGATCACCGCGCCCGGCGCGGGCGTCAGGCCGGCCGGAAACGGATCGGGCAGCGCGACGTCGAGGTTGTCGCCGCCGTTGCCGGACACGATCGTCGCCGGATGCCCGGACGAGAAGTTGATCGCCTGGAAGTCGTGCACGTGCCCGTGCAGCGCGACGTGGATGCCGGGCGGGTAGTACGCCTGCGCGTTCAGGCTCGCCATCACCGACTGCAGCGCGAGGTTGCCCGGCGCGGGCGTGCTGCCGGCGATCGGCGCGAATGCGAGGATCGGATGATGGTTCGTGAAGATCGTCGTCGACATGCCGGCCTTCGCGGCGAGCGACGCGACCGTCTGGAACTGCTTCTGGTAGATGCGGAATTGCGCGTCGGTCGTCTTCAGCGGATTGCGGCCGACCTTCGCGGTGTCGAACACGATCACCTGCGTGCCGCCGCCGAGCGACACCGCATAGGGATCCGAGTAGTTCGCGTCGTTGTCGTTGGCCGGATCGTCACACGAACGGGCCGCCGAATACGGATGGGGATCGAGGAAGCGGTACCAGCCCTGGCCGGCCCGCGCGCATTCCTCGTGGTTGCCGCGCACGACGACCCACGGCGCCTTCGCGAACAGCGGCGCGGCCGGGCGGAACAGGTCGGCCTGCCACGTATCCCAGCCGTAGCCCCACGGGCTGTCCTTGCAGCCGGCGATGTCCGGCGGGCACGCGTTCTCGCGGTAGTGATAGTCGCCGACGTGCAGCACGAGATCCGGCGACAGCTTCGCGACGCTCGCCGCGATCGTATCGAACGGCCAGACCGTCGCGTCGTTGCACGCCTGCCATGCGTTGTCGGCCTTCTTCATCCGGCAGCCGGTGTCGGCGATGATCGCGATGCGCTGCGGCTGCGCTTTCGGCAGCGGCAGCGCGCGGCCCGCGACGCTCGCAGTCTGCGCATCGGCCGGCAGCGTCGCTTCGCAGACCGACACCGGGAAGCTCGACGGTTTCGAGTCGGCCGGGTCGCTGGCGGTCGTCCGTTGCGCGACGGTCGCGGCGCCGGCGCGCAGCGTCATGCGCGACAGCCTGCCGTCGACCGACAGCTGCGGACACAGCGGATCGCTCGCGGACGCGGGGCGGTAGTTCGTGATCACGCGCGCGATCGCCTGGTTCGCATCGCCGATCTCGACCCACGCGGCCTGGACGTTGATCGCGGCACTGGCCGGATCGGCGGGCGTATCGATGCGATTCGAACACGCGGACAGCGCCGCGAAGGCAACAAGCGGAGCGCAGCGCACGAACAGCGCGCGCGAGAGGAGTCGTCGCATGGGAGGCACCGTGGGAAAGCCGTCAACGATACGCAACACGAATGTAAGAAATATGAAGGACGGGGCACGCCGGACGCCCGGCGCACGAGGCGTGCCGCGCTCGCGGGCTTGACCTCAAGCCGGCTTGAAGCAGCATAGTCCGGATCACGGTCAACGACGTGGACAAAAGGAGCATCGACGATGGAAGACAGCCGGGCAAACGAAGCGCAGTCAGCGCTGTGGAACGGCCCGTCGGGGCTGGCATGGGTCGACGCGCAGCGCGCGCTCGACCGGATGTTCGAGCCGTTCGAGACACTGCTCGCGGATGCGGCGGTGGCGGCGTCCGCGCGCAGCGTGCTCGACGTCGGCTGCGGCACCGGCGCGGTGACGCTCGCGATTGCACGGCGGCTCGGCACGCACGCGCACTGTACGGGCGTCGATATTTCGGCACGGATGCTCGCCGCCGCACGGGCACGCGCCGAACGCGAGGTCGTGGGTGCCGGCTTCGTGCAGGCCGATGCGCAGACGCATGCGTTCGCGCCGGATCAGTTCGACCTGATCGTGTCGCGCTTCGGCGTGATGTTCTTCGACGATCCGGTGCGCGCCTTCGCGAACCTGCGGCACGCGGCGCGCGCGAACGCGCGGCTGCGATTGGTCGCATGGCGCGGCGCCGCCGACAATCCATTCATGACGACGGCAGAGCGTGTCGCGGCGCCATTGCTGCCGAACCTGCCGGCGCGGCAGCCGGGGGCGCCGGGACAATTCGCGTTCGGTGACCGGCAACGGATCGCGTCGGTGTTGTCGGACAGCGGCTGGGCCGACATCGCGATCGAGCCGATCGATATCGCGTGCGCGTTGCCGGCGTCCGCGCTGGACGACTACATCGCGCGGCTGGGGCCGGTCGGGCTCGCGCTTCGGCAGGTGGACGACGCGACGCGTCGACGTGTGATCGATACGGTTCGCGCCGCGTTCGAGCGCTACGTGCAGGGCGCGGACCTGCGCTTCGTCGCGGCGTGCTGGCTCGTCACGGCGCGGGCGCCGTCCGCATGATGCATCGGGAAAAGCGGGGGCCGACGTTCGGCTGCGCGCCGACGTTCACGCGCGACAAGGCCGCAACGCCGTGCGAAGGGCCGGTATCAGCCGCGCCTCGCGCGCAACATCAGCCACGCGCAGCCGGCCGCAACCAGCGCGAGCCCGAGCAGCACAGCCTCGACGCCGAGCGCGAAACCGCGCGGCATCTCGCCGCTGTTCGGCACGGGCGACAGGTTGACGGTGATCGCGATCGCGCCGCCGGCCAGCAGTGCGATGCAGACGACCCAGTAGATCCTGCCGCGCGTCGTGGCGGTGCGAATCCGCCACAACGCGAGGCCGACACCGCCGAGGTACAGCACCGCGAGCGTCGCGAGCGCGATGAAGTCGCCGATGCGATCGTGCAGCAGGCCGCTCATCGTGCGGCTCCGTCGGGTGCCGCGCGTTGGCGCGACGCGACGAACGCGAGGGTCTCGCTCATTCCGCCTCCGTTGCGTGCCCCGGCGCACGGCTCAGCAGATGCGTACGCCGGTCGGCCGCGAGCGAGACGTAGCGTTCGTACTGGCGCAGCACGTCGGCGATCAGTTCGTCGCCGCGCAGGTATTCGACGTCGTAACCGAGCCGGCCGTCCGCGAAGAACGTGACGATGCCGTACACGTGCGGACGCTCCGGTTCCGGCTCGGCCGCTTCCGGTACGAGGAAGGCGGCGGCGGATTTCACCGTCACACGTGCGCCATAGACGAAATCGCGGTGTTCCGCGGTCGGCACGGTCAGCCGTACCGCGTCGTCGCTGTCGCGCTGCACGTGCGCGTCGACGCCGCCCGCCCGCAGTTCGTCGGCGACTTTGCGCAGCGCGGGCTCGACGGTTTCCGTGACGAACTGGCGCGCGTCGGCCTCGGTGGTTTGCCGCAGGATGTGCGTCAGGCGATGGCGCCAGTGCTGGCCGGTCCAGAAGCTCGTCGCGGGCGCGACGTCCTGCGAATAGTGCGCGCGATCGGCGGCGAGCCCGCGCCACAACCCGTAGCACAGCGCGAGCATGATCAAGGCGACCGGCAACGCGGCGATCAACGTCATCGCCTGCAGTGCGCCGAGCCCGCCTGCAACCAGCAGCACGGCCGCCGTCACACCCAGCAGCGCGGCCCAGAACAGCCGCTGCCAGACCGGCGAATGCGCGGCGCCGCGCGTCGCGATCTGGTCGATCACGAATGCGCCCGAATCCGCGGACGTGACGAAGAACACCGCGATCAGCACGATCGCGACGATCGACAGCAATTGCGGCAGCGGCAGGAAATCGAAGAAGCGGAACAGCAGCGCATCGACACTGCCGGCCGCTTGCGCGAGCGCGCCGGCCGCGCCGTGCGTGTCGAGCCAGATCGCGCTGTTGCCGAACACGGTCATCCACACGAGATTGAATGCGGTCGGCACGAGCAGCACGCCGATCACGAACTGGCGGATCGTGCGGCCGCGCGAGATCCGCGCGATGAACATGCCGACGAACGGCGACCACGATACCCACCACGCCCAGTAGAGGATCGTCCAGCCGCCGAACCAGCCTTCCTCGCGCGGCGGTGCGTAAGCATAGGTGCGGAACGAAAGGTCGACGAGGCTCGACAGGTACTGGCCGATGTTGTCGCCGAGCGCGCGCAGCAGGAACGCCGTCGGGCCCGCGACGACCACGAACGCGAGCAGCAGGAACGCCAGCAGCAGGTTCAGCTCGGACAGCCGCCGCACGCCCTTGTCCAGGCCGCTCGCGGCCGATGCGCCGGCCAGGGTCACGACGATCACGACGAGCCCGATGCGGAACGCGTTGCCGCTCGTATCCCAGCCGGCGACCGTATGCAGGCCCGCGCTCAACTGCATCACGCCGTAGCCGAGCGTCGTCGCGATGCCCGCGACCGTGCCGACCAGCGCGAACGCATCGACGGTGTGGCCGATCCAGCCGTTCACGCGCTCGCGCAGCACCGGATACAGCCCGGAGCGCAGCGTCAGCGGCAGGTTGTAGCGGAACCCGAAATACGCAAGCACGAGCCCCATCAGCCCGTAGATGGCCCACGCATGGAAGCCCCAGTGGAAGAAGGTCATCAGCATCGCCTCGCGCGCGGCGGCAGGCGTGCCGGGGTCGACGGTCGGCGGCTTCAGGAAGTGCTGCATCGGCTCGCCGACGCCGAAGTACATGAGGCCGATCCCCATGCCCGCCGCGAACAGCATGGCCGTCCACGACAGGAAGCTGAACTCGGGCTCGGCATCGTCGGGGCCGAGCCGGATGTTGCCGAAGCCGCTGGCCGCGATCAGCACGAGAAACACGAGGAACGAGGTGACGGCGAGCACGTAGAACCAGTCGAAGTGCGCGACGACCCATTGCTGGCCGGAGGAGAACAGCGCACCGGCTTCGTTCGGGAGCAGCGCGCACACGGCGAGCAGTCCGCCGATGACCGCGAGTGCGGGCAGCACGACCTGGGGCTTGAAGGTCGTGCGGGGCGAGGGACGGGATTCTGGCATGACGGGCATCCAGTTGTGGGCGCAACGAGGCGCGACGCCGCCCGGCGCGCACGTCGCGCGTCGGACCCTGATACGGCGTGCGTCGAGTGTACCGCGGTGTCAGGACTGCAAGAAGGGGCATGCAGCAGGGATCAACCTGACGAATTGTAAGGTATCGGGGCGATCACGAAAACCCGCACGCAGCGTGCCGCGTGCGAAAGCAGGAGGGGGCGAGGATCGGAAACCGGCGTCCCGGACGACGCGGATCGTCCGGGACGGAAGCGGGCGAAGCGCTGCCGCGCAGGTTCAGAACGTCACGGCGATCCCCGCCATGCCGACGAACTGGCCGTGTGTCGTCGACGGCGTGAGCTGCTGCGAATCGCCGACGATCGGCGCCGCGTCGACGATATGGCCGGCACCTTGCGCGCCGAGCGTCTGCCCGCTCGAATGCGTGTATGCCTGCAGCGCATAGAGCGTCGTGCGCTTCGACAGGCTGTACGACTCCTTCAGCGAATATTGCTGGTAGCGGGCCGCGTCCGACACGCCGTTCGCCTTCGACGCGAGCGTGTACGAGAACGCGCCGGCCACCGAGAAGGTCGGCGTGAAGCGGTACGCGGCGAGCGCGCCGTAGGTGTTGAACACGGCCGTGTCCGTGAACGCGGAGCCGTGGCCGGGCAGGTACTTCACGTTCGAGTAGTTGAGGCCCATCGTCAGGTTGCCGAGCGTGTAGTTGCCGGCCGCTGCGACCTGCTCGACGGCCTTCGCGGTCAGGTAGCCCTGGTTCAGCACGGACACCGCGAAGCTGCCCGACGCCGCGGTCGCCGGGTTCAGGAAGCCCGCCGACGAGCCCGAACTGTTGATGCGCAGGTAGCCGGCCGCGATCCCGATCGGCCCGTTTGCATAGCGGAGCGCGGCGCTGAACGTGTTGCCCTTGCCGGTTGCGCCGGCGATGCCGCCGAACGCGTACATCGCGCTCGCGGTCAGCCCGGAGAAGGTCGGCGACGTATAGGTGACCGAGTTGTTCACGCGGATCGTCGTGTCGAGGCCGTCGATGTCGCCCGGATGCGCGCCCGTCGCGCCGGTCAGCCAGCTGCTCGGCGCGTACGGGCCGACCAGCAGGAAGTACGGCGTGTACTGGCGGCCGGCCGTCACCGTGCCGTAATGGTCGTTGCGCAGCCCGACGAAGGCCTGGCGGTTGAAGATCGTCCCGGCGGCGGCCTGCGCGCCGGTGTTCAGGTTGAAGCCGGATTGCAGGTCGAAGATCGCGTGCGTGCCGCCGCCGAGATCCTCGTCGCCGCGCAGCCCGAACTTCGACGCATACAGGTTGCCGTCGCGCATGTACACATTCGAGTGGCCTTGCTGGTTGTTCACGTACGCGATCGAATCGTCGACCACGCCGTACAGCGTCACGCTGCTCTGCGCATGCGCGGCGGAAGCGCCGAGCGACGCGGCCGATAAAATAAGGATTGCATAGCGATGACGCGGTGCTTTCATTGTCGATCTCCAAGTCTCTTCAGGGGGCGGGAGGCTGGGTGGCCTCCTCTTTGGTGGAGGGGCGGGCCGCGTGCGCGGCCCGCCCGATCAGGGTTCTGCGTTTGCGCGGTCTGTCACGGTCAAGCGTCGAGCGCCACGACGAGGCGACGCCACGCGCCGTCCCGCGCATCGTGTTCGACGCGCGCGCCGCGCACCGCAAGCGCGCCTTGCAGCGACGCCGGCAGCAGGATCTCGACGCGCTCGGCGGGGCGATGCATGCGGCCGTCCCAGCGGACCGACACGCCGAGTTCACCCGACGCCTGGCGGCCGGTCTCGATGCGCCACAGCCCGTATTCGCCGTCGCGCCATGCTTCCGTTTCACCGTCGTCCTCGACGCATTCGCCGTATGCGACACCGTCCTCGATGCGCGGCGCGACGAGGAAGCCGCGTGTGTCCGCACGTGTGCCGAACCGTTGCTCGGCGACGTTCAGCGGCAGCACGCGGCCTTCGCGCAACAGCATCACCGGCGTGTCGAGCGGCGCGGGCAGCGTCACGCTCGCGCCGCCGTCGAACGACCGCGCGCTCGCGCAGCACAGCCAGCGCGCGCCCGACGGCAGGTAGACCGTGCGCTCCGTGCGGCCCGGGTCGACCACCGGCGCGACCAGCAGCGCGTCGCCGAGCATCATGTCGTCGCATTCGTCGTAGCAGCGCGGGTCGCCGGGGAAGTCGCCGAAGGTCGGCCGCAGCACCGGCTCGTAGCGGGTGGTCGACAGCCACAGCAGGTGATAGAGATAAGGCAGCAGCCGGTAGCGCTGTTTGATGAGCGACGCGATCCGCGTGGTGATCTCCGGATACATCCACGGCTCGTTGACGGTGCCGTCGTCATTCCACGAATGGATGCTGAAGCGCGGCATGAAGATGCCGAACTGCACCCAGCGCAGCAGCAGCTCGGGCGACGGCGCGGGACCGGAAAAGCCGCCGATGTCGTGACCGATGTTCGACACGCCCGACAGCGCGAGCCCGAGGCCCATCTTCAGGTTGTAGCGCAGCGTTTCCCACGATGTGTAGTTGTCGCCGGACCAGGTCTGCACGTAGCGCTGCATGCCGGCGCCGCCGGAGCGCGACACGAGGAACGGCCGCTGCGCCGGCGCATGCGCGCGCTGCGCGTCGCGCGACGCGCGCATCATCAGCATCGTCTGCAGCACCTTCGCCTCGCGTGCGGGGAACGGCTGGCCGAAGCCGTGCGCGATCGCGTCGGGCGACCAGATCTCGTATTCATTGTTGTCGTTCCAGGTCGACTCGATCCCGTAGTCGAGCAGCGCCGACGTGACCTGCTCGCGCCACCAGCGGTAGGCATCCGGCTGGGTGAAGTCGATATACGCACCGACCTCGTCCCAGAACTGGACCCACGCCGGCTCGCCGGACGCCGAGCGGATCAGCAGCCCGCGCTGTGCGGCGTCGTCGAAAGCGGGGTGGTCGCGCAGCAGGCACGGCTTGATGTTCGCGCACAGGCGGATGCCGTGGTCGCGGTAGTGCTGCACGAAACCCTTCGCGTCGGGAAACTTCTCGCGGTTCCAGTTGAACACGTAGCGCTTGGGGCCGATCGACGTATAGCCCGACGAAAGATGGAACGAGTCGCACAGGATGTCGTGCGCGTCGCACTGCTCGACGAACTGGTTCATCTGCCGCTGCGCGTCCGGCGCATCGGTGTAACGCATCGTCGAGCCCGAATAGCCGAGCCCCCATTTCGGCGTGCGCGCCGGGCGCCCGGTGAGCCACGTGAAGCGCCGTGCGGCCGTCAGCGGCGTGTCGGGCGACGCGATGAAGTAGTAGTCGAGATCGCCGTGCTCGGCGACGAAGTAGCGGTACAGCCCGTGGTAGTTGTCGAGCTCGCGGCCCATGTCGAACGCGCAATCCGACAGCGTGTCGTAGAACAGCCCGAAGCCCTGGCACGCGTCGGGCGACCACGTCACGTAGAACGGAATGTGCTTGTAGAGCGGGTCCGTGTGCTTCGCGCTGTAGCCCATCGCGTCGATATTGCGCATCTCGAAGCGCGCGCCGGTGCGATCGAGGTCGCCCGCGCGTTCGCCGAGGCCGAACACCTTGTCGCCGCGCGCGCGTGCGACGTAGTGATAGGCGCGGTCGTCCCACCAGCCGAAGTTGTACGCCTGCGTTGCGCGGTCGGCGAGCACGACGCGCCACGCGCCGTCGGCGCCGCGCATCGACCACGTGCAATGGCCGCCTTGCCGGCTCACGGCGAGACGGATCTGCGCGGTTTCGATGCGCACGCCGTCGTCGTCTTCGACCAAGTCGTGGACGGGCAGCGCGAAGCCGCTCAGGTCGAGACGGTCGCGCCCGTCGAGCGGCACGTCATCGAGGCCCGGTGCGATCGTCCAGGTGCGCGGGTTGCGCGCCGTCGCGTCGGGCAGCACGCGCACACGCACGATGTCGTCCTCGAGCACGAAGATCTCGAGGGTCGCGCCCGCGTCGGACGTGAGCAGCACGCGGTTCGCCTGCCGGGCGGCGACGCGGAACACGGGCGGATGAAGAAGCGAAGTCATGAAGGCGATTCCTGGTGAGGGCGGGTGTCAGGCGTGCTGCGCGAGCAGGCGTTCCTGCTTCGACTGCCCGCGGATCAGCACCGCGAGCAGCGTGACGCCGATGATGTCGAACAGGCCGAGGCACGCGAACAGCGGGGCGTAGCCGATCTTGTCGGCGAGCGCGCCGACCAGCAGCGAGAAGCCGAGCCCGCCGATCCACGCGGCCATGCCCGCGAAGCCGCTGGCGGTGCCGACTTCCTCGGGATCGAACACGTCGGCCGACAGCGTGTTGACGAGCGCGGAGATCATCTGGTGCGCGAAGCCGCCGACGCAGAACAGGGCAATGGCCGTGTACGGCGACGAGACGAGCCCGATCATCGCCGGCCCGACCATCAGCACCGCGCCGAGCGCGACGCCGGCCACGCGCGACCACACGAGCGGCAGTTTGAACCGGTTCGCGAGGTAGGGCGACAGGTAGCCGCCGGCGATGCCGCCGAGGTCGGCCGCGAGAAACGGCATCCACGCGAAGATGGCGATCTGCGTGAGCGGCATGTGGCGCTCGGTCGCGAGGTACAGCGGAATCCAGAAACTGAAGGTCTGCCATGCGGGTTCCGCGAAGAAGCGCGGCAGCGCGATTGCCCAGAAACGGCGCGCGGTGACGACGTCGCGAATCCGGCGTTTCGACACGGCCGGCATCGTGGCCTGGCCGTCGCGGATCAGCGTGCGCTCCTGCGACGTGATGCGCGGATGATCGGCCGGCGACCGGTACTGCGTGTACCAGAGCGCGGCCCATACGAAGCCGAGCGCACCGGTGATCATGAACGCGGATTGCCAGCCGAACCGCACCGACAGGAACACGACGAGCGGCGGCGCGATCGCGGCGCCGAGCGATGTGCCCGCGTTGAAGTAGCCGACCGCGACGGATTTCTCGCGATCGGGAAACCATTCGGCGACGGCCTTCATCCCCGACGGAATCGCGGCGGCCTCGAACAGCCCGAGCAAGCCGCGCAGGATGCCGAGCGACAGCCAGCCCGACGCGAAGCCGTGCGCGACGCCGACCACCGACCACAGCATCGCGAACAGCGCGAACCCGAGCCGCAGCCCGATCAGGTCGACGACGAACCCGCACACCGGCTGCATGATCGTGTAGCCGATCTGGAACGCGCCGACGATGTACGAGTACTGCTGCGTCGAAATATCGAACACATGCTTCAGTTCCGGTGCGAGCACCGCGAGGGAGTTTCGTGCGAGGTAGTTGAGGATCGTGCCGAGACATACCAGCACGATGATCCACCAGCGCAACGCCTTGACTGTTTTCACTGCTGTCTCCTGATCCATGCAAGTCGCCCGGCTGGGGTGTCTTGCTGTGTCTTATTTGTACGATGTCCGATCTTTTTGGGCGCCGATTCGCCAGATTTCTACCGGAATTGCCGTGTTCGATCGAACATTCCGCTTCGGTAGAAGTTCAATGTTATCTGACGACTGATCATTTTCGAACATCCTATGTTCGAATTCGAATCCGGTCAACGTGAATCTGCATTCGAACGAACGCGCTCGGGGTATTCCCGATCGGTCTGCAGACAGGATGTCCGGTGCGTTGCACGACGACTGAGCACCGAACGCCCGCATGACGGGGCCGAGCGGCTGTCGCACGACCGACTGCATCAGGCGGGCCCGGCAGGGGGCGTGACAACCCTGCTGAAAATTTATTTTTTTCCTGCCGGCAGATTGTGTAAATTGATTTTCATCTACCTTGCAAATCCATTCGCATGACGCCTCTCGTTCCGCACGATGCCAGTCAGGACGAATCCGCGATCGCGGAACGCATCGCCTCGGCCATGCCGCGGATGACGCCGATCCACCGCCGGATGGGCGAGTTCGTGCTCGCGAATCCGTTCCGCGCGGCGACGATGCGGATCGACGAGCTCGCGCAGGCGGTGAATGCATCGATCGCGACTGCGAACCGCTTCGCGAAGGCGCTCGGCTTCGACGGCTATCCGGCGATGCGCGCGGCGCTCGTGCGCGGCTTCGAGGCGACGCTCGGGCCCGTCGAGCGGCTGCGTTCCGCGCAGGAACAAGAGCAGGAGCAGGGCGTGCGCGGCGCCGCGTGGATCGACGCGGTGTTCGACCAGGCCGTCACGAACATCGAGAACACGCGCGCGCAGCTGGATGCGGCCGACGTCGAGGCGGCCGTCGAGGCGATCGTCGGCGCGCGGCGCGTGCTGATCCTCGGCGCCGGTTCGAGCGCATTCCTGGCCGGGCTGATGGAACATGGCTTGTCGGTATGCCACGACAACGTGCAGTCGCTCGCGCTGCTCGGCGGCCCGTCGCATGCGGCGCGGCGCCTGTATACGGCCGACGCGCGCGATCTCGTGATCGCGCTCGCGTTTCCGCGCTACGTGAAGGACACGATCGAGCTGGCCCGCCGCGCGGCGGCGCGCGGCGCACGCGTGCTCGGCCTGTCCGACGGGCCCGGTTCGCCGCTTGCCCCGATCGCGTCGCTGAATCTGTACGTCAAGGCCGAGCGGCGTTTCGCGGCCACGTCGGAAGCGGCCGTGCTGACGATGATCGAGGCGCTGATCGACGCGGTCGCGCTGCGCACGCACCGCTCCGCGAAGTCCGCCGCCGAAATGACCGAATTCCTGTTGCCGTGGCTGATCCAGCCGCAAACGGCGCTGCCGGCCGCCAACCCTTCTTCCTCCGGTCCGAATAAATCATGACTTCACCCGCGATCGTCGCGATACATGGCGGTGCAGGCACGATCCTGCGCGATGCGATGGACACCGACACCGAACGCCAGTACCGCGCCGAACTCACCGCGATCCTGCAGGCCGCGCAACAGGTGCTCGCCGACGGCGGCAGCGCGCTCGACGCCGTCACCGTCGCGGTGCGGATGCTCGAGGACTGTCCGCTGTTCAACGCCGGGCGCGGCGCCGTCTATACGGCCGAAGGCAAGCACGAGCTCGACGCGGCGGTGATGGACGGCACGACGCTCGCGGCCGGTGCGATCTGCTGCGCGACCCGCGTGCGCAATCCGGTCCTCGCCGCGCGGCGCGTGATGGAAGCGAGCGAGCACGTGCTGTTCGCCGGCGCGGGTGCCGACGCGTTCGCGGCCGCGCAGGGCCTCGAGCTCGCCGAGCCCGGCTACTTCGACACCGAAGCGCGCCATGCGCAGTGGGTCAAGGCACGCGCGGTGGCCGGCATGATGCTCGATCACGATGCCGCGACCTTCGCGTTCGGCGCCGGGCAGCGGGCCGAGCCGCTCGATCCCGATCGCAAGCACGGCACGGTCGGCGCGGTCGCGTGCGACATGCACGGCCATATCGCGGCGGCGACGTCGACCGGCGGCATCACCAACAAGCAGCCGGGACGCGTCGGCGATTCGCCGATCATCGGCGCCGGCTGCTACGCGGACGATGCGACCTGCGCGGTCTCCGCGACGGGCACCGGCGAGATGTTCATCCGGCTCGCGACCGCGCATGACGTGGCCGCGCAGATGGCCTATCGCGGCGCGTCGCTCGCCGCTGCCGCGCACGACGTCGTGATGAACAAGCTGCCGCGCCTGGCCGGGCGCGGCGGGATCGTCGCGGTCGACGCGCACGGCAACGTCGCGATGCCGTTCAACACGGAAGGGATGTATCGCGGCTACGCGCGCGTCGGCGAGACGCCCGTGGTCGGCATTTATCGCGACGATGCGGCCTGATCCCGGATCGCACGAGGAGACCTTCGCATGACTTCGAGCCGAACCCCGTCCGCACTGGTGCTGCCGGAACAGCGCGTCGTCGCCGTCGACGACCTGTCGGTCATGTTCCGTCGCGAAAACGCGACGTTCGACGCGGTGCGCAACGTGTCGTTTCACGTCGATCGCGGCGAGACGCTCGCGATCGTCGGCGAATCGGGCTCCGGCAAGTCGGTCACGTCGCTCGCGCTGATGCGGCTCGTCGAGCACGGCGGCGGCGAGATCACGAGCGGCCGGATTGCGTTGCGGCGGCGCGGCGGCGCGCTCGTCGACCTTGCGCAGGCGAGCGCGGCGACGATGCGCGGGATCCGCGGCGCGGACATCGCGATGATCTTCCAGGAGCCGATGACGTCGCTGAACCCGGTGTTTACGGTCGGCGACCAGATCAGCGAGGCGATCGCGCTGCACCAGTCGAAGAGTGCGACCGAAGCGCGCGCGGAAGCGTTTCGGCTGCTCGATCTCGTGCGCATTCCGGAGGCGCGCCGCGTGTTCGCGCGCTATCCGCACCAGTTGTCCGGCGGGATGCGGCAGCGCGTGATGATCGCGATGGCGCTGTCGTGCCGGCCCGCGCTCCTGATCGCCGACGAACCGACCACCGCGCTCGACGTGACGATCCAGGCGCAGATCCTGCAACTGATCCGCGGCCTGCAGGACGAAATGAACATGGGCGTGATCTTCATCACGCACGACATGGGCGTGGTCGCTGAAGTGGCCGACCGCGTGCTCGTGATGTATCGCGGCGAGAAGGTGGAGGAGGGCGAGTCCGAGCGCATTTTCGCGACGCCCGCGCATCGCTACACGCGTGCGCTGCTCGCAGCCGTGCCGCGGCTCGGCTCGATGCACGGCACCGATATTCCCGAGAAATTCCCGCTGCTGAAGGTGGACGTCGCGAGCGCGGCCGCGCCGGCGCCTGCCGCGAACGAAGCGAACGAAGCGAACGATGCGAGCGCTGCGAGCGCTTCGGCCGCGGTTCCCGCCGCCGGGCAGCCGCACGTCGATCCGGCCGCCCCGCCGATCCTGCGCGTGCGCGATCTCGTCACGCGGTTTCCGGTGAAGAGCGGCGTGTTCGGCCGCGTGTCGCAGTACGTGCATGCGGTCGAGCGCGTGAGCTTCGAGCTGCGCGCGGGCGAGACGCTGGCGCTCGTCGGCGAATCGGGCTGCGGCAAGTCGACCACCGGCCGCTCGCTGCTGCGCCTCGTCGAATCGCAGAGCGGCTCGATCGAATTCGACGGCCGCGACATCAGCGCGCTGAAGGGCCATGACCTGCAGGCGCTGCGCCGGAACATCCAGTTCATCTTCCAGGATCCGTTCGCGTCGCTGAACCCGCGCCTGACGGTCGGCTTCTCGATCATGGAGCCGCTGCTCGTGCACGGCGTCGCGAGCGGCCGCGAAGCGCAGGCGCGCGTCGACTGGCTGCTCGACAAGGTCGGCCTGCCGCCGGAGGCCGCGCGCCGCTATCCGCACGAATTCTCGGGCGGCCAGCGCCAGCGGATCGCCATCGCGCGCGCGCTCGCGCTGAACCCGAAGGTCGTGATCGCCGACGAATCGGTGTCCGCGCTCGACGTGTCGGTGCAGGCGCAGATCGTGAACCTGATGCTCGACCTGCAGCGCGAGCTCGGCGTCGCGTATCTGTTCATCTCGCACGACATGGCCGTCGTCGAGCGCGTCAGCCATCGGGTCGCGGTGATGTATCTCGGCCAGATCGTCGAGATCGGTCCGCGCCGTGCGGTGTTCGAGGCACCGCAGCATCCGTACACGAAGAAGCTGATGAGCGCGGTGCCGGTGGCCGATCCGGCACGCCGGCATGCGCCGCGCCAGCTCGCGGCGGACGAGATTCCGAGCCCGATCCGCGCGGCCGGCGACGAGCCGGTCGTCGCGCCGCTCGTCGCGGTCGGCCCCGACCACTACGTCGCGACGCATCGCGTCGGCGGCGCGTATTGATTGCGCGGCGAGGCGCATATGGACCGCAGCTGCGCACGCGCCAGGCAACGGCGTCATTTTCCCGAGCGGATGCAGTCACGCCGCGATTTCCACCACGCGTTACCGAATCATCCACAGGAGCCAGACAAAATGAACAAGCCGCATTCGTTCCCGATGTTCCGTCCGCGCGCGTTCCTCGCCGCGGGGGCCGGCGCGCTCGCGCTGTCGGTCGCGGCGCCCGCGTTCGCGCAACAGAACGTCGTGGTCGCCGTGTACTCGACGTTCACGACGATGGACCCGTACGACGCGAACGACACGGTGTCGCAAGCCGTCGTCAAGTCGTTCTACGAAGGGCTGTTCGGCTTCGACAAGGACATGAAGCTCGTGAACGTGCTCGCGACGAGCTACCAGGCGTCGCCCGATGCGAAGGTCTACACGGTCAAGCTGCGCCCGGGCGTGAAGTTCCACGACGGCACCGACTTCAACGCCGACGCAGTGAAGGCGAACTTCGACCGCGTGACCGATCCGGCGAACAAGCTGAAGCGCTACGGGCTGTTCCGCGTGATCGAGAAGACCGAGGTGGTCGATCCGCTGACGGTGCGCTTCACGTTGCGCGAGCCGTTCTCCGCATTCATCAACACGCTCGCGCACCCGTCGGCGGTGATGATCTCGCCGGCCGCGCTGAAGAAGTGGGGGCGCGACGTGTCGCTGCATCCGGTCGGCACGGGCCCGTTCGAGTTCGTCGAATGGAAGCAGACCGACGACATGAAGGTGAAGAAGTTTGCCGGCTACTGGAAGAAGGGCTATCCGAAGGTCGATTCGATCGACTGGAAGCCGGTGGTCGACAACAACACGCGCGCCGCGCTGCTCAAGACCGGCGAGGCGGATTTCGCGTTCACGATTCCGTTCGAGCAGGCGGCCGACCTGAAGAGCAATCCGAAGGTCGAGCTGATCGAGCGGCCGTCGATCATCCAGCGCTACATCTCGCTGAACACGCAGAAGAAGCCGTTCGACAATCCGAAGGTGCGTGAAGCGCTGAACTACGCGGTCAACAAGGAAGCGCTCGCGAAGGTCGTGTTCGCCGGCTATGCGACCCCGCAGACGGGTGTCGCCCCGGTCGGCGTCGAATACGCGACCAAGCTCGGCCCCTGGCCGTACGATCCGGCGAAGGCGCGCGCGCTGCTGAAGGAGGCCGGTTATCCGAACGGCTTCGAGTCGACGCTCTGGTCCGCTTACAACCATTCGACGGCGCAGAAGCTGATCCAGTTCGTCCAGCAGCAGCTCGCGCAGGTCGGCGTGAAGGTGCAGGTGCAGGCACTCGAGGCCGGCGAGCGGGTCGCGAAGGTCGAGAGCGCCCAGGATCCGGCGACGGCACCGGTGCGGATGTACTACAGCGGCTGGTCGGCCTCGACGGGCGAGGCGAACTGGGCGCTGTCGCCGCTGCTCGCGTCCACGTCGGCGCCGCCGAAGCTCTACAACACCGCGTACTACAAGAACGGTACCGTCGACGACGATCTCGCGAAGGCGCTCGAGACGACCGACCAGGCGAAGAAGGCCACGCTGTACGCCGACGCGCAGAAGCAGGTGTGGGCCGATGCGCCGTGGATCTTCCTGGTGCAGGAGAAGATCGTCTATGCGCGCAGCAAGCGCCTGCACGGCATGTACGTGATGCCGGACGGCTCGTTCAACTTCGACGAAATCTCGGTGAAATGACGGCGGTTCGCCCGCTGCGCGGCGCCGGCGGCGCAAGCTGCCGGCGCGCTGATTCGATCGGTGCCCCATGCTGAATTTTCTCGTCAAACGCCTGTTCGGCCTGCTGCCCACGCTCGCGATCGTCGCGGTGCTGGTGTTCCTGTTCGTGCACCTGCTGCCGGGCGATCCGGCGCGGCTCGCGGCGGGGCCCGAAGCCGACGACGCGACGGTCGCGCTCGTGCGCGCCGATCTCGGGCTCGACCGGCCGCTGCCCGCGCAGTTCGCGAACTTCTTCGTGAAGATCGCGCACGGCGATTTCGGGACGTCGACGCGCAGCAAGCGGCAGGTGTCGACCGAGATCGGCGAGCGCTTCATGCCGACGCTGCTGCTGACGCTCGTCAGCATGGTGTGGGCGACGGCGTTCGGGATGGCGATCGGAATCGCGTCGGCGGTATGGCGCAACCGCTGGCCCGACCGCCTCGGGATGACGATTGCCGTGTCGGGCATCTCGTTTCCGGCGTTCGCGCTCGGCATGCTGCTGATGGAGATCTTCTCGGTGAAGCTCGGCTGGCTGCCCGTCGTGCCGGACGGCACCTGGAAGAGCTACGTGCTGCCGTCGCTGACGCTCGGCGCCGCGGTCGCGGCCGTGATGGCGCGCTTCACGCGCGCGTCGTTCGTCGAGGTGCTCAACGAGGACTACGTGCGCACCGCCCGCGCGAAGGGCGTGCACGAGCCGCTGGTCGTGCTCAAGCACTGCCTGCGCAACGCGATGATCCCGGTCGTCACGATGATGGGGCTGCAGTTCGGCTTCCTGCTCGGCGGCTCGATCGTCGTCGAGGCCGTGTTCAACTGGCCGGGGCTCGGGCGCCTGCTGGTCGATGCGGTGACGATGCGCGACTACCCGGTGATCCAGGCGATCGTGCTGCTGTTCTCGCTCGAATTCATCCTGATCAACCTGACCGTCGACGTGCTGTACGCGGTCATCAACCCGACCATCCGGTTCAAGTGAGAGCGAGGCGAGCATGAACGCGACTGTCCAGCCCGCGGCGTCGGCCGCATCGAGCGCGATCCGCACGCCGTGGCGCGAATTCTGGCGCAAGTTCCGCAAGCAGACCGTCGCGCTGGTCGCCGGCGGCTTCGTGCTGGCGCTCGTCGTGCTCGCGTTCGTCGGCCCGCACATCGTGCCGTTCGATCCGGAGAACTATTTCGACTACGACGCGCTGAACGCGGGGCCGTCGGCCGTGCACTGGTTCGGCGTCGACTCGCTCGGCCGCGACATCTTCAGCCGGATCGTCACCGGCACGCGCATCTCGCTCGCGGCCGGCTTCTTCTCGGTCGCGCTCGGCGCGCTCATCGGCACGTTCTTCGGGCTGCTCGCCGGCTACTACGAAGGCTGGTGGGACCGCATCACGATGCGCGTGGCCGACGTGCTGTTCGCATTCCCGGGGATCCTGCTCGCGATCGGCGTGGTCGCGATCCTCGGCAACGGGATGGTCAACGTGATCTGCGCGGTCGCGATCTTCAGCATTCCGGCGTTCGCGCGGCTCGTGCGCGGCAATACGCTGATGCTCAAGCACATGACCTACGTCGAAGCCGCGCGCAGCATCGGCGCGTCCGACTGGACGATCATCATGCGGCATATCCTGCCGGGCACCGTGTCGTCGGTCGTCGTCTACTTCACGATGCGGATCGGCACGTCGATCATCACGGCCGCGAGCCTGTCGTTCCTCGGGCTCGGCGCGCAGCCGCCGACCCCGGAGTGGGGCGCGATGCTCAACGAGGCGCGCGCGGACATGGTGACCGCGCCGCACGTCGCGATCTTCCCGAGCCTCGCGATCTTCCTGACCGTGCTCGCGTTCAACCTGCTCGGCGACGGGCTGCGCGACGCGCTCGACCCGAAGCTGGAGCGGCGCTGATGCAGGCAGTATCCATGTGGGCCGCGACGCTGCCGGCCGGGCCGCGCGGCACGATCGCCGACGTGCCGGGCGTGACGGTCGGCCATGCGACGCTCGATGCCGGCGCCGTGCAGACGGGCGTCACCGTCGTGAAGCCGCACCCGGGCGACCTGTACCGCAGCAAGGTGCCGGCCGGCGCGGCCGTGATCAACGGCTTCGGCAAGAGCGTCGGGCTCGTGCAGGTCGACGAACTCGGCACGCTCGATACGCCGATCGCGCTGACCAATACGTTCGGCGTCGGCGCGGTCGCGCAGGCACAGATTCGCGCGGCGATCGCGGCGAACCCGCGGATCGGCCGCGACTGGTCGACCGTCAACCCGCTCGTGTTCGAGTGCAACGACGGCTATCTGAACGACATCCAGGCGTTCGCGGTGACGGTCGCGCATTACGACGACGCGTGCCGCACGGCGGCGCGCGACTTCGCACGCGGCGCGGTGGGCGCCGGGCGCGGGATGTCGTGTTTCGATCTGAAGGGCGGGATCGGCTCTGCATCGCGCGTGGCCGTCGCGGCCGGCAGGCCGTACACGGTCGGCGCGCTGGTGCTCGCGAATTTCGGCCGGCTGCCGATGCTGACGCTCGGCGGCGTGCCGCTCGGGCGCGTCGTCGCGCAGCGGCACGCTGCCGCGCACGCGCACGCGGCGCCGCCGGAGCAAGGCTCGATCATCCTGCTGCTCGCGACCGATGCGCCGCTCGACGCGCGGCAACTGTCGCGGCTCGCCCGCCGCGCGGGTGCGGGGCTCGCCCGCACCGGCTCGGTCTACGGGCACGGCAGCGGCGATATCGCGCTCGCCTTTTCCACCGCGTACACGATCGCGCACGATGCGTCGACCGTCGCGCTGCCGGCCCTCGTGGCCGATGCGGCGCTCGATCCGCTGTTCATGGCCGCGGCCGAAAGCGTCGAGCACGCGATCGCCGACGCGCTGCTGCAGGCCGTGACCGTGGCCGGGCGCGACGGCCACGTGCGGCAAGCGCTGCGCGACGCGGTGCCCGATCTCGATCGGTTATTCAACGAAGGCAACGAAGGACGTCCGATCCATTCATGAAGATTCTGATCTCGACCGACATCGAGGGTGTCGCCGGCGTGTTCGCCACCGAGCAGACGCGTGCCGGAAATCCGGAATACGAGCGTGCGCGCCGCTGGATGACCGCCGAGGCGAACGCGGCGATCGAAGGCGCGTTCGCGGGCGGCGCGCAGGCCGTCTGGGTCAACGATTCGCATGGCGGCTTTCGCAACCTGCTGCCCGACGGGCTCGATGCCCGTGCACGCGTCGTGCTCGGCAAGCCGCGCACGCTCGGGATGATGGCGGGCCTCGAACAGCAGCCCGACCTCGTGTTCATGATCGGCTTTCACGCGAAATCGCAGACGCGCGGCGTGCTCGCGCACACGATCAACGGCTTCGCGTTCACGCAGGTGTGGCTGAACGGTGTCGAACTCGGCGAAGCCGGGCTGTACGGTGCGCTGGCGCGCGAATACGGCGCGCACGTCGCGCTGGCGTCGGGCGACGACGTATTTGCCGAGGAAACCCGGCCGCTGTTTCCGGACGCGCGCTTCGAGACGGTCAAGACGGCCGGCGGCGCATCGAGCGGCGACACGCTCACGCCGGCCGCGTCCTGTGCGCGCATCGCGACGGCCGCACGCGAAACGGTCGTGCATGCGCTGTCGTCCGGCTGGCGCGCGACCGCGCATCGGCCCGCGCCGGCCGCTTGCACGCTGCGCGTGCAGACGGCCGCGCTCGCCGATCTGTTCTGCGTGCTGCCGTCGCTCGAGCGGGTCGATGCGGTGACGCTGCGCTTCGACGGGCCGTCGGTCGAGCACGTGGTGCGCACGCTGAACAGCCTGTCGGCCATGTCGTTCATGCTGCGGTGATGCGTGCCGGCCGGATGCCGCCCACGCGCGGCGCGTCACGCACCCGGTGCGAGGTCTGCCGCCGTGTCGAGCAGGAACGCTTCCATCGCGGCGACCAGCGCGAGCGGGGTTTCGTTCATCGGGTAATGGCCGGCGTTGCGCAGCACGTCGACGGTCGCGCGCGGATAGCGCCGCAGATAGGTGCGCGCCATCAGCGCCGCGTCGTGCTCGCCGATCAGCACCTTCACCGGCGGGCGGCCCGTGATCTCGTCGCTGAAATCCGTGTCGGCCCACGCGCGGAAGTACGCACCGAACGCGCGCGGCGACGAACAGGATGCCGAGTACGCGGCTTTCCACTCGACCCAGGCGGCGGGCAGCCGGCCGCCGGTGCTGCGATCGATGATGCTCCTTCGATCGGCGAGATGGTCGGCGGCGCGTTCGAATAGCGCGCGTCGCGCGGCGTCGAACGGCAGGCCGCCGCACGGCACCGGCGCGATCGGCACCAGCGCGCGCACCCGGTCGGGCGCCACGGCGGCGACCTTCTCGATCGCCATGCCGCCCATCGAGTGGCCGACGAGGCTGAACGTGCGCCAGCCGAGCGCGTCGGCGAGCGCGAGCGTGTCGGCGGCGATTTCGGCGATCGAGTACGCGCCGTGCGCGTCGCGCATGCGGCCGTAGCCGCGGTAGTCCATGAACACATAGGTGAAGCGTTCGTGCGACAGCCACGCCTCGACGGGCTCGAACGCGTGCGCGTCGCCGAACCAGCCGTGCAGCACGAGAACAGGGTGGGGGCCGTCCCCCACCCGATGAAACGTATTGGGCATTTCCGCTCCGCTGAAGTCGCTATCCGGCCGATTCGGCCGTCGGGTCTTGCGGCCGTCCGGTCGCGCAAGCGTGGAGCGGATCGTAGACCGATCGAAGGTGACCCGCCTTCGATATCGGGTCATTCATGATGGAATTCGGGCCTTGAGAAATACGCTGCTGGATCCCTACGAACACATTCCCCGTAGCGTCGTGGTGACCGCCAACGACTACGCGGCGGGTACGACGTTTCCGGAGCACGCGCACCGGCGCGGGCAGTTCGCGTTCGCGTCGCGCGGCACGATCAGCGTGTCGACGCCGCACGGCCGCTGGCTGGTGCCGCCGCAGCGCGCGTGCTGGATGCCGGCCGGCGTGCGGCACGAAATGACGATGACCGGGCCGGTCACGATGCTCAACACGTTCGTGTCGGACGCCGCCGCCGAGGCCGCGGGGCTGCCGGACCAGTGCGGCGTGTACGGCGTGTCGCCGCTCTTGCGGCAACTGATCGACGACGCGATTGACCTGCCGGCGATGTACGACGTCGACGGCCGGGCGGGCAAGCTGATGGCGCTGCTGGTCGCGGAAATCGCGACGATGCCGCGGCTGTCGCTGCACGCGCCGCTGCCGGCCGACGCGCGCCTCGCGAAGATCTGCCGGCATCTGTTCGCGTCGCCGTCGATCGCCGCCGATCTCGACCAGGTGGCGACCGACGCGGGCGTGAGCCGGCGCACGTTTACGCGGCTGTTCCGCGCGCAGACCGGCGTGAGTTTCGCCGCCTGGCGCCAGCAGGTCTGCATGCTGGCGGCGATTACCCGCCTGAGCGACGGGCAGCCGGTGACGCGTGTCGCGTTCGATCTGGGATATGCGAGCGCGAGCGCCTTTACGTCGGCGTTTCGCCGCATCCTCGGCGAAACGCCGAGCCGGTATCTGGAGGGTCGCCGCTAGCCGGAACGGATGCGGCGGCGAGCGTGGTGGCGAGTGCGGCGGCGTGCCCCGGTCGCGGACGAAAAAAACGCGCCTGCCAGGTTTCGGTCAGACGCGCTTAAAGGCACTCGGTCAGAAAAAATGCGCGATCAGCCAGCGGGGCAGGGTTCGCGCATTGTTCGTTAAATTGTTGCCTCTTCCGATTCAATTCAGTCGGTGTGTGGCGGATAGCAAAGCATACGCCGCATAACGCGCAAGCGGTATCGTGCGGGCCCAACGATTCATGTGCTGTCGCAGCATGCGTTTCAATCGCGCGTTCGATGCCGGAAGCGGAAGTCGTCACCCTTGTGCGTTGGCGATCGCGATCGGGCGTGCTGCGGCACGGCATCGAATGTGGGTGCCCGAAAACGAAAACCGCCGTGTGGCGCGATGCCTGTTGGTATCGCGCCACACGGCGGCTCGGTGCGGGCAGCCGGCCTGCGCCGGCTCGCGCGTCACACGTCGAAGAACACGGTCTCGTCCGGCCCCTGCATGCGGATGTCGAAGCGGTACACGACGGGCCGGCCCGGTTGCGCGTCGCGCTTCGCGACGAGCGTCGCGCGGCGTTCGGCCGGCACCAGGTTCAGCACCGGATCGGCCGCGTTCGCCGCGGCTTCGTCGTCGAAATACACGCGGGTGAACGCGTGGGTCAGGATCCCGCGCATCATCACGGTGACGTTGATGTGCGGTGCTTCGTCGGCGGCGATGCGGCCCGGCTTCACCGTCGGGACGACGAAGCGCTGCTGTGCATCGGTGCCCGTGCCGACGCGTGCGAAGCCCGTGAAGCCGGATTTCGCGATGTCGTCACGCGACGCGGGATAGCGGCCCGCGCCGTCCACCTGCGTGAATTCGAGCACCGCGTCGCCGACGACGTTGCCGTCGCCGTCGAACACCTGGCCGACCAGCAGCACGTGCTCGCCTTCGGCGTCCGGCGTGGCGATCGCCGGCGTGAACAGGCTCTTCAGGTCGTAGTCGTATTGCTGCGGGCACAGGCCGTACGCGAAGTACGGGCCGACCGTCTGCGAAGGGGTTTGCTTCAGCGTCGTCATGGTTCAGCGCTCCATCGGGGTAGCGTCGCGGCCGCGCAGCACGATGTCGAATTCGTAGCCGAGCGCATAGCCTTCTTCGGTGATGTCCATCGAGAAGCGCGAGATCAGGCGGTCGCGCGCCGCTTCCGGCGTGCCCTGGAAGATCGGGTCGTACGCGAGCAGCGGGTCGCCGGGGAAGTACATCTGCGTGACGAGGCGCGAGCCGAAGTAGTCGCCGAACAGCGAGAAGTGAATGTGATTCGGGCGCCACGCGTTCGGATGGTTGCCCCACGGATACGCGCCGGGCTTGATCGTCAGGAAGCGGTAGCGGCCTTCGTCGTCGGTCATGCAGCGGCCTGCGCCGAGGAAGTTCGGGTCGAGCGGCGCGTCGTGCTGGTCGACCTTGTGCACGTAGCGGCCGGCCGCGTTCGCCTGCCATACCTCGACGAGCGTGTTGCGCACGGGCTTGCCGCCGTCGTCGAGCACGCGGCCGGTGACGACGATGCGCTCGCCGAGCGGCTCGCCGTTCTTCACGGCGTTCTTCGTCAGGTCGTGGTCGAGCGCGCCGAGATCCTCGGCGCCGTAGACGGGCGCGTACTGGTCGCGCAGCTTTTCCTTCAACGGGATCATCGGGCGCGTCGGGCCGCGCTTCACCGACGAACGGTACTCGGGGTGGACATACGCGGGATGCGACGGCCAGTCGCGCGGCGTGAGGATCGTGGGGGAATCCATCGGGCGTCTCCTGATAAGTATTTCGCGAAGTGGATGGCAAGACTTTAGCCAATCCGGAAAGTTATGCAAAATGACCTTTTTTCGCGAATCGCATAACCGTTCGTTATGCTCGGCGGCGCCAATGAAAATCCGCCGGACAGGCGGCCTGTCCGGCGGAAAAAGCGATCGGGCTTCGCGTCGTCGGTGACGACTCCGTGCACGGCCCTCCAGCCAGCCCGTCGCTGCTTTTTTTGTGTGTCGTTGTTGTTGTTATCCGGTCTCCCCGGGCGTGCCCGTCGTTCGTCCTTCGTCGTTACGGCCGGGCGGGATCGAAGACGATCCCGTCGAATTCGAGCGACAGCGTGCCGCTGCGCAGCAGCGCGGTCGGTGTCGCGTCGCGGTCGGTGCCGAGCACGTCGCTCACGTAGTTCGCGCAGAACCCGCGCTGCGACAGCAGGTTGAACCGGCTGCCGAGCAGCGCGTCGATCCGCTGTTCGGCCAGCGCGTGCACATTGCGCTGTGCGTCGGCGGTCGGTGCCGCGACGCGGCGCGCCAGCGCGATGCGCCCGCCGTCGGCGCGGGCGACGAAGCGCGACAGCGGCGTGAGCTTCGTCCGCGCAAACGCGGGCTCGGCGATCAGCGGCTCGTCGCCCGACGTATCGACGACGATGCCGAAGCGATCGGCCCACGCGCCTGCATTGCCTGCCGCGTCGCGGGATACGCCAGCCGGTACGCGGATGAACACGAGATCCCCGACGTGCGCGCCGGCCGCCAGCGTGCGCACCGTGGCGAGCGGCAGCGTGCGATCCGTGGCGCGGGCGTCGCGCGGCGCGGGGTGATGCGGGTCGAAGGCAGGGGTGTCGGTTCGGGTGCTCATCGCGGCTCCGTCGGTGCGTGACAGGACGGAGCGGATTATGCAGACAAGTATCCAAAAGTGCTTGTGTGGATGCTTGGGTAGCCTAATATCCGACCTTGAGCATCATTTTTCGATACCAACGTGACCGAGACCGCCCAACTCATCGAAACGCTGAAGCGCCAACTGAAGGCGCAGGGAATGACCTACCGCGACGTCGCGCGTGCGCTCGACGTGTCCGAGACGAGCGTGAAGCGGCTGTTCGCGAGCGGCCGCTTCACGCTGGAGCGTGTCGCGGAGATCGCGCAGCTGCTCGGCTATACGCTCGCGGAGCTCGTGCAGGAGGCGTCGGCGTCCGCGCCGCGCTTGCGCGTGCTGACCGAGCAGCAGGAGGCGCTGCTCGTGTCGGACGAGAAGCTGCTGCTCGTCGCCGTCTGCGCGATCAACTACTGGACCGTGCAGGACATCGTGTCGGCCTATCGCGTCACACAGGCCGAGTGCGTGAAATACCTGCTGATGCTCGACCGGATGAACGTGATCGCGCTGCTGCCGGGCGACCGGATTCGCGTGCGTGTCGCGCGCGATTTCGACTGGCTGCCGGGCGGGCCGATCCGCCGTTATTTCCAAGCGCACGTGCTCGACGATTTTCTCGGCAGTCGCTTCGACGGCCCGGGCGAGACGATGACGTTCCTGCAAGGGATGCTGACGGACGCGGCCGCCGCGGAGCTCGAACAGGAGCTGCGGCGGCTCAGCAGCAAAGCGGCGGCGCTGCATGCCGAGTCGTCGTCCGCGCCGCTCGGGCAGAAGCACGGCACCGCGCTGCTGATCGCGAAACGGATCTGGGAGCCGACCGGATTCCACGCGCTGCGGCGTCATGCGTGACGCTGCGCCGAACACTTGGGTCTTTCCGAAAAGTTATGCAAAATGGTGCGATACCACCATTCACATAACCGCCCGTTATGAATAACCGTATCGCCGACGGCCGCGTCAAATTCCGGCACCTGCAGTGTTTTCTCGCGGTCGCGCAGTTGGGCGGCGTGCAGAAGGCGGCCGAAAGCCTGTCGATCACGCAACCGGCCGTGTCGAAGACGATCGCCGAACTGGAGTCGATCCTCGGCGTGAAGCTGTTCGAACGGGGGCGGCACGGCGCGCAGCCGACCCGCGAGGCGCAGCTGTTCATCCCGCATGCGAATGCGTGCGTGCTGGCGCTGCGGCAGGGCGTCGGGCTGCTCGCGCGCGAAGGCGGCGCGGCCGCGGCGACGCTCGAAATCGGCATGCTGCCGACGGTTGCGGCATCGCTCGCGCCCGCGCTGATGAAGGCGCTGACCGCACGCTGGCCGCGCATCGTGGTGCGAATCGCGACGGCCGCGAATGCCGAACTGCTGGAGCGCCTGAAGGCGGGGGCGATCGAATGCGCGATCGGGCGCCTGTCGGAGCCGGAGCGGATGATCGGGCTCGCGTTCGAGCAGCTGTACAACGAGCCGCTCGTCGCGGTCGTGCGCGCCGGCCATCCGCTGCTGGCGAGCGCCGCACCGGCCGCCGAGCTCGCGCGCTATCCGGTCGTGTTGCCGCCGTTCGGCACGCTGATCCGCCAGTCGGCCGAGCAACTGCTCGGCGCATGCGGCGCGCCGCCGCTGGATTCGTTCATCGAGGTGCTGTCGGTGTCGGTCGCGCGCGCGCTCGCGCTCGAGAACGACGCCGTGTGGTTCGTGCCGCTCTATGCGGCCGAATACGACCTGTCGGCCGGTGCGCTCGCCCGGCTGCCGCTGCCGTCCGCAGGCACCGACGAGCCGGTCGGGCTCGTGCTGCGCACCGATGCGCAACCGTCACCCGTCGCCCGGACGCTGATCGATGCCGTGCGCGACATCGCGCAGGCACGGTTCGGCGATGCGCACGCCCGTCGCGCGCCCCGCGGCGCGCGCAAGCCGGCTCGCCGCGAGCGTTGAGACGCCGGGCAGGGCGTGGGCGGGCGACGTCCGGCTGCCGTTCTTTCATCGTCATTGGTTAGCCGTTCGGTCAGTAGCGGGAGTCGGCGTGCTTGGCATATCGTATCGTTTTTGGTACGCTCGATGATACGACGATGGCGAGACAGCAGATTCAGATCACGCTCGGCGTGCGGTTCTTCCGCACCGCGCGTGGCAACGAGCCGGTGCGCGAATGGCTCAAGGCGCTCGGGCAGCTCGAGCGCAGGGTGATCGGCGAAGAGATCAAGACCGTTCAACTCGGCTGGCCGCTCGGCATGCCGCTGGTCCGGAAGATGTCGACGGATCTGTGGGAAATCCGCGTGATGTTGCCGTGCCGAAGCGCGCGCGTGCTGTTCACGGTCGTCGGCGACACGATGGTGCTGCTGCACGCGTTCTTCAAGCAGTCGCAGGCCACGCCGTCCGACGATCTCGATGTAACCGTCGCGCGGCTGAAAGCGCTGACGCGCGCCATCTGAATTCCCCCGCTTGCGCCGGCACATGCGATCGGCGCGTGCCGGCCGGCAACGCGATGCATTGGAGTACCCATGACGACCACGAACAACCCGCATATCGGCAGCGACTTCGACACCTTCCTCGAGGAGGAGGGCCATCTCGAAGCGGCCACCGCCACCGCGATCAAGCGCGTGATCGCGTGGCAGATCGGGCAGGAAATGAAGGCGCAGCACATCACGAAAACGGCGATGGCCGCGCGGATGAAGACCAGCCGCGCCGCGCTCAACCGTTTGCTCGACGAAACCGACACGAGCCTCACGCTGGCGACGCTCGCGAGCGCGGCGGCCGCGCTCGGCAAACGGCTCAGCTTCGAGCTGGTGCCGGCCTGACGGGCGCCCGCTGAACCGGCGGGCAGCCGATTTCCGATGGAGGCTCACGCTGTTTTCCGGTGAGTCCCATGGAGGGCGCGGCGGCTTACCGGTTCGCGGTGTCGTTCATTTCCGCTGTCGTGGTGCAAATTGATTGGATTGAAGACTCAAATTGTTCCAGCACAGCGCACCCTCCGGTGGTTATTCAAACCACTATAGAAAATCGCTGTTACCCGACATACGTAATGCGCCTTCAGTCGGGTTGCGATATCCGAGGCCGCTTGCCTTTTGGGCGACGTCCAAGGACGGTCGATTGCATGTTAATCGGGCACAACTGACGTTCGAATTTCTTGGATTTTCAGACTCTTTCCAGTGAAGTGCTAAAGGAATTCGGACTCGTTCTATTTTTACCAATTGATGTTTTTCATACATTCGAAAAGATCTGCAATGTGACGTGCAACTGTGCTCAGTAAGACAAACGTTTGCGCTCGACTCAACTGCAGTGGATGCGCGAATAAAGGAAAACGATGAGCAACTGCAGTCGGCACAGTCGAACAGATGGGGGTATGTCACGAGAGCTCAACCGCAAGGTCGGGCGTCCTTGGTACGCTGCGCGCAATGCGCTAAAGGCAATCTCCTGCTCTCTTGTGGTCATATCGCCTACACATGCCAACGCGTCGAGTCTGGCGAATCTCGCCAGCGAGGCGCTCGCCCAAGATGCCACGTTCAGGAGCGCCGAAGCTGCGTGGCGTGCGGGGATCGAAAAATCCCCGCAAGGGCGAGCGGGACTGTTGCCGCAAGTTGGTATCCAGCAGGTCATCTATCGCAATGGCGTGCGGATTCCAGGCCAGACCATACCCGGCTATTCGACAAATGGCTTCACCTTGACACTGAGCCAGCCACTCTTCAATTGGGCTGCCTGGGAAAACTGGCAGCAGGGCCAGCTGCTCGCGATGGACGCCGATCTGGCGTTGGCGCAAGCGAAGCAGGACTTGCTCCTTCGTCTAGCTCAGGCCTATCTGGCCGCACTGAATGCGCAGGACGACCTCGCGCTTGCTATCGCTCACCGCAAGGCCGTCGCGGAACAACTGGCACTCGCGAAGCGCCGCTTCGCGCTGGGCGATGCGACCATTGTGGACACGAACGAGGCATTGGCCGGCTTTGATGCTGCACGGGCCGATGAAGTCGCCGCGCAGACGCAGCGCGATACCAGCTACGCGGCGCTCCAGAAGATTGTCGGTCATCCTGTCGACAGGGTAGACGGATGGCGTGACGATGCGCGTCTTCCGCCCGTGGCGCCCGCAGACCTGCAACAGTGGATGGGCACGGCCGCCACCGCAGATTACGGAGTGCGTCGAAAAATGATCGCAATCCAGCTTGCCAGTCGCGAGCGAAGCAAGGCGCGCGCCGGTGACTATCCCACCGTCTCGCTGGTCGGCAATGCCAGCAACGGCAACGCGGCGTTTATCAATGGACAGACGAACTTCTATACGGGCGCGAGCCGCGGCAGCTCCGGCTACGTCGGCGTCCAGATCTCGTTGCCCCTGACCGACGGCCTGATGACCCGCAGCAAGATTCGCGAAGCGCTCGCGCTGGAAGACAAGGCTCGCGAAGATCTGGACGATGCCCAGCGGAATGCCCGGCTCACGGCCCACGACGCGTATTTGGGCGTCACACGGGGACTGGCGCAGACCGATGCGCTGGCGAGCGCGGTGCGCTCCGCCACGGTCGCATTGCGCTCGAATCAGACCGGCTACCGGGGCGGCGTTCGCGTGAATGCTGACGTGCTCGACGCAGGTGACAAGCTCTACCGGGCTCAGCGCGACTTTGCGCGCGCCCGTACTGAAACGCTCGCCCAAGCGCTCAAGCTGAAAGCGAGCACCGCCGACCTGGGCGAGGCCGACCTTGCTGCACTCGATACGATGCTGGTTGAGCACACGCCTGCCCGCATCCCGAGCTCCGGCGCATCGGGAGGACACTGATGTATCAACTCATCAGGCGCCATCTGGTGATCGCGGCCGCGTTCGGTATCGCGTCAAATTTGCTGCTGCTGACGCCGACCATCTACCTGCTGCAGGTCTATGACCGCGTGCTACCGAGCCAGAGCATTCAAACGCTGCTGATGTTGATGGCCTTCATGGCGATCGCACTCGGAATGAATATCGGCGTCGATATTGCCCGCAGCCGGATCTTGTCGGATCTGGGCGTGCGAATAGGCAACCGGCTCGAGCGACTCGCGTTGCAGGCGCAGATTTCCGCTCACGCTTATCGGTTGCCGTCACGCGCGCTCGCGAGTCAGGGTGACATCAATACGCTGCGGGCGTTTCTCGCAGGGTCGGGCGTGATCGCGTTTTTCGACGCGCCTTGGCTGGTGGTCTACGTAGTCGTCATCGGTCTCTTTCATTGGTCTTTGGCGCTGATTGCGGTGCTCAGCGCACTGCTGTTGGTGAGTGTCGCGATGGTCAACGACCGGCTCACGCGCAAGGGTATCGAGTCTTACCTTGCACGGCAGCGGGACGGTGATGCGTTCTACCAGCACCTCGTCCGCAATGCCGAAGTCATGACCGTGCTCGGCATGACGGAAAACCTGGTGGGTGCCTGGGATGTACGCAAGCGCGACTACATCGCCGCGCAGCGCGACGTGTCGGATCGCAGCGCGTTTTATCGCGACTTGACGAAGGGGCTGCGGCAGGCGATCCAGGTGATCATGATGGCAGCCGGCGCATGGCTGGTGATTTCGGGCCATGCGACGCCGGGCGTGATGCTGGCCACGACCATCCTGCTCGGCAAGGCGTTGGCGCCGATCGAACAGTTGATTGGCAACTGGAGGCAGGCCGGCGAGTTGCGCGAAGCATGGCCTCGTCTGGAGGCACTGCTGGTCAGTCAGACCGAGGCCGAACCGATCGCGTTGCCACCGCCCACCGGCGAAATTCGGGTCGAGCAGATCGCGTTCAGCGTGCCGTCGCGAACGCCCGGCCTGGGACGGCTGCTGCTGCGCGGTATCAATTTCACGCTGGCCGCGGGTCAGACATTGGTAATCACAGGTCCCAGCGCATCCGGCAAGTCGACGTTGCTGCGGATCATTGCGGGGCTGTGGCGACCGCAGGCAGGTGCGGTGCGGCTGGACGGCGCCGACATGGCGCAGTGGCCTCGATCGTCTCTCGGCCGGTATCTCGGATACGTGCCGCAGGACGTCGAGTTGTTCGCAGGCACCGTCGCGGAAAACATCGCCCGGACCGCGAAGCCGCTCCCGCTCGATTCGGCCGCGATCGTGCGCGCGGCGAAGCGAGCGGAGGTTCACGAGATGATCTTGAATCTCCCGGAGGGTTACGAGACGTTGATCGGGGATGCAGGGGAACTGTTGTCCGGCGGCCAGCGTCAGCGCATCGCCCTCGCGCGTGCCTTGTACGGCGAGCCAGCCGTGCTGCTGCTGGACGAACCCAATGCGAGCCTCGACACGATAGGGGAAGCCGCGCTCGAACGCGTGCTGCGCCATCTGAAAGCCGATGGAATGACCATCATCGCGGTCACCCACCGGCCGTCGCTGCTCGCACTGGCTGACCGGATATTGCGGCTGAAAGATGGCCAAATGGAACGGCTTGAAATGCCACCTGGACCGGAGCAGGCCGATAGCGGCTCGTGCACAGCGAATGGGCAAACCGACGACGCCAGCGGCTTACCGCAGGGAATCGATTTCGCTGCGTTGCAGGCAAGCCGGTCTTCGTTGCAGGCCGCCCGGGTGCCAACGCTTGATCCGGCGATGGAAGGCAACCGATGAGAACATCCATGGCATTACATCGTGTGAGCGAAAGTCTGAAACGCTGGTGGCCTGCGTCTGTGGCATCCGACGGCAGCGTGCTGCCGTTGCCGCGCCGGTTGATCTGCGTCAGCGTCGCCGGGATCGTCGTCGGTCTGGGTTTGATGTGGGTGTGGGCCGCGCTCGCGCCGATTTCTGGCGCCGTCGTCGCAGAGGGCTCGGTGCGCACCGAAGGCGAACGTAAAACAGTGCAGCACCTGGAAGGCGGCATCGTGAAGCAAATCCTGGTTCGGGATGGCGACCGTGTGAAGGCGGGCCAAGTGCTGGTTGTGCTGGACAACGTGAGTCCGGCGGCCGAATTATCGGCGTTGCAGGCGCAATTTGATGCGGAACAGGCAAAAATCGCCCGCCTTTCCGCCGAGCGCGAACTGAAGGAAACGCTGGCGTTCCCGGCTGCGCTGGAGAAACAGCGCGACGATCCGCGCGTTGCCGAGTTGCTGGCACGCGAGTCTTCGCTGTTCATCGCGCGCCGGCGTGCGTTCGTCGACCAGAGCACGATGCTGCGCACCGAACTGGCACAGACCCGCCAGGAAATCGCGATCAGTTCGCAGTTGATTCAGACGATGAACCGCAGCTACGACATGGCGCGCCAGCAACGGCGGACCAACGAAACGTTGCAACAGGAAGGCTTCGTTGCTGAAACGAAGGTGCTCGATTTGCGGCGGGCCGAGGCTGATGCACTGTCGCGCGTCCAGTCAGGCGCCGCCGATCTGAGCCGCGCGAAGCAGCGGCAGACTGATCTCGAACTCCGAATTGCCGGGCTGCGTCACGACTATGTGAAGGCGGCTGACGACCAGCTTAAGGAAGCGACCACACGCGCGATCCAGATAGGTGAGCGGCTACGCCCAGCTCGCGATCAGTCTGCCCGTACCCGCGTGACGGCACCGGCGGCAGGCGTGATCGTCGGCTTGAAGGTGCACACGATCGGCGCAGTGATCGCGCCTCGCGAGCCGATCGTGGATGTTGTCCCCGAAGGGGCGCCGTTGATCGTGGAAGCGAATATCCGACCGGACGACGTGCGTGAGATCGCGCCGGGCAGCCACGCCGACGTTCGGCTGACGGCCTACAACTCGCGCACCACGCCGATGCTCGACGGCAAGGTCACATACATTTCGGCAGACGCGCTGACCGACAGCGATAAGCGCACGCGCTTCTACGTGGTCCGGGTCGAGGTGCCGGCGCAAGCACTGGAAAAGGCCAACCGTCTCGCCAAGGAGCCGATCGCGCTCGGGCCGGGGCTCCGGACCGAGGTGTATATCCGCACGCATGCGCGCTCGGCCTTCGATTACCTGCTTGAACCGGTTAGGGACGGGATTCGCAAATCGATGCGGGATTAACTTTGCAGCGCTATGCGGGAAAGTACACTTTGTATTTGCAGAGCCACGATCGAATTTTGATCGGTGTGGAAGATAGTTTTTATGAGTGTGGGGTCCGATAAATCAACTCCATAACGTGGTTGTTAAACGCCGTTTCTGAGAGGGTAAGACTAATGAAAGCCGTGACAGCAGCCGCGGTGGCGACCGCCACCGTAGCAAGCAATATAAGTTATTCGCAGGCGGTGCCCGCGTCCGACCTACCGGCCGCGTTGCCGGGAAGTCTGCGTTATGCACAACCTGATGACGCACCACAAATGGCTCCCGTATTGACCAGCCGTCTGAATTCCGCGCAACAAGCGAGTTCGCCGACCAATCAGTCCGTTTCGCTGCAAGGTGTAAAAGAGGTGACGCAAATGATTTCCAGACCGAAAACTCCTGTTGAGTTCGTTCAGAACCTCAAGGTGATTTTTGACGGCGACCTCCTGCTGCAAGATGCGTTCTACACCGAGGCCAATCTGAAAGATATTTTCAGCCTCGAAAGCGCTAGCGTAATCGAAAGCAGGAGTGATTCCGAACAACGACTTTCGATATCTGGGAGCGTGTCAAATTCGATATTTCCTAGAATTAAGACATCTGAATTTTTTGGGGGATCAGTGGCCGGTGCTGGATTCGTGGGCGGAAAAACGATTCACGAGTCAGGCGTAGTCACTGCAGCCTTGAACTTTGGAATGTACGAAGGCGGCCTAGATTTTGATGCTGCGGTGAAAATTTTCGCGAATAAATTTGTACGTCTCCCGCCCGAGCCTTTCCCTCATGGCGGTCCAGGCGCGCCCACCGCACCTCATGGTAGCGAAACATGGAGGTATCAGCAGATAGGCGATCAATATGAGAAGACTATTACTGCCGGGTTCAATTCGACTGGCAAGCTTTCCAATATTCTTATTGAAATAAAGAAGAATTAAGGGGCTGGGCAATAAAAATGAAAACTACTCTTGAGCAAGATGCTCTTAAGAAGCTGGCCGACTTTTTTGGATTGAACTCTTCCTCATATAATTTAGTCATCGCTGCGGCAGAAAAGTCCTCGTTCCTCGCCGGAGAATTGAATGCTTTTGGTAAATTGGAGGGATGGAAATTCGCGCTCGGAGAAAAAGGTAAAGGGGTTTACACCAATCCGAAAGATAAAGTCATTGCCTTCGATCCTACATGGAGCGAACCGGCAAACATTTTTGCCACCACACTGGCTCACGAACTTGGGCACGCGCTGCTGCCAGGCGGGATGGGCGGTTCGCTTGCGCTGAATCCCGATCAGGCCGTTGCCAATGGCTTGACGAACGAAGGGGTGGCGCTGCTTTCCGAATACATCGTTGCAATCCAGTTGGGCCTAACTGGTGGCGCGACCGGTCACATGCATTCGGACTTATCCGACAGTCGTCTGACGCTGCAACTGAATAAACTGGCGGAGGCGGCCGGTATCGACGTCAAAAATGTAACGTGGGGATCCGCTGCCGCTCAGATGCTCGCAAATCCCGGTACGGCGTTTGTCGACGCCGCAGGTAAATACTACGGCACGCTCCCGCCTTCCATTGCCAAATATCTGACCTACACCCAATATTACGCGGACTGGTGGATTCTCCAGCATTCCGGCATGGACCCGAATCTCGTCGACTGGCAGAAAGTCCAGGGCGACATGATCAAGTACACCAGCTTCACAGTTGATGGCCAGGCAGTATTCACGATTGATACAAAGGGCATTCCGCTGCTGAACGGCGGATGGGTGATGGTGAATGGCGACCTTTCGTTGAAAGGTGCCGTGACGACGTCCCTGTTCGGTCCCAACGGCCAAATCCAGGAACAAGCAAAATTCGACTATACGGGGTTCAAGCTCCAGGACGTATTTTATGGGGCTGACGGGAAAGCCACCCAGCGGTACGACTTCCGGCTGGACAACAGCTACACGAAGTACGACTTCAGCACCGATGGCTCGCAGACCGCAACGTTGTATGGTGTGAACGGCAAGATCGCCGAATATGCAAAATTCAACACCGCCGGCTTCAAGACGCTGGACATCTTCTATGGCGCAGATGGCAAAGCCACGCAACAATACAACTTCAACCTCGACAAGAGCTATACGAAGTACGACTTCGCCGCCGATGGCTCGCAAACCGCCTCGCTGTACGGCACGAGCGGCCAGATGATCGAGTATGCGAAGTTCAACGCCAACGGCTTCAAGACGCTGGACATCTTCTACGGTTCGAATGGTAAGGCGACGCAGCAGTACAACTTCAACCTCGACAAGAGCTATACGAAGTACGACTTTGCTGCCGATGGTTCACAGATCGCGACGTTGTACGGCACGACTGGCCAGATGACCGAGTACGCGAAGTTCAACGCCAACGGTGTCAAGACGCTGGATATCTTCTACGGCGCGGATGGCAAGGCCACGCAGCAGTACAACTTCAACCTTGACAAGAGCTACACGAAGTACGACTTTGCCGCGGATGGTTCACAGACCGCCTCGCTGTACGGCACGAGCGGCCAGATGACCGAGTACGCGAAGTTCAACGCAGGTGGCGTCAAGACGCTTGACATCTTCTATGGCGCGGATGGCAAGGCCACGCAGCAATACAACTTCAACCTCGACAAGAGCTACACAAAATTCGACTTCGCTGCCGACGGTTCACAGACCGCGTCGCTGTACGGCACGACCGGTCAGATGACTGAGTACGCGAAGTTCAACGCCAACGGTTTCAAGACGCTGGACATCTTCTACGGTGCGAATGGCAAGGCGACGCAGCAGTACAACTTCAATCTCGACAGCAGCTACACGAAATACGACTTCGCTGCTGACGGTTCGCAGACCGCCTCGCTGTACGGCACAGCCGGTCAGATGATCGAGTACGCGAAGTTCAACGCCAACGGCTTCAAGACGCTGGACATCTTCTACGGCGCGGATGGCAAAGCAACGAAGCAATACAGCTTCAATCTCGACAGCAGCTACACGAAGTACGACTTCGCTGCTGACGGTTCGCAGACCGCCTCGCTGTACGGCACGACCGGCCAGATGACCGAGCATGCGAAATTCAACGCGGCAGGCGCCAAGACGCAGGATATCTTTTTTGGTGCGGACGGAAGGGCAACCAAGCAGATCGATTTCAATTTTGACGGCAGCTACGCCTCTCACGTCTTTAATAACGATGGTTCTCAATTCGCGGCGTTGTTTGGCACGACCGGCCAGATGACCGAATACGCGACTTTCAATGCCAACGGTTTCAAGACGCGGGATATTTTTTACTCGAACGGACAGGCGACGCACCTTTACGATTTTTCCATCGATAATAGCTTCAGAGCTCACATGTTCAGTGGCTCGGATGAAATGGTCGGGCTTTTTAATTCCAATCATATTATTTACGACTATTATCAGTACACGTCGGGAAGGCTATTTGAGCGGAATATTTTTGACGGGATTGGGCGTCAAATTGAGGCTGATCGCTATAACATGTTCACTGGAAAATTAACTGGGTTCTCAAAATTCTCATATAACAAGGATGGTACTTACAACGCAAACAAGTATGATTCTTTGGGTGAATTGATTGGTAGTTCTAAGTATACTGGAGATGGGCACTGGATTCAGAACAATTCAATCTATATTCCCGGCAGTAGCGGCTTTCCTTCCGCCCAGTTGATCTGGGGTTTCCAGGTCTGATTGGTTCAATGTGTGCACAGGTATGTCTCATCCGGGACATATCTGTTTCGTTAGCTGACTCGGGTCTCGATCATGGAGATAGCGAAGATCGTTGATTCTTGTCGTGTTACGGTGAAGAAACGATGCGACAGGTTCGCAGAAGGTGGCAACTTCATTTGGGGCTGCGGCCGGCCACCCGCAGATAAACCAGCGCACCGCCCGCAAGCAGCAGCGGGCACAAGATAAACCACCCCGTCGTCAGGAACAGCCCCGCGACGGCGACCAGCGAAATCCACGCGCAGCGGTACGCGATGCCGCCGCGCGGCAGCAGTTTCAGCGCGGCCGCCGCGCCGAGCCCATACACCATCACGAAGCATCCGGACGTGACGAGCACGAGCGGTTTCGGCCCGACGTCCGAGAGCGTCGTCGCGGCCAGCGCGATGGCCGCCAGCACTGCGATCACGCCGAGACTGCGGCGCGGCACGCCGCCAACCTGGCTGCCTTGGGCGAGCCACGCGGGCAGTGCGCCGTCGCGTCCGAGCGCCGCGCCGAGCTTGGCCGCGCCCGCGAAATACGCATTCATCGTGCCGAGCGTGAGCAGCAGTGCGGCCGCGGCCGCCAGCACCTGCGCATGACCGCCGATACCGCCCGCGATCAGTTCCGCAAGCGGCGCACCCGACGCGCCGGCCGACGGCCCGAGCACCGTCACGCTCGCGGCCGCGACCGACAGATACAGGAAGCCGACGACCACGACCGCGATGCCGGCCGAGCGCGGCATGTCGTGCGCGGGCCGGCGGAATTCGGCCGCGAGGTGCGTGATCGCTTCCCAGCCGGCGAAGCTCCACACGAGCAATGCCGCAGCCTGGCCGACCGCGAGCCAACCGTGCGGCGCGAACGGATGCAGGTTCGCCGTGTGCGCATGCGGCGCGGACGCGAGCACGGCGGCCAGCAGCAGCGTGACGAGCAGCGCCGACAGCACGAGCTGCATGCGGCCCGACACCGTGACGCCGAACGCATTCGCGGCCGACACCGTCGCGATCAGCGCGGCGGCCGTGACGATGACCGTGGTATGCCCGCCGCCCGTGACGGCCGCGACGTATGCGCCGCCGAACATCGCGGCGGCCGGCGCACCGGCCGGCACCGCGAAATAGAAACACCAGCCGACGATCGCAGCGGCTTTCGGCCCGAATGCGCGTCGCGCGTAGGTCGATACGCCGCCCGCGTCGGGATAGCGCGCGCCGAGCGCGGCGAAGGTGGCCGCGAGCGGCCCCGACAGCACGACGAGCGCGGCCCACGCAAGCAGCGACGCGGGGCCCGCGACCTCGGCGGCGAGCGCGGGCAATGCAATGACGCCGGTGCCGAGCACCGCGCCGATATACAGCGCGGCGCCCTGGAAAATCGTCAGCGAGCCCGCGTGATGAACGGCGGGCGAATCGGCATGCGAGGACATGAAAGGCAGTCTCCGGAAGGCTTGTTCTGGGCGCGGTCGAGCGCGCAATGAATCGTTCGATGCTACCCGAACGTGCGCGGCGTTGCCGCGCGGCGTTCAGTAGTCCGCGGCGTGCCGTGTGTCAGCCGATGTCAGGAGTCAGTGGCGGCGCGCGAGCCGCAGCCGCGCATCCTCGCGCGCGGCGGGCGGCAGCTCGGGCGCGTAATGGAACGTGCCCGCCACGAGCGATGCGATGGGCACGCCGTCGCGGAACAGCACGCGATTGCCGGCCAGTGCGGGCACCTTGTCGCCGGGCAACAGCGTGCCGGCAAGGTTCAGCGGATCGGCGCCCGTCACGCACACGTACTGGCCGTCGCCCGGTTGGCGACGCACTTCGCGCAGGACCGGGATCGCTTCCGGCAGCGCGAACTGCTCGCCCGCGAGCCCCGCGACGAAGCGCCCGCCGCGAATCTCGCCGCGCGCCTCGAGCCGCTGCAGCACGCGCACGAGTTCGCGCCAGCTCGGCAGCCAGTCGGCTTCGCGTTCGAGCAGCCGCCAGAACACCACGCCATAACGGCGCAGCAGCGTCCAGACGATGTGTTCGAGCGCATCTGGATCGGTCGCGGGCGCGCCGCGATTCGGTGCCGGTGTCGGGGTATCGTCCGGTGCCGCAACGCGCTGCACGAGCGCCCAGCGGCCGGCGTCGTCCATCCCGCCGATCAGTGCGCCGCCGCGCCGCGTGCGCGGCGCATACGTCGCGCTGCGCTTGACCGCGGGCTTCAACAGCGCGCGCAGCCCGGCGAAGCTGTCCGCATTCACGAGGCCGGCCGACACGAGTTCGCCGAGCGCCTGTTCGAGTTCGACGGGCAGCAGGTGCAGTTCGTCGAGCAGCGCGTCGAAGAACATCGCGCCGTGTGCGGCGAGTGCGTCACGCACCTGCGCCGCGCGCGCGGACAGTGCGGGTTGCGCGTCCGGGTCGCGCAGCGCCTGCCATGCGCTGATGTGGCGGCGCGGCAGCAGCACGACCGGCGTCGTCTTCACGGGCGTGCCGGCCGCGCGGGCCGGTGCGCCGATGCGGGTCCACACGAGCTTGCCCGAGCGGCACAGTTCGTCGAGGCCGCCGGCCGTGTAGTCGGACAGGCGCGCGGGCAGCAGCGCGTCTTCCCATGCGCTTGCCGCGGCTTCATAGCCTTCGAGCTGCTCGACGACGGCCGCGAGCGCGTCGCGGCCGGTGCCGCGCGTGTCGGGCGTCAGGTGCTGCCAGTGGAACAGGAAGCGCATGAAATCCGCGCGCTCGACCGGTTCGATCTCGCGGCGCAGCCGCTTGACCGTGTAGCGATGAATGCGCGCGAGCAGGTGGCGTTCGCACCATTCGTCGGTGGTTGCTCCCGGCGTGAAGCGGCCGCGCATCACGTAGCCTTCGCGCTCCAGTGCCGCGAGCGCGGTCGCGATTGCCGCCGGCGGCAGGCCGAGCGGCTGCGCGATGGCGTCAAGTGTGAGCGGCCCGAATCCGGTGAGCCGCGCGCGGATCACGTCGACGAGCGCGGCATCGGCTTCCCATGGTTGTGCGCAAGCGGCCGGCACCTTCAGCGCGGGTGCCACGCGTGCATCGGGATGCAGCGCGCGCACGCAGACCAGCCGTTCGACCGGCACCCACAGCGCGGTGCTGTCCGGCGCGACGAGTTTCGTCGCGCGGCGGCGTTCGGCCAGTTCCGCAAGCCGCTCGGGCCAGCCTGCATGCGCATGCGCTTCGCGGTCGGCGACGCAGGCGAGCGTGAGCAGGGCGTCGTGCATTTCGTCGGCATCGCGCACGAGCGGCCACGCTTCGTCGCGCACCGCATCGATTGCGTCGGCGTCGAGCGCGCCGAGATCGTCGGCCGATTCGGGATCGCTCCAGCGGCGCGACTGCACGGCCTGCGTGCGGCGCTCCTCGAGCGGCGCGTCGTCGAGGAACGCATAGGGCTTCGCGTTCAGGATCTCGGCCGCGAGCGGCGACGGCGCGGGCAGGTCGCGTGCGATGAGTTCGATCGCGTCGCTTTCGATCCGGCGCAGCAGCGCGAGCCAGCCGTCGGTATCCATCGCGTCGTGCAGGCAATCGTCGAGCGTCTGGTCGACGAGCGGATGGTGCGGAATCTCGCGTTCGCCGACGATGTTCTCGAGGCACGCGACCTGGTCGGGGAACACGGTCGCGAGCAGGTCCTCGCTCTTCATCCGCTGCAACTGCGGCGCGGTGCGCCGGCCGCCGGTGAAGCGCGGCAGCGCGAGCGCGGTCGTCGCGTTCCAGCGCCAGCGCACGCCGAACATCGGCGCGTCGAGCAGCGCCTGGACCAGCACGTGCTCGGCGCTGGCCGAGCGCAGGTAGCGCCACACTTCGTCGAGCGCGAAGCTGTGCGCGAGCGACAGCGAAAGAATGATCGCGTCGTCGGTCGCGGCGGCCTGCAGCTCGAAGTTGAAACTGCGGCAGAAGCGCTTGCGCAGCGCGAGCCCCCACGCGCGGTTGATGCGGCTGCCGAACGGCGAATGGATCACCAGCTGCGTGCCGCCCGATTCGTCGAAGAAGCGCTCCATCACGAGCGTGTCCTGCGTCGGCAGTGCGCCCAGCGCCGCGCGCGTGCGCGCGAGGTAGTCGGCGATCTGGCGGGCCGCATCGGGCGACAGGTGGAGATCGTCGACGAGCCAGCGCAGCGCCGGCGCGAGGCGGCTTTCGGCCGGGCTGGCAGCGGGGAAAAGGGTGACGTCGTTTCGCACACTGATCGCGGCTTCGGCTTCGGCTTCGGCTTCGGCTTCGGCTTCGGCTTCGGCTTCGACGCGTGGCGTCGGTTTTGCAGTGCCTTTGGTCTTGGCCCGGCTCGTCGCCTTCACGACAGCCGCGGTCTTGCCGCCGGAATCGACGTCAGCGCGTTCACCGCCTCCGGCATGCGCCTGCCGATCGCCTTCGGCGAACAGCCCGTCGAGCCGCGCGCGCAGCCGGCCGACCGCCGCCGACAGCTCGTCGCTGCGCCCGGGCGCCTCGCCGATCCAGAACGGAATGCTCGGCGACTGGCCTTGCGCGTCCTCGACACGCACGCGGCCCGTTTCCACGCGAATGATCCGGTACGACTGGTTGCCGAGCTGGAACACGTCGCCCGCGAGGCTCTCGATCGCGAAATCCTCGTTGACGGTGCCGACCTGGATGCCCTGCGGTTCGAGCAGCACCGCGTAGTCGGCCATGTCGGGAATCGTGCCGCCCGATGTCGTCGCGGTCATCATCGCGTTGCGGCGCCCGCGCACCGTGCCGCCGACCACGTCGCGATGCAGATACGCGCCGCGCACGCCGCGGCGGCTCGTGAAGCCTTCGGCGAGCATCTTCATCACGTCGTCGAAGCGTTCGCGCGACAGGCGCGCGTACGGCGCCGCGCGCGTGAAGCTCGCATACAGCGCGTCCTCCTGCCATTCCGCACAGGCGACTTCGGCGACGATCTGCTGCGCGAGCACGTCGAGCGGGGCCTCGGGAATCCGCAATGCGTCGAGTTCGCCGCGTTGCACGCAATCGAGCAGCGCCGCGCATTCGACCAGTTCGTCGCGCGACAGCGGGAACAGGCGGCCCTTCGGCACACCGCCGACATGGTGCCCCGAGCGGCCGACGCGCTGCAGGAACGGCGCGATCCCGCGCGGCGACCCGACCTGGCACACGAGATCGACGTCGCCGATGTCGATGCCGAGTTCGAGCGACGCGGTCGCGACGAGCAGCTTCAGTTCGCCACGCTTGAGCCGCTGTTCGGCGTCGAACCGATGTTCCTTCGCGAGACTGCCGTGGTGCGCGGCGATCGCGTCCTTGCCGAGGCGGTCGGCGAGATGGCGGGCCATGCGTTCCGCGGTGCGCCGCGTGTTCACGAACACGAGCGTCGTGCGATGCGCGGCCGCGAGCGTGGCGATCCGGTCGTACACCTGTTCCCACACGTCGGTCGCCATCACCGGCTCGAGCGGCACGTTCGGCAGTTCGAGCGCGAGGTCGCGTTCGCGCGTGTGACCCGTATCGACGATCGTGCAGTCGCGCGGCGCATCGGCCGGGCCGCCGACCAGGAAGCGCGCGACCGCGTCGATCGGCTTCTGCGTGGCCGACAACCCGATACGCGGCAATGCGCGGCCCGCCAGCGCGTCGAGGCGTTCGAGCGACAGCGCGAGGTGGCTGCCGCGCTTGGACGACGCGAGCGCGTGGATTTCGTCGACGATCACCGAACGCACGCTCGACAGCATTTGCCGGCCCGACGTGGACGACAGCAACACGTACAGCGACTCGGGCGTCGTCACGAGAATGTGCGGCGCGCGCTTGCGCAGCGCCGCGCGTTCGGCCTGCGTCGTGTCGCCGGTGCGCACGGCGGTGCGGATCGCCGGCACCGGCAGGCCGAGTTGTGCCAGCGATTCGGCGACGCCGGCGAGCGGCGCGTCGAGGTTCACGTGGATGTCGTTCGACAGCGCCTTCAGCGGTGACACATAGACGACGAGCGTCGCGTCAGGCAGCGCACCGTCGTGCGCGAGTGCGTCGTGCACGAGATCGTCGAGCGCGCACAGGAACGCGGTGAGCGTCTTGCCGGAGCCGGTCGGGGCGGCGACGAGCGTCGACCGGCCGGCCTTGATGTGCGGCCACGCGAGCGCCTGTGCACCGGTCGGGGCGGCAAACGTGCGGCGGAACCACGCGGCGACGGCCGGGTGGAACACGTCGAGCGCGTGGGCGGGGCGGGTGGCGGTGACGTCCATCGGAGCGTTGAAATGGGGTGCGAGCGCGCGGGCGGCCGCGCGCGAATCGTCAGTGTGCCAGACGTCGCGGGTGCGTGCCGGGCACCGCGGGTGGAAGCGCGCGCGTCGCGGATTCAGGTGAGGCGCGGTACCGGCATTTCAACAGGCGTGCGCGCGGAACGGCATCCGCCCGGTCGCGGGTGCCGGTTCGGCGGGAGGAGGGGAACGTTGCGTTCGACGTACGCCGAGTGGATGCGCGACCCGATCCGGGATGGCACGCAACCACGCACGACTACACGCGATGCAACCAGCCGAGCCAATGTTCGAGGAACGGTGCGCGGGTCCACAGCGACTGCGCGAGCCACAGCGTGCCGCCCCATGCGGCAGCGACGACGATCAGGTCGCAATGTCCGCTGTTCCACAGGTTCAGTGAATGGCGCCGCCAGATCCACGGCACGCCGAGCGGATTCGGCCAGTCGGCGAGCAGGTGCATCACGCCGCCGCACGCGAAGCCGAACAGCGGCGCGGCCCACAGCGGATGCGGATGATGCGTGAGCCCGTGCCAGCCGAGCGCGAGCAGTGCGATCCAGCCGATGCCCCAGTGCGTGACGGTGCGGTGCGTGATCCACAAGCGGCGCTTGCGGGTCCACCACGCGACTTCGAGCCAGTCGGGCGCGGTGCCGCCCGCGACGCCGGCCGCGAACGCGGCGAGCAGGCCCGCGTGCCAGGGACCGGTCGCGCCGGTTTGCGCGACGAGGACGGCGGCGGCGACGCCGGCCGCGAAGCCGGACGCGTGATGCGCATTGTGTGATGCCATAGGAAACGAGACGAGGAAGCGTGAAGCGGCAGCGGACGAGCGCGAACGATCGGGCGCGAAAGCGGGGCGCTATCTTCTCAGATCGGCCTGCTCAGCGGGCGGTTCGATCGCATTTTTTTACATGTGCCGGAGCCGCGCAAGCGGTGCATGCCGTGATTTTCCGATTGCGCGGTGCGCTTCGAATCCGCCGCATGCAATTTCGACTGATCCGCCGGCCCATTTTTTGCTCCGCCGTGTGATCGACCGCACACGATCCATGGCAATTCGTAGTATTGGCGAATTTTCCGGCCACATTCCCAGATTCACTACGAAACCGGCATATGGCTGACCGTGCGCCAGCGGCTATAAGCGGATCAGGGGCTATTTCCAGCCCGCCGGAGACCTACATGGGAGACATGCAATGACTACGCTGAATCGCTTCAAATCATCCGCCGTCATGCTCGCGACGGTGGCCGGCATCGGCTTCCTGCCGAACGCGCCGGCCTATGCGAAGGGGCCGCAGCCTGCGGTCCTGACGAGCTCGGCGGTCGCGGTGGCCGACAAGTACAGCGCGGACGCCGCGGAGCGGATCTTCAAGGAGGGCGGCAACGCGATCGATGCGGCCGTTGCGATCGCGTTCACGCTGGCCGTCACGTACCCGGAAGCCGGCAACATCGGTGGCGGCGGCTTCATGACGATCTACAAGGACGGCAAGCCGTATTTCATCGACTATCGCGAGCGCGCGCCGCTCGCCGCGACGAAGGACATGTATCTCGACAAGGACGGTAACGTCGTCAAGGGCATGAGCCTGTACGGCCCGCGCGCGGCCGGTGTGCCGGGTACGGTCGCGGGCATGTGGGAAGCGCAGAAGCGCTTCGGCAAGCTGAAGTGGAAGCAGGTGCTCGCGCCGGCGATCCACTATGCGCGCGACGGTTTCGTCGTCGACGAGCAACTGGCGCAGCGCGGCGTCGACGCGTCGAAGGAGTTCGGCGGCAAGACCAACTTCGACAAGTACTTCTCCGGGCTGAAGGCCGGCACGAACTTCAAGCAGCCCGATCTCGCGGCGGTGCTCACGCGCATTGCGGATGGCGGCGCGGAAGGGTTCTACAAGGGCAAGACGGCCGAGCTGATCGCCGCGTCGATGAAGACAGGCGACGGCAACGGGCTGATTACCACCGAGGATCTCGCGCAATATCGCGCGGTGTGGCGCCAGCCGGTGCAGGCGAAGTGGAGCGGCTATGACGTGATCACCGCGCCGCCGCCGAGCTCGGGCGGCATCGGCCTCGTGCAACTGCTGAAGATGAAGGCGGACCTCAAGCAGGACTTCGAGGGCGTGAAGCTCAACTCGCCGCAGTACATCCACCTCGTCGCGGAAATCGAGAAGCGCGTGTTCGCCGATCGCGCGCAGTATCTCGGCGACCCCGACTTCTACAAGGTGCCGATCGCGCAGCTGACCGACGACGCATACATCGCGAAGCGCGCGGCGGAGGTCAATCCGAAGGAACCGTCGGACACGAAGAGCGTGCAGCCGGGCCTCGGCACGTCGATGCCGGAGAAGGCCGAGACGACGCACTTCTCGGTCGTCGACAAGTGGGGCAACGCGGTGTCGAACACGTACACGATCAACGGCTATTTCGGTTCGGGCGTGATCGCCGACGGCACCGGGATCGTGCTGAACGACGAGATGGACGACTTCTCCGCGAAGCCGGGCGTCGCGAACATGTTCGGCGTGGTCGGCAGCGACGCGAACGCGATCGAGCCGAAGAAGCGTCCGCTGTCGTCGATGTCGCCGACGATCATGACGAAGGACGGCAAGGTGTCGCTCGTGATCGGCACGCCGGGCGGCTCGCGGATCTTCACGTCGATCTTCCAGGTGATCAACAACATCTACGACTTCAGGATGCCGTTGAAGGAGGCCGTCGGCGCGATGCGTTTCCATCATCAGCTGCTGCCGCCGAACACGATCTTCTGGGAGCCGTACCACCCGATCGAAGGCGAACTCGCGAAGCAGCTCGAGGCACGCGGCTACACGCTGAAGGGGCAGGACTTCAGCGGCGATATCCAGGTGATCAAGATCGACGGCAGGACGCCGGAGGCGATGGCCGATCCGCGCGGGCGCGGGGTCACGCGGATCATTCGGTGACGTCGCGTATCGAGTGACGCGTGCGCGTTCGCGAAAGCGGCCGCGCATGCGGTTCCGCGGCCGGTATCCGCCCCGGTGCCGGTCGGGGAACCGCGTCGCAGGGCTCAGGCGGTCGCGCGGAGGAATCCGGCGATCCGGTCAGTCACCGCGTCGGGCGCATCCTCGAAGCAGTAGTGCCCGACGCCGGCCAGCCGCTCGACGGGCGCTGACGGAAACAGTGCAGTGAACAGCGGCAGGAAGTGTTCGGCGCCGAGCGTTCGATCGGCGCACGCCGATAACGCATGGCCAGCGACGAACCGTCCCGCTCAGCTCCGGTCGTTCGCCGCGTTGCTTTCGAGGAAGCTGTCCACCGCGATCAGCGACTGCTCGTCGAGCGTACCGAGCACGCTTTTCAGCTTCAACTGCAGCTTGAGCGCATCGAGATAGCTGTCGAACAGCTTCTGCCGGATGCCCGAGATGTCGCGCCGCAGGTTCAGCGTTTCGTACGTGGTGCTGTAGCCGACCTGGTGCGCCTTCATCGACGCGTCGTAGGCGAGCCGCGCCGCCTGCAGCGACTGCTGCAGCGCCCGGATACGCGTGCCGACCGATTCGAGCGCGGACAGCGCCTCGCGGTGATCGGTGCTCAACTGCGCGTCGACCTCGCGCAGCCGGTTGCGATACTGCTCGGTCACGTGTTCGGCTTCGACCTGCCGGTAATACACGCTGCCGCCGGAGAAGATCGGGATCGTCACCTGCACGCCGACCGCGCTTTGATGGAAGTCCGAGCGATCGGTCAGCCCGCGCAGGTTCGGATTGAGCCCGCGCGAATACGACGCGAACAGGTCGACGGTCGGCAGGTGCTCGGCGCCGATGCGCTTCGCGGCGAGCCGCGCGACCTGCACGTCGCGGTACGCCTGGCGATACGCGGGGTTGTCCTGCGGCGCGTAGTCGCCGGTCGGAATGCGTGGCTGCGAGCCGCGCAGCGCGAGCCGCGGCCAGCGCGAGAAATCGATCGTCGACCCGAGCAGCGTCTCGTAGCGCGTGCGGCGCGCATCGACGTCGGTCTGCGCGAGCGCCTCGTCGGATTGCGCGAGACTGCGGCGCGCCTCGATCTCGGCTGTGTCGCCGATCGTCTTCATCCCGAGCTGCGCCATGCGGCGCGTGTCGCTTTCGAGCCGCGCGAGCGCGCTGACTTCGTCGTCGGCCGACTGCAGCTTCTCGCGCGCGCTGAGCAGATCGAAGCACGCGTTCGCGACGCGCAGGATCAGCTCCTGTTGCGCGACCTCGAGCTTCTGCTTCGCGGATTCCTCGTATTCCGTCGCGCGCCCCATGTCGTACAGGTAGGGCACGTTGAACAGCGCCTGCGTGACCTGGGCCGAACCGTATGCGGCGTTGCTCGAACCGCTGACGTCGATGCCGAACAGGTTCGCATGCGTGCCGTAGCGTCCCCATTCGAGTTGTGCGGTGGCCTGCGGCAGCATCAGCGCGCGCGCCTGCGGAAATTTCTGGCGCGCCGCGTCGTATTCGTTGCGTGCCTGCAGGTAGCGCGGATCGTGCGCGACCGCGTACTGGTAAGCGCTATCGAGGCAGAACGCCTGTGCGTCCCCGGCCGCACCCGATACTGTTACAGCGAACAATGTCACGATCGCAAGTCGGGGATTCCACCTAGTCGTATTTCTTGATAGGGGGATACCCGTATCCTGCGTCGCCGATCCGCACTTCGCGCGCGTCGTTTCAAACATGGCCGTCTCCGTCTCCTGCCCGTGCCGCAACGCATTGCGGAGGGATTTAAACGTTTTAAAAATCGAGTTCAAGTAATCTGAATGCCGGTTGCAAGCGGCGCATCGGGAAACGCACCTGTAAGAGTGTGTCCTCCATTGAATTCCAATGCGATCGCATGATAGCCTGATTTCGGCTGGTAATCGCGGTGATTATTAGATTAACAAGTCGCTAGGGATTAAAAGCCGTTTGTATTTCAATGAAGGTTCTTTGCATCATCTTTATTTTTTACGAGGAGAGAATGATGAAGGTCATGACGACGGAGCAAGTCAGGAACGTGCACGGCGGCGGTGCGATCAGCTCGCTGGGCAGCCTCGCCGTGGATGCCGCGCCGGTGGTGACCGCGCTCGGCCAGTTCCTGCCGAGCCTCGGCAATTACCTGCAGAACCCGAAGACGTTCAATAACACCGGCAAGTAACTGCCGTGCGCGGGGAGGCGCCCCCCGCGTGAAGTGCCGCGAAACAGAAGTAAAAGAATCGATCGCCGCTTGGTGGATAAAGCGAATTCGGAATGCATTATTTCGAATCGGGCGATTATCAGGAGGCAGGAGTGCCGGATTGTCGTCGTAATAAAGTCAACGGCCGTTGATATTTCAATTGGCCGACGGTCCGCAGGCATTCCCACAATATAAAGGCCACAACAAATGCGAGACATCACGGAAGAACAGGCCCGCCAGATTCGCGGCGGCGCGTCGCTTTACGCCAATTCGGCCGCCAATACGGTCGATCTCGTCAATCAGTCGATCGGCTCGACGTTGCAGGGCCTGATGACCCAGTACCAGACCCGCGCCGTCGAACAGTTCCGGATGTCGCTCGGCTCGTCGCGCTGAGCGGCCGCCCGCACCGATTTTCGCCGTAGCCGGCCATGCGCCGGCTGCGCCCTCGCGACTCGCGCACGACCCGCCACGGGCCCGCTTCGGCCGGCCCCGGCGGCGGGTCGCCGCGTCCCGGAATTGCCCGACCATGCTTTTCAATACGCGTAAAGTCCGTCCGGTCCTGCAGGACGAGGTGACGGAGTGCGGCCTGGCCTGCCTCGCGATGATCGCGTCGTGGCACGGACGCGAGACGACGTTGCGCACGCTGCGCAACCGCTATCCGGTGCGGATCGATTCCGGGTTGTCGTTCTTCGACCTGATGGAGATCGCGAACGATCTCGGCCTGCGTGCGCGCGGGCTGCAGTTCGACGCCGGCGAACTCGACGCGCTCAAGACGCCGTGCATCCTGCACTGGGGGATGAACCACTATGTCGTGCTGACGAAGGTCGGCTACGGCAGCGTGCACATCGTCGATCCCGCGCTCGGCGAGACGAAACTGCCGCTCGCGCAGGCGCTCACGCACATCACCGGCTATGCGCTCGAGCTGAATCCGGACCTCGGTTTCACGCACGCGGGGCCGGCCGACCGGATCCGGCTGCGCGACTACCTCGAAGGGCTGACGGGCATCCGCAAGAGCCTCGCGATCGGGATCGCGGGCGGCGTCGCCGCGCAGCTCCTGCTGCTGCTCGGCCCGTCGTACGTGCAGCTCACGATCGACGAGGCGCTGAAGAAGACCGACGTCGACATCCTGTACCTGCTGACGATCCTGTTCGCGATCGTGTTCCTGTTCGACACGCTGTATGCGAACCTCGTCGGCAACATCAAGAGCTACCTGCGCAACATCGTGTCGCAGCAGCTGTCGTCGAACATGGTCGGGCATCTCGCGCGGCTGCCGATCGGCTATTTCCTGTTCCACAACACCGGCGATTCGATTTCGCGCGTGTCGTCGGTGTCGGAAGTCGGGCGGTTTCTCGTCGACGGACTGGTCGGCGGGCTGCTCAACCTCGTCACCTGCGTGCTGACGCTCGTCCTGATGCTGTACTACAGCCCGGTGCTGGCCGGCATCAGTCTCGCCGGGATGGTGCTGTTCGCGCTGAGCCGGCTCGCGATCCAGCCGCAGCTGCAGGATGCGATGTCGCAGATCCTCACGCGCGGCGCGGAAGCCGACGCGCTGCTGATCGAGAACATCCGTTCCGCGCATTCGATCAAGCTGCTGTCGGCGGAAACCGCGCGCAGCGGCCTGTGGATCAACGCGTTCACGCAGAAGCTGCAGGCGATGCGCCAGCAGGAGCGGCTGCAACTGTTGTTCGATGCGATCTCGAAGGGGATCGTGCACGTCGAGCAGCTCGTGATCGTCACGTACGGCGCGTGGCTCGTGATGCACGGGCAGAGCACGATCGGCGTGATCTACGCGTTCATCCAGTACAAGAACCTGTTCGCGGACAAGTTCATCGATTCGATCCAGCTCTACGTGCGCCGCAAGGTGCTGCAGGTCCACATGGACCGGGTCGCGGACGTGCTGCAGACCGAGACCGAGGAACCCGCGCCGGACGCGGTCGTGCGGCCGGTCGACGGGTTCGACGGCGCGTTGTCGATCCGCGCGCTGTCGTACACGCCGAAGGGCGGCAACCGGTCGATCCTGCGCGACGTCACGCTCGACGTGCCGGCGGGCGGCAAGATCGCGATCGTCGGGCGCACCGGCAGCGGCAAGACGACGCTGCTGAACCTGATCTGCGGGCTGGTGCGGCCGGCACCCGGCACGCTGTTCGTCGGCGGCGTCGATCTCGCGGACGTGAACCTGCGCCAGTATCGCAAGCATCTCGCGGCCGTCACGCAGTCCGACCAGCTGTTTCGCGGGACGATCCGCGACAACATCACGAATTTCTCGCCCGCCGCGCGCATCGGCGCGATGTTCGACGCGGCGAAGCTCGCGTGCATCCACGACGAGATCGAGCGGCTCGACCATCGGTACGACACGCCGCTCGGCGATACGCAGAAATTCCTGTCGGCGGGCCAGATGCAGCGGTTGCTGATCGCGCGGGCGCTGTATTGCGAGCCGCGCCTGCTGATCCTCGACGAGTTCTCGTCGAACCTCGACCAGGCGACGACGCACGAGATCTGCCGCAACGTGCTGACGCTGCCGTGCACGATCGTGCTGGTCACGCACGACGCGTCGATCCTGTCGATGGTCGACCGGATCTACCAGATGCGCGATGGCGTATTGACCGACGCGACGGCCGCGTGGCGCGCGATCGAGGAGGCCCGGTGATGCTCGGACGACTCTTCCTGCTCAATCCGTTTTCGTATGCGTTCCTGGTGCGGCGCGCGGTACGCGCCGTCGCGCTGCGCACGTCGCCCGCGCGCGGGCTGCGGCTGATGCGCTGGTGCTCGGGTGCGTGCCTGCGCTGCTTTCCGTGCATCCGCGAGTCGATCGAACGCGCGGTCGCGCACATGCTGAGCGGCCACCTGAACGACGACCCGCGCCGCGTGCGGGAGGTATCGGCGGCGATCGTGCGCGAGCTGTTCGAGGCCGAGTTCGCGGGGCTCAAGCTGCGTTCGCACAGCCTCGAGTCGATGAAGTCGATGATCGACGGGATGGCCTGCGACGGCGACGCGCAGCTGCATGCGGCACTCGCGCGCGGCGGCCCGTTGATGCTCGCCGGCCTGCATTTCGGCAACCTGATGCTGTTCGTCACGAAGCTGCGCTTCATGATCCCCGACGACCGCAAGCTGATGGTGATCCTGCATCGCGATGCCCCGGGCGCATTCTTCGACGATGCGCTGCGGCTCGTCGCCGAATACGGCGCCGGCGAGGTCGAGTTCATCGACATCGAGGAGCGCGTGCACCTGCGGCGACTGATCACGAGCCTGCGGCGCGAGGCGCCGGTGTTCCTGCTGTTCTCCGACCTGCACGGCAAGTTCGGCAGGACCAATCGCTGCCGGCTCGGCGGGCGCTGGGTGCGGATGGCCGGCGGCGGCGTGAAGCTCGCGGTCGAGCAGGGCATTCCGCTGCTGGTCGCGTATGCGACGGGCGTGCCGTTCCGCGATCGCTGCGCGGTGCATTTCACCGAGCTCGCGGCCGCACCGCTCGCGCCGATGCTCGGCGCGGACGACGACGCATCGCCGGTGCGCGCGACGCACCAGCGCATCGTCGACCGGCTCGAGCAGGCGCTCGTGCGCCAGCCCGAGCAGTGGCACTTCTGGGAACACTTCACGCCTTACCTGATGCCGGCGCCGCTGCTCGATGCGGCCGCGCGGCGTCGCGCCTGACGAGCTCGCGCCATGCCGACCTGGAATTCCGCCCTCCGAGAACAGAAGCCGTCGCGCAAGCTCGCGCGCGGCACGACCTTCGGCACCGTGATTCACGGCGTCGTCGACGTGCCGGTGTCGATGCGGTTCTTCTGCTACCTGTCGCTTGCGATGTTCGCGATGTTCGTGACCGCGCTCGTCGAACTCAGCTATGCGAACACCGAAAGCGTGTCCGGGATGCTGACGCCGCGCTCGGGGCTGATCGGCGTCGGCGCGCCGCCCGGCTGGGCCGTGCGCGACGTGTACGTCGGCAAGGATCAGCACGTGAAGGCCGGCCAGCGGCTGCTCGCGGTGACGCGCGACACGAGCTTCGTCAGCCAGGCGAACAACGTGCAGGGCATGCGCGCGGCGCTCGACCGGCAACGCGTCGAGGTCACGCAGCAGATCGACGCGGCGCGGCTCGAATACCGGTCGTCGGTGCAGCAGATCAACCAGCAGATCGCCGCGCAGGGCGAAAGCCGCGGGCTGATCGACCGGCAGATCCAGGACCAGAAGCGCATCGTCGACGAGTACGGCGAACGGCGTGCACGCGTGAAGCAGCTGCTCGACGAGCAGGTCGTGACGCTCGAGCAGTACAACCAGGTGAACACGCAGTACCTGCAGGCCGGACAGGCGTACCAGGACCTGCTGCTGCGCCGCGCCGAGCTCGCGAAGAACGCGATGAAGCTGCGCGGCGACCTCGACACGATGCAGAGCAAGTACGACGGCGCGAACGCGGAACTGAAGATCAAGCAGGAGGAGCTGAACGCGAAGGAATACAACATCGACGAGAGCGTGAACCAGGTGCTGTACGCGCCGGCCGACGGGCAGATCGTGCGGCTCGACGTCGTGCAGGGCGGCGTGATCGACCCGCCGGGCACGCGCGTCGTCGAGATCCTGCCCGCGAAGGCCGACGGGCTGATCGCCGAGGTCTACATTCCGTCGTCGAAGGCCGGCTTCGTGAAGAAGGGGCAGGCGGTGAAGGTTGCGTACGCAAGCTATCCGGTCGAGAAGTTCGGCACCTATCGCGGCACGGTGCTGTCGATCTCGCCCGTCGCGTTCTCGGCGAAGGAGCTGAACCTGCCGGGCGACGCGGCCGCGCCGCAGACCTACTTCAAGACCTGGGTCGAACTCGCGGACCGCGTGCCGTCGTTCGACGGGCGGCCGCTGTCGTTGCGCGCGGGGATGATGCTGAAGGCCGACATCGTGCTCGAGCGGCGCAGCCTGCTCGAATGGCTGTTCGAGCCGCTGTACCGGATTCGCCAGCGCCTGTTCGGCGTGCCGGCCTGAGCCGATGATGCGCCGCGACCACCGCCGCCGCGCGCGGCCGGGCTCCGCGCGTCCGCTGCCGCGCTGGCTGGGTGCGACGTTGCTCGCGTGCGCCGCCGCCGCGCACGGCGCGCCGCAGCCGGACGGCGACGCGTCCGCGCACTGGCCGGCCGGTGCGGACGGCATCGGCTTCTGGCCGGGCGGCGATGCGGACGGATTCGATGCGGGCGCATGGGCGACCGACGTCGGGCCGGCTCGCGGCGGGCGCACCGGCGACGGCACCGGCGACGGCGCCGGTGCCGCAGCGCCGCCCGAGGTGCCGCTCACGGCCCGCAAGATCACGCTCGGGCAGCGTACCGGCGGCACGGCGCACGCCTGCGCGGCGCCGCGCGACGATGGTGGGGACGGCGCGGACGGCATCGGTTTCGACGACCGCGACACCGGGCGCTGCGATCCGGCCGCCGCCGCGCGCGACGCGGCGGACGAGGCGTCGGCATCGGCGCGCGGTGTCGTCCACGCGGACCGGATGCCGTACGAACTGTATCCGGTCGATCCGTCGCGGCTGCCCGACCTGCCGGCCGCGCAGGCGCCGCCGCTGCTGGAGCAACTGACGGGCGACGACCGCAACATGGTCGGTCTCGGCTGGCACTTCGTCGGCACGACCGGCCGTTCGACGCCGGTCACGACGCACACCGACGCGCTCGGGCTGAACAGCTTCCAGAACACGGGGTCGAGCCTGTCGCTCGGCAATACGAACACGCTGGCGTTCACGTTCACCCATTTTTTCTCGGAGAACTGGGCGGCGGAGCTCGGTGCCGGCATTCCGCCCGTGCTGACGCTGCGCGGGCACGGCAGCATCGGGCTGCCGCTCGACCGGATCTTCGCGGGCGTGCAGGGGCGCCTGCCGCTGATCGACCTCGCGAACCCGCAAAGCAACCCGCTCGCGACCACGCGCGCGTGGCTCGGCTCCGTCGTGTTCAAGTACTACCTCGGCGAGCGCGACGACCGGTTCCGGCCGTTCGCGGGCCTCGGCATCAGCTATACGCGCTTCACGAACACGAACCTGAACCCGGTGTTCCAGCGCAAGCTCGCGTCGCTCGGCGGGCTGCTCGCGGCCGGGGCGGACATCGGCAGCCTGCAGTCGCTGCTGCTCGATCCGGCGTGGTTCCAGCGGGTTTGGGATGCCGGCGGCGACCTGCTGCTGTCGGGGCGGACCAACGTATCGGCGAAGGTGAAAAGCGTGTGGGAACCGGTATTTACCGTCGGCGCGAGCTACCAGATCACGCGCCGGTTCTGGATCACGGGGATGGTCACCTATATCCCGCTGCGCACGAAGATCACGCTCGACATCAGCCAGCCGAACCGGACGCTGGCGTCCAATACCTTCGATATCTCCGCGAACCCGGTGCTGGCGAGCGTGCTGCTCGGATTCCGCTTCTGAGGGGCGGATCGGCCCCTTTTTCATCAATTTGACGCGAGACACTGGGATAATGGAGGCGTTTGGCTGCGTCAATTGAAGGAAGGAGGCCCCATGGGCGATAACGCCACCCGCACCGAGACCGACGACTTCACCGATACGGCATCGCTCGAGTCGCGCCAGCGCCGTTTCGAGGAAGACCTCGTCGACGCGTACGACGAAGAACTCGAAATGGAGCTCGACGACCGCCGCTTCGACAGCGACGAGGATCTGCTGTTCTCGCCGGAGCGCCGCGAAGCGCGCAAGCAGTATTTCCGCGAGCTGTTCCGGCTGCAGGGCGAGCTCGTGAAACTGCAGGACTGGGTCGTGAGCACGGGGCACCGGCTCGTCGTGATCTTCGAGGGGCGCGACGCGGCAGGCAAGGGCGGCGCGATCAAGCGCATCACGCAGCGCCTGAACCCGCGCGTGTGCCGCGTGGCGGCGCTGCCGGCGCCGAGCAACCGCGAACGCACGCAATGGTATTTCCAGCGCTATGTCGCGCATCTGCCGGCTGGCGGCGAGATCGTGCTGTTCGATCGCAGCTGGTACAACCGCGCAGGCGTCGAGCGCGTGATGAACTTCTGCACCGACAACGAATACGAAGAGTTTTTCCGCTCGGTGCCCGAGTTCGAGAAAATGCTCGCACGCAGCGGGATCCAGATCGTCAAGTACTGGTTCTCGATCACCGACCATGAGCAGGAGCTGCGTTTCCAGAGCCGGATCGAGGATCCGCTGAAGCAGTGGAAGCTGAGCCCGATGGACCTCGAGAGCCGCCGCCGCTGGGAAGCCTATACGGCCGCGAAGGAAGAAATGCTGCAGCGCACGCACATTCCCGAGGCGCCGTGGTGGGTCGTGCAGGCGGTCGACAAGAAGCGCGCGCGCCTGAACTGCATCCACCATCTGCTGACCCAGGTGCCGTATCACGACGTGCCGCGGCCGACGATCGATCTGCCGCAGCGCGAGCATCACGAGGACTACATTCGCCGTCCGACGCCGGACAGCATGATCGTCCCGGACGTTTATTGAGCGGTTCAGGTCGGTTGGATCGACCACGAAGGCGCGCCGTGCAACGCGGCGCGCGTTATTCCCGGATCAGGAACGCGGCGCGGTCGCGGCCGGCGATCCAGGCGGGGGTGCGACCGCGTCCGCTCCAGGTGGCGCCCGTCACCGGATCGCGATATTTCGCGCCCATCGTGAACAGCTTCGCGCGATCGCTGTAACCCTGCCCGAAGACTTCCCGCGCGGTCAGCGCATAGTTCGTCACGAGCTGGCGTACCTGCACCAGTGCCGCCTGGCGTTCGCGGCGGCGCTCCGCCCGGATGCGCCGATCGAGTTCCGCGAGCTGGGCTTGTAGTTTTTGCAGTTGCATGCGTCCGATATTCCCTGGCTGAATTCTGATTGTTGGCGACGCGCGATGTGCCGCGTGTCTGCACGCCCGGCCAGACGTTTGCAGGTCGCGTCGCGAGGAATACAGGAGAGGTTAAGTTTCGGCGCGCGGGTTTTCTATCGGACGCATCTGAATTTTCACGGGAATCTGTGTGAAACCGTGACGGCGATGCCGGGCGGGTTGCCCGATTCTCACAGGTCGGGGAAGCCCGAGCGTCCCTGCGTCAGGTCGAACAGTTCGGATTTCGCCGCCGCCTCGGCCGTTTCCGGCAGCTTGATCACGAGCTTCACCGTCATCCCGTACGCACTGTCCACCAGCGCGTAACCTGCCTGCTCGATCCAGCGGCGCACCCGTGCTTCGTCCGGGTAGCCGATTTCGATCGCGAACCGCGTGTGGCGAATGCGTTCGACGCGTTCGGCATCGAGCAGTGTCGACGCGATCGCATCCGTATAGGCGCGCACCAGGCCGCCCGCGCCGAGCTTCACGCCGCCGTAGTAGCGGACGACCGCGCCGAGCACGCCGTCGAGATCGTGGTGACGCAGCACTTCGAGGATCGGCCGGCCGGCGGTGCCGGACGGCTCGCCGTCGTCGGACATCCCGGACTGGCCGCCGGCTAGCAGCGCCCAGCACACGTGGGTGGCCGTCGGGTGGTCGTCGCGCAGGCGCTGCAGCGCCTGCATCGCGGCATCGCGGTCCTCGACGGGGATCGCGAACGCGATGAAGCGGCTCTTGCGGATCTCGAGTTCCCTTGTGTAGAGGGTGGCAAGCGAGTAAGTCATGTTCCGGGAAACGGTGAGTGTATAGGAATCAAGGAGATAGGGGATCCTGTGCGGCGCGCTTTCGATGGCTGGCGATGCATGCCGGAATCAGGCCGGCATGGCACCTGAACGGGATGAGCAACGGGTCACGACGGAATTTTACCGTGGCGCGCGTCGAGGGATTCGGCGCGGTCGGCGCGCCGGTCGATCCGGAGCGTGAAAACGCGTGCGACGAACGCGACCACCGGGTGACGAGGGGGCGATGGAGCGCTTCGCCCGGGTTCAACCATCGGACGTGAAGCGCGGTCGGGACGTTCCGGAGGACGAAAGCGGAAATCCGCGGAGGAAGGGGTTCCGTGCCCGGCAAGCGGGGGCCTGGCGTGCGCCGGTCGGCTCGAGGTGAACGCGAAGCATCGCGCGCAGCGGAGGGTGTCGCGATCGCATGCGCAATCGATTCTCGTCGGCCACGGATCGCGGTTCGTCGCGGCTCGGATAGCGGCGCATCTGCCGATGCACCGAACGAGTGTAGGCGATCCGCGATGCGTTGCGTAGCCGGGAGATGCAGAACATTGTGTTCTCGCCGGTCGAACGTCGAAGCGTCATGCCATGCGCTAGACTCGTGCCGGTCGATGCGTGCCGCCTGTTGCACGATCGGGCATGACGGCGGTGTGCGTGTGCGTACCTGCATTGCACGGGATGATTGAAGGGTCCGGTCATCGTGATTCGGATAACGAAGTAATGAAGAAGGCTGTTCATGTTCGGTAAGCGTTTCTATGCCCCGGCCCTGTTGATGGTTGCGCATGTGCCGATCACATGCGCGCAGGGCAGTGTCACGTTGTTCGGCGCGCTCGACGTGGGAGTGAGTTACGTCAGTAACGAAGGCGGCCTCGGCAATGCGAAATTCGACGACGGGATCTTTACGCCGAGCCTGCTCGGCTTGCGCGGAAGCGAAGATGTCGGCGGCGGCTCGAAGGTCATTTTCCAGCTGGTCAGCCAGATTTCACCGGGCACCGGTGCGCTGATCGGGAATGGCCTGTTCGCGCGTACCGCGTACGTCGGCGTGCAGAACGACCGGCTGGGCACGCTGACGTTCGGCAACCAGTATGAATTCATGGCCGACACGCTGTTCTTCAGCGGCACCGACGCGGCGGCCGATGTCGCCGGACTGTACAACCTGCGCAACGGACCGTTTCGCAAGCTCGCGCTGCCCGGCAACCCGACTGGCGCGTTCGACTGGGACCGGATGGCGGGTAGTCAGCGTGTGGCGAACGCCGTCAAGTTCGTGAGCCCTGTCATCCACGGGCTGAAGGCGGGCGCGCTTTACGCGTTCGGCGGCGTGCCGGGGTCGATCGGCGCCGGCAATACGGTGAGCGCCAGTCTCGACTACGAGGCCGGACCGTTCGGCGCTGCCGCCGCGTACACCAACGAGAAATATGGCGCACAGCCGGGCTCCGTCGCGACAAGCGTGCGGAACTGGGGCGCTGGGGCGCACTACCGGATCGGACGGGCGAACCTGAGCGCGCTGGTGACGACCGTTCATAACGCTGCGTCCGGTGGCTCGGTGTGGATGGCCGAGTCGGGCGGCACCTGGCAACTCTCCGGTCCGGTCAGGATCGGCGCGGACTACATATACATGAAGGGGAACGCGGCGCTCGACAATGACCACGCGCATCAGGTCACGGCGACGGTGCAGTACACGCTGTCGAAGCGAACGATGGTGTATGTGACCGGTGTGTGGCAGCGGGCAAGCAGCGGTGCCCAGGCGCAGATCAATGGTGTGCTGGATCCGGATGGCGCGTCGTCCGGCGTGAACCAGGCCATTGCCCGCATCGGCATTCATACGCTTTTCTAGCGGTGTGCACGTTGCGCAGACGGTATCGGCGGCGGTGCTCATGCAGCGCGAACACTGCAGGGCGCGGTACCGGTATCGGCAAGTAAAGGCCGGATCGGCCAACCGGAGGCGTGCTGTCTAATGCAGATACTTCCTGACCTCGAGGCATGGGCGATTTTCGCGCACGTGCTCGAAACGGGCTCTTTCGCCAGGGCAGCGGAGGCGCTCGACCTCTCGCAGCCGACCGTGTCGAAAGCCATTTCCCGACTCGAGCGCCGGCTCGGCACGGCGCTCTTTTATCGAACCTCGCGTCAGGTTTCGCTGACGGCCGCCGGCGAAATCGCCAAATCGCGAGCGATTCGCATTCTCAGCGAAGCCGCGGCGGCGGAGACCGAGGCGTCGTCGCACGCGACGGAACCGCGCGGTCTGGTGCGCGTTGCCGCGCCGATGTCGTTCGCGAGCCGCCATGTCGCGCCGCTGATTCCTGGCTTTCTCGAACGCTATCCGGAGGTGGAGATCGACCTGTCGGTCACCGACCGCATCGTCGACGTGGTGGCCGGCGGGTTCGACGTGGCGGTGCTCATCGCGGAACTTGCCGATTCGTCGTTGCGGGCGCGCCGGCTCTGCGCGGTGAATTTCCCGCTGGTGGCTTCGCCGGCCTATCTGAAACGATGGGGGCGGCCGACGCATCCCCGCGACCTGGCCCGCCATGCGTGTCTCGTCTACACGGGGTTGGCGACCCCCGAACTATGGCAATTCCGTCATGCATGCGGAGATACGTTCGCGGTCACGGTGCGCGGCATCATTCGCAGCAACAGCGCCGACGTGATCGTTCCCGCGCTGCTGGCTGCCCGGGGCGTCGCGTTGCAACCGGAGTTCGTCGTCGGGGACGCGTTGAAGCGGGGCGAACTGGTGGACGTGTTGCCCGAATGGCGGATCGATCGGGTGGGTGTGAATCTCGTGACGCCGCCGAGCAGCTTGCGCCCGGTGCGCGTGACCGCGTTCATGGATTATCTGGCGGAGCGCCTCGCTGCCGAGCCGTGGGCGGTGACCGGCGTGTGACGGGGCGTCGGTGCGGCACGGTTGAAAAAACGGAATCCATGGGTTGCCGACAACCCGGGTGTTCACCGCTGAATCCGGCGCGATGACGCGGCGCGCGGCGAGATGTCCGGGTGTCGCGCGGCGGCGGCCGCGTGGCGCCGTTCAGGTCTTCGTCAATTCACGCGAGTTGCGTGCGTTGCGAAACACGAGTTGCGCCATGGGTTGCAGCGGCGCGAGCGCGGCCTCGCGTGCTTTCTCGACCAGGTCGTGATGAGGCGACTTGCCGCACACCGGATCGGTGAGGCTCGCATCGCCCGTCATCATGTACGCCTGGCATCGGCATCCGCCGAAGTCCTTCTTCTTCTCGTCGCACGACCTGCACGGTTCGGGCATCCAGTCGTCGCCGCGGAAGCGGTTGAAGCCGAACGACTCGTACCAGATGTATCGCAGGTCGTGGTCGCGCACGTTCGGAAAGGCGATCGGCAGTTGCCGCGCGCCGTGGCACGGTAGCGCGGTGCCGTCCGGCGTGACGATCAGGAAGAGGCTGCCCCAGCCGCTCATGCAGGGTTTCGGCCGCTCCTCGTAGTAGTCGGGCGTGACGAAGATCAGCCTGCACGGATTGTTCGCAGCGGCAAGCCTTGCCCGATACTCGTTCGTGATGTGCTCCGCACGTTCGAGTTGCGCGCGGGTGGGCAACAGCGCCTGGTGGTTCAGGTAGGCCCATCCGTAGTACTGGCACGTCGCGAGCTCGACGTAGTCCGCGTCGAGTGCGATGCACAGCTCGATGATTCGGTCGATGTCGTCGATGTTGTGCCGGTGCGTGACGAAATTCAGCACCATCGGATAGCCGTGCGCCTTGACCGCGCGGGCCATCGCGAGCTTGTGGGCGAACGCCTTCTTCGATCCGGCCAGCATGTCGTTGACCGTCGCGTCGCTCGCCTGGAAGCTGATCTGGATGTGATCGAGGCCGGCGCGGCGGAACGCGTCGATCTTCTGCTCGGCCAAGCCGATGCTCGACGTAATCAGGTTCGTGTAGTAGCCGAGCCGGCGCGCCTCGCCGATCAGTGCGGCAAGATCCGGGCGCACGAGCGGTTCGCCGCCCGAGAAGCCGATCTGCACGGCGCCCATCTCGCGCGCTTCGGCCATGACCCTGAACCACCGTTCCGTGTCGAGCTCCGCGCCCTGGCGCGAGAAGTCGAGCGGATTCGAGCAGTACGGACACTGCAGCGGGCACCGGTACGTGAGTTCGGCCAGCAGCCACAGCGGCAATCCGGCTGCCGGCCGCGCGGCGTCGGGCGTCACCGGTTCACGCGAGTTCGATCCAGTGTTGGGCACGGGCGGTCTCCATGAAACCCTCGACGTCGTTACCGAGTTCGGGCACGTCGGGGAATTGCCGTTCGAGATGCGCAACGATGTCCGCGACGGTGCGCGAGCCATCGATCAGCCCGCCGATCGCACTCGCGCTTTCGTTGAATCTGACCATGCCTTCGGGGTACAGCAGCACGTGCGCATGCTGGGCCGGCTCGAACTGAAAGCGAAAACCCGGCCGCCAGTGCGGCACGCGATTTCTGTCGAAATTCATGGCGCGATTCCCTTGTGCCAGACCGGCTGGCCGGTGACGGTGTGATAAGGCGGCCGATGCAGTTCGTAGGCCATCGACATCGCGTCGAGCATCGTCCACAGAACGTCGAGCTTGAACTGCAGGATGTCCAGTATCCGCTGCTGGCCTTCGTAGGTCGTGTAATGCCGCAGCGTGATGTCGAGCCCGTGCTCGACGTCGCGGCGCGCCTGGCCGAGGCGCGTGCGGAAATATGCGTAGCCGTCCGGATCGATCCACGGGTAATGGCGCGGCCAGGTGTCGAGACGCGACTGATGGATCTGCGGCGCAAACAGCTCGGTGAGCGAACTGCCGGCCGCGTCCTGCCAGCTCGCGCGGCGCGCGAAATTCACGTAGGCGTCCACGGCGAAGCGTACGCCGGGCAGCACGCGTTCCTGCGAGCGCAACTGCGCGGGGTCCAGCCCGACCGCCTGACCGAGCCTCAGCCATGCTTCGATACCGCCTTCGTCGCCGGCGGTCCCGTCATGATCGATCAGGCGCCGGACCCACTGGCGGCGAACCTCGCGGTCCGGGCAGTTCGCGAGGATCGCCGCATCCTTCAGCGGAATGTTGACCTGATAGTAGAAGCGGTTCGCGACCCAGCCCTGTATCTGCTCCCGGGTCGCGCGGCCTTCAAACATCGCGACGTGGTACGGGTGGTGGATGTGATAGAAGGCGCCCTTGGCACGCAGCGCCTGTTCGAACTGGGCGGGAGGGAGAGCGGCTTGGCTCATCGACGGTTCCATGGCGTTGCGGACGGTGGAAGGGCGCGTGGCGTACCGCAGTCGACGTCGCACGCATCACGATGCGCGTCACAGCTGCGGGACCATGCGTTTTTTATAGCACGATGTCCATCCCGTCAAAGGCGACCTCGATACCGCGCTGCCGCAATTCCGCGCGTTCGGGAGAACGTTCGTCGAGGATCGGATTGGTGTTGTTGACGTGAATCAACACCTTGCGCGGGCCCGGCACCCGGGCCAGTACGTCGAGCATGCCGCCCGGACCGTTCAGTGCGAGATGACCCATTTCGCGGCCGGTACGTACGCCGACGCCGCGTCGCCGCATTTCGTCGTCATCCCACAGCGTGCCGTCCACGAGCACGCAGTCCGCGTCGTTCATCCGTTGCAGCAGTGCGTCGTCCACCGTGCCGAGCCCCGGCGCATGGAACAGCGTGCCGCCGGTGCGGCGATCCTCGACGAGCAGGCCGATGTTGTCGCCGGGATGGGGATCGAGGCGATGCGGCGAGTAGGGCGGCGCGGCACTGCTCAACGGCAGCGGCGTGAAGCGCAGGTTCGGGCAGGTGGGCACGGCGAAGCTGTCGCCGAGCACGATACGGTTCCAGACCAGCCCGCCGTTCCAGTGTTCGAGCATGTTGAACAGCGGAAAGCCGGTGGTCAGGTCCTGGTGGACCATGTCGGTGCACCACAGCTGCAGCGGACAGCCTTCGCGCAGGCTGAGCAGGCCGGCGGTATGGTCGATCTGGCTGTCCATCAGCACGACCGCGCCGATGCCGGTGTCGCGCGGCGCGTGGCCCGGCTGCAACGACGGGAAGTCTTGCAGCTGGGCGCGAATGTCGGGGGACGCGTTGCACAGCACCCAGTTCGTGCCGTCGTCGGACAGCGCGATCGACGACTGGGTGCGGGCCCGTGCGTCGACCGTGCCCGCCCGAAAACCCGCGCAGTTCGCGCAGTTGCAGTTCCATTGCGGGAAGCCGCCACCCGCGGCGGATCCGAGGATGTGTATGAGCATGGCGGTGCGACGCGGGGCCGGGATGCGAGGCAAAGAAAAAGCCTCGGCAGACCGAGGCTTTCCTTTCCGGATGGCGTGCCCGAATCAGCGATTCGACACGTACATCGTGACTTCGAAACCGAGACGCAGATCAGTGTAGGCAGGTTTGGTCCACATGGGAGAACTCCTTTGCAATGACGACTGACGACGAAGCGCGCCCACAGTCCTGCCGACATGTTCGACTCGCGACCATCGGCGACGAGACCGTGCTGCGGTTTCACCACGCTATCACATTCGTGCGGCGGGTGGCCGGTACGAAATCCGCTAAATCGCACGTTCACATCCTACCCGAACGGGCCGCACGAGCAAGTTAATCCGGGAATGGATGGTGTTCCCGATTTTCATTCGTGTCCGCATCGCGCGCGCATCGCCGACGCCTGGCCGGCAATGCGAACGAAGCGCGGCGATTCCGCATGGCACGCCGGCCGGCAGCACCCCATTCGTCGCAGGAGTCGCCGCCTTGCTCGCGGGTGCCGGGCGGCGTTCCGCCCGACATCCGACACCCGGCATCGTCACGCCGGCTGACTAACTCCCCTGCAGCCGGATATCGCGCGACGACGCGCCGACATACACCGTCCCGCCCGGCACGACTTTCCAGCCGTTGCGCGACGTGTCCCACACGCTCTGCATCCGCGGCGACACGGTCACGCGAACACGCCGTGCGTCGCCCGGGTTCAGCCGGATCTTTTCCCAGCCGACCAGCCGCTTCGGCGGTTCGTCCTTGTACGGCAGGCCCAAATAGACCTGCGGCGTTTCCGCGCCGGCGACGCGGCCGTCATTGCGCACGGTAAACGCGACGCTCAGCGAGCCGTCCGGTTGCCGCGACACCGACAGCCCCGAATACGCGAAGTGCGTGTACGACAGCCCGTAGCCGAATTCGAACATCGGCTTGACGTTGCGCGCGTCGTACCAGCGATAGCCCATGTTCAGCTTTTCCGCGTAGACGGGATCGTTGTCGAACGCGCCGCCTTGCCCCCACGTCGGCGTGTCCTGGTCGCGCGCCGGGAACGTGACGGGCAGCTTGCCGGACGGATTGACCGCGCCGAACAGCACGTTCGCGATCGCCTTGCCGCCGCCTTCGCCCGGATACCACGCCTCGACGATTGCCGACACGTTGTCCTTCCACGGCATCAGCACCGGATTGCCGCTCTGGACGACGACGATCGTGTGCGGATTCGCTCGCGCGACGGCCTCGACGAGTGCATCCTGGTTCGACGGATTCGCGAGGCTCAGGCTCTGCAGATCGCCGAAATCCTCGCCGGCCGGCTGCGCGACCACCACGATCGCGACGTCCGAGCGGCCCGCGAGCGCCGCGGCCTGGTCGATTTCCTGCTGCGTGTACGCGCGGAACGGCGACTGCTGGTCGCTGTTGCCCGCGAACGTGACCTGTGCCGCCGGCGCGAGCGCGCGGATCGCCGCGACGATCGGCACGTCGACCTTGAGCCACGGATTGCGCCACCAGCTGCAGCCGGTCGATGACCCGAACGTCAGGCCGCCGCAGCCCGCGAACGAACCGGTGACCGGATCTCGCGTGTTGCCCGAGCCACCGCCCGACAGCACGGCCGTATCGGCGTGGCCGCCGATCACGGCGATGCGCGACAGCGCGGACGCCGCCAGCGGCAACTGGTTGCCGTCGTTCTTCAGCAGCACGATCGACTGCTCGGCGGCGCCCTGCGCGAACCGGTTCGCAGCCGCGAAGTCGATCGTGCCGCCGCCCTTGGCCGGGTCGTCCATCACGCCGACGCGGATCATCACGGCCAGCTTGCGACGCACCATGTCGTCGAGGCGCGCGGTCGACACCGAGCCGTTCGCGATTGCCTGCTTGACGGCGGCGGGCGTCAGATAGACGCTCGGCCCGACGTCCTCTTCCTCGTCGAGACCGGCGTTGATCGCGGCGGCAGTGCTGTGCGTCGCGCCCCAGTCGGATTGCACTTGGCCCTGGAAGCCCCATTCGTTCTTCAGCACGTCGTTCAGCAGATGATGGTTCTCGCACGCGTACGCGCCGTTCAGGCGGTTGTAGCTGCACATCACGCTGCCGGGCTGCCCGCGCTTCGCGGCGATCTCGAACGGCAGCAGGTAGAGCTCGCGCAGCGTGCGTTCGTCGATCTGCGTGTTGCCGCCCATCCGGCCATGCTCCTGCTCGTTGCCGGCATAGTGCTTGATGGTCGCGATGACCTTCTGCCGCTGCGTGGCGAGCGTGCGCTCCGCGAGCAGGTCGCCGGCGAGCAGCGGATCCTCGCCGAGATACTCGAACAGCCGTCCGCCGCGCGGCTCGCGCGCGAGGTTGGTGCCGCCGCCGAGCCCCATGCCGAACCCTTGCGCGCGCAACTGGATCGCGACCTGCTTGCCGTAGTCGTACGACAGGCGGCGATCCCAGCTCGCGGCGACGGCGATCGTGGCGGGGAAGGTCGTGCTCGCGAGCGACGTGCTGCCGGAGCCGGTCGCCGAGTCGACCATGTTGAGATCGGGAATACCGAGCCGCGGCACACCCTGGATGTAGCCGGCACCGCCAGCCGGCACCTTTGACATTTCGTATTGCGAATGAATGAACTGCAGTTTCTCGTCGAGCGTCATCTTGCGCACGAGAAGGTCGGCGCGCCGCTGCGCGGCGGACGACGCGACCGCGTCGGCGGCGTCGCCCTGTGAATTGAAATCGGCGTTGCCCGCGTAGACGCTGGTGCAGAGGGTCGCTGCCAGCACGGCGGCCGGCCAGAGGGTGTCCCGCATGTTGCTCTCCATGATCGTATTGCCGGTTGTTCGGATGATGTCTGGAGCTGCGCACGTCCGGTGGATTCGCACCGGACGCATTCGGCTGGCGATGCAGGGTGGTTGCGCGTCCGCATGCCAGGCCAGGCGGGGAATCGTTACGGCCGGTTGGGCCCGATCGAGCAACGCGGACGGCGACGCGGACCGTCCGACACTGCCGAATCGGATGTAGCGATTCTCTGCAGTCGCCAATCGTACGAATGTAGTTTGACTACAGCATCGGTGTTTCTACCGATACGTACGATCTTTTTTCGACGGGATTGCGTGGCGTGGGGAAAAGGCGGTCATCGTTCCCGATGGCACGTGCCCGGCGGAGTAAGAAGTACCTGCGTGCGAACGTGCAGAAGGGGGTGGAACGCGAAGACGAGTGCGCGTGCGGTTCGTTGCGCATGCATCGAACGGCGCACCGTGGATTCCGGCCGCCCCGGAACGGAGGTTCGTCAGCCCCGGGGCGGTGAGTTAGCCGCGCCGCGCGACGGGACTGCCGGGCAGCGGAACGCCGGCGCGATAGACGACGGTCGCGAGCGCCGCGGCGACCGCTGCCTCGGCGGTCAGCACGGCAGCGGCGGCGCCCAGCTCGGCGAAGTACTTCGCGAGCACGGGCACCAGCACGATGTTCAGAATGCCCGATGACATCAGGATCCGGGTGAATTCCGACTTCATCCCGAGCGGCAGCATCGTCTGCACGCCGAACAGGTCGGTCATGCCGGCCATGAAGGGAATGAAGGCCATCCAGCGCAGCACCTGGACCGTCGGTTCGTACGAGGGGCCGTACAGGATGCGCACGGCGAGCGGCGCGCCGAAGAAGATCGCGAGCGAGATGCCGAGCACCATCGCGACCTGCACGACGAACAGCTTGCGCAGGAACGAGAACGCGTCGTTGCGCGCGTGCCGCATCAGATAGCTGATGCGCGGATAGGTGGCGGCCTTCAGCGGCTGCAGCATGCTGAGCGCGGCGCGGATCAGCTTGTCGCCGGCGGCGAAGTAGCCGGCCGCGACGTTGCCCGACACGAAGCCGAGCAGCACGGTGTTGGTCGACGCGTAGAACGCGATCGACGTCGATGCGAGAAACACCTGCCAGCCGCCTTTCAGCGATTCGGCGATGTCGGCGAAACCCACGCGAACGAAGTCGATTTCGCGCTGGGCATACAGGTAGACGGCCAGTACGACCGCGGACAGCGTCGGGACGGCGGCGTTGACGATCATCGCGCGATCGATGTCCGCCGGGCTGTGCACGAGCGCGAACATCGCGGGCAGGCTCAGGATGCGGCCGATGAACAGGATCACGCTCAGCGCGCGCAGCTTCTCCATGCCCTGGAAATACCAGCCCGGCGTGAAGGCCACGCCGGCCACCATGCCGAAACCGATCAGCAGGAGGTCACGGTCTTCGCCGAAGCGCCCGACCAGCACGATCAGCGCAACCAGCACGACGAAGCAGATCACCGCGATGCCGATCTGTGCATACAGCGTCGCCCAGAAGATGCGGGAGCGTTCGGCGCGGTCGTCGCGGGCGAGCGCGATGCGCGGCGTGGCGGTCAGGTCGAAACTGTAGCTCGTGCAGTTGGTGAGATAGGCGATGACCGCGAGCGAGAACGCGAGCTGCCCGTAGCCTTCCGGCCCCAGTGCGTGCGTCAGCAGCGGTGCGATCAGCAGCGGCACCGCGTACATCGAAATCTGCAACGTCAGCAGCAGCAGGAAGTTCTTCTTGAGGTTTGACATTCGCTCGGTCGGCGCCGTGGGTGTCGCATGGCTGCGGCGTGCGGGCCGCCGTGCGCTCGCGCGGCCGGTCGGCGTTGGCCCGGCTGCGTGGGTTCGCGGCCCGTTCCGGCGGGCGCCGGTTTCGCCCGGCGATGCCGGACACGGCCACATCGTATGGCGGTCATGATACGGGCCGTGCATGACCGCTGTGTTCGCGAGCCTACCGTTCGCGGATTCCGTACGTATACGCGGAGCGAATCGCGACGTCGAAGACGTCGTTGTATCGCGACAGCGAAGAATGCATTTGTAAGCTGGCGCACCGAAGGCCGATCGGACCGGATGATCTAATCGGACGCGCCGTTCTCGTTCGTGGCGAACGAAAGCGGTGCCGGGCACCGTCGCGACAAGGCGGCGGATTCCACGCAACCGGGCCGACACGTGCGATCGCACGAAACCATCCCGGGAGCAGGAACCGGACAGCGTACGGAGCACGATGAGCGGGCCGCGCAGGGGCGCGGTGGATGTCCGCTGTCGGGTGGCCGTGCGTGCATCGAGCAGTTGCCAGCGTGGAGTCGCCCATTCCGGTGGAGCCGCCGGAACGGGTGTCCGCGTCCGAATAAAAACACCGATCCGAGGAGTACCGATTGAAGCCGATAACGTTCGGCAGCTGCGTGGGGTGGCTGCACGAAGGACAGACGACACAAGGCGTGATCCTGTGCGAATCGCTGGGTCACGAGGCTTCGTGGACGCACAAGCTCACGCGGGCGATCGCGGAGCGGCTGGCCCGCGAGGGTGTCACGGTATTGCGATTCAACTATCCGTGCACCGGCGACTCGGCGGGCGACGACCGCGATGTCGGTCGGCATGCCGCCTGCATCGCCGGCATTCACGATGCGATCGACCTGCTGCGCGACCAGGCCGGCGTCACCGCGCTGACGCTCGTCGGGATTCGCGCGGGCGCGCTGTTCGCGATGCTGGCCGCCGCGGGCGTGGGCCCGCGCCCGGCGCCGCGCGTCGACGCCGTGGTGGCGCTGGCGCCGGTCGTGCGCGGTCGTGCCTACCTGCGTGAGCTGTCGTTCGTGCATCGCCAGTGGCTCGATACCACGTCGCCCGCCATCCGCGCCGCGCATCGCGACGAACCGTGCATGAACGTGCTCGGGCATCGCTTTCCCGCCGATTTCGTCGATGCGCTGAAGGCGGTCGATCTGTGCGACGTCGTGCGCGATGCGCCGACCTTGCCCGGCGCGATGCTGCTGATCCAGCCCGATCAGGGCGACGGGCCGGCATTGCGCGAAGCGTTGCTCGCGCGCGGCGTGAACGTCGCGAGCGATCCGTTCCGCGAATGGCCGACGACGATGCTGGACGGCACGCGCTCGCGCTTGCCGCTCGCGGCGATCGACACGCTCGCGAACTGGATCGCCGAACGCGCGCCGCGTAGGCCGGCCGGCGCCGCAACCTCGGCGCGCGTCGACCCGACATGGAACGGCGAATCGGCGGTCGCGCTCGACATGCACGACATGACCGAGCAGGTCGTCGCGGTCGGTCCGGACCGGCTGGTCGGCGTGCTGTGCCGTCCCGCCGACACGCGGCCGGCGAATCCGGTCGGTCCGGCGGTCGTGATCGCGAACACGTCGACGAATCCGCGCAGCGGCGAAGGGCGCTTCAGCGTGCGCCTCGCGCGCACGCTGGCACGCGCCGGCGTGACGACGCTGCGAATCGACGTGCATGGCGTCGGCGATAGCGGGCCCGCTGCGCTGGACGACCAGTCGGGCGTCGTGTATTCGACGCAGTCGAGCGACGATGTGGCCGCTGCCGCGGACTGGCTGCGCGCGCTCGGTCACCCGGAGGTCGTGGCGGCCGGCATTTGTTCCGGCGCCTATGCGGCGTTGCATGCGGCGGTGAAGACGCCGTCGCTCGGCGGCGTGATCGCGATCAACCTCGCCCGCTTCGTGTGGCCGGCCGGGCTTTCGCTCGATGCGGTGCAGAAGCAGCGCAACAACTCGGTGCGCGGCTACTGGCTGTCGGTGCGCGACTGGCAGAAGTGGAAGCGTCTCGTGCGGGAACGGCGCGACCTGCGGCCGATCGTGCGGGCGGTGGCCGCGAATGCGATCGCGCGGGTCAGCGTGCCGGCGAAGGAACTCGCCGCGCGCGTCGGCTGGAAGCCGCGCATCGGCACGCCACGCGGCGTGATGCATGCGCTTGCGCAGCGCAACGTATGGACGACGCTGGTGTACGGCGCGCTCGACCCCGGCATCGACGATGTCCGGCGTCACTTCGGCGCGATCGAGCGTGCATTCCGGTGCTCACGTCACGTGCGCCTGCACCTGAAGCCGCAGGTCGACCATGCGGTGTACGGCGCGGTGGGCACGGACATCGTGATCGACCTGTGCATGCAGGCGCTGGGCCGCGACTCGGCCCGGCCGGTCGTGCGCGTCGCGGATCCGGCAACGCCGGAAGCGGCCGCGCGACCGTACGCGAGCGTGTCGGTCGGCCGGTCGTGATGCGTGATGCGTGATGCGTCGCACGCGTCGCACGCGTCGGCGCTTCGGGGTGCGATCCCCGTTAGATATGAAGATCGGCGTTCGGTGGGGTCCCTCACAGACGCGCCGTTCGCCGTGGTGTCCAATCCCGTATCGGCGCGTGGCAGGTCATGCCGACGCATGGCCGGCCGGGATGCATCAGTCCGGATCGCCCGGTTGCTCGTAGGGCGACTTCGCGTAGGGCGACGCGTACAGCGTGCCGGTGTGCCAGACGTTTTCCGTTGCGGCATCCGCCACCTGCGGGCGATGCGGCCGCGTCGGCACGAGGGGTCGGCGCAGCATGCCGCGGGCACGCGATTCGGGTCGTGCGGCGGGGTTCGCGGCGGGAAGCGCCGCAGCAGGGGCCATGACGTCGGAGCCGGCCATGACCGGCTCCGCGGCCGCGCTGGCCGTCGCGGATTGCGCCGAACGCTGGAGCGGCAGCGGCGCGCGCAGCGTCGACGACGAGAAGGCCGGCGCGTCGACCGGCGTGGCGGACAACGTCTGTGCGCCGGCGGCACCGGCAATGCCGGCCGAAACGATGCAGACGAGTGACGAAAGCGGCGAAGAGCAGTTCATGACGAATCGTACGGAGTGACGTGCGGTGAAGAGGGAGGCGCGGCACCGCAATGCGAGCCGCGCCGGCAAGCGTAATGCCGGAATTCGCCGCGTTCGGCGGGTTACCGCACAGTTTTGGAAGGGCACGATGTCAATCACCACGCAACCGGAATCGACGCTCGGGACGCCGCAGCCACGCACGGCCGGCACCCGTCGCGCACCGTGGCTGTCGCGCATGGCGATCGTGGCGGCCGCGTGCGCACTGAGCGCATGTGCGCTGTCGCCGGGCATGACTTACCGGGCGCCGGCCGACCGCGACGCGAATGCACGCGTGAGCGCCGACGCATCGGGCTCGGGCGGCCTCGACGGCGTGCAGAACGTGTCGAGCGAGGATCTGATCGAAATCACGCCGGCGTTCGTCGCGCGGCAGCATGCGGGCCAGCCGGCCAATGTCGACGCGGAAATCCGCCAGCTGTTCGGCAAGCCGAAACCGTACGCGATCGGCCCCGGCGACGTGCTCGGCATCGTCGTATGGGATCACCCCGAACTGAACCTGCCGACGACGCAGACGATGGGCGGCGGCGACGGCGTCGGTGCCAGTTCGGTTGCGACGGGCTACACGGTCGACGCAAACGGCAACGTGCAGTTCGCGTATGCGGGCCTCGTGCACGTGGCCGGGCTGACCGAGGCGCAGGCGCGCGCGCTGCTGACGAAGCGGCTCGGCGAATACGTGCGCAAGCCGCAGATCGCGCTGCGCGTGCAGACCTACCGCAGCAAGCGCGTCTATCTCGACGGCGAAGTGCGCACGCCGGGGCTGCAGATCGTCAACGACATGCCGATGACGCTGCCCGAGGCGATCGACCGCGCGGGCGGCTTTACCCCGACGGCCGACCGCTCGCAGGTCTCGGTGACGCGCGGCGACAAGACCGTGAACGTGAGCCTGCCCGCGCTGATCGCCGCGGGCGTGAACCCGTCGAACATCCTGCTGCACGACGGCGACCTCGTGCGTGTGCGCGCGGCGAGCGACGCGAAGGTGTTCGTGCTCGGCGAGGTGTCGCGTCCGGCGACGCTGACGCTGACCGACGGCCGGATGAGCCTCGGTGAAGCGCTCGGCGACACGGGCGGCGCGAGTCAGTACACGTCGGACGCGCGGCAGGTGTTCGTCGTGCGCCGCGGCCCGGACAACCGCCCGCGGGTGTACCACCTCGACGGCAGCTCGCCCGCGTCGTTCGCGCTGGCCGACCAGTTCCCGCTCGAGCGGCGCGACGTCGTGTTCGTCGATGCGTCGTCGCTGGTGCGCTGGAGCCGCGTCGTCAACCTGTTGATTCCGTCGTCCGCGCAGGGTGCGCTGACGGCCAAGGCGATTTCGCCGTGACCCTCGTGACTCATTTCGTCATCGCGACCGCGCGTCGCGCCATACGGGACTGATGCTGTATGACTTCTTCGACCCTGCCAGACCCGCACAGCGGGCCCGCCCTGCGGCCGTCCTATCCGGTGCGCCGCTACTGGGGCATGCTGTACGGTGGCCGGCGCCTGATCCTGTGCACGGCGCTTGCGGGCGCGCTCATCGGCGCCGTGTATGCGCTGTGCGCGGCCCCCGTCTACCGGACCGACATCCTGTTCCAGGTCGAGCAAAGCCCGACCGATTCGAAATCGACGTCGCCGACCGGCGATCCGTCGTCGGTGTTCGACCTGAAGACGGATGCGTCGACCGAGATCGAGGTGCTGAAATCCCGCGCGGTGCTCGACCGCGCGATCGGCAGCACCAATCTGGCCGTCGACGCGCGCCCGCATTACCTGCCGCTGATCGGCTGGCGAGTCGTGAACGCGGCCGACGGGTTGTCGTCGCCGTTGCCGGGCGGCTACGTGTACGGCACCGAGCGCATCGACGTGCCGACCTTCGACGTACCGAAGCGCCTGCTCGGCAAGCGGTTCGCGCTGACCGTCGGTGACGACGGCGCGTACACGCTGCAGCGTACGGGCTGGTTCGGCCGCAAGGGGACGGCATGGCAGGGCCGCATCGGGCAGCCGCTGCATGTCGAGACGCCGCAGGGGCCGCTCGACATCTTCGTGCGTGGCGTGGCCGGCAAGCCCGGCGCGCGCTTCGACCTGACGCGCTACAGCGACGAGGAGGCGACGGCCTGGCTGCAGAAGAACGCGCTGATCTCGGAGCGCGGCAAGCAGTCGAACATGGTCGGCGTGACGCTCGACGGCACGGATCCCGTGCACGACAGCCGTGTGCTGAACGCGATCGGCGACGCGTACCTGGCGCAGAACACGCAGCGCAAGTCCGAGGCGGCCGACAAGCTGATCCGCTTCATGGATGCCCAGTTGCCGCAGCTCAAGGCGCAGCTCGAAAAGGCGGAAAGCCGCTTCAACGCGTTCCGGGCCTCGCACGGGACGGTCAATACGAGCGACGAGGCGCTGGCGTTGCGCCAGCAGTCGGTCGACATCGAGACGCGCGTGCAGACGCTGCAGCAGCGGCGCGAGGAATTGCTGACGCGCTTCATGCCGAAGCATCCGGCCGTGGTGGCCGTCGATGCGCAGCTCTCGGACGCGCAGCGTTCGCTCGACACGACACGCAAGCAGATCCAGCAGCTGCCGACCGTCGAACAGGGCGTGCTGCAGTTGCAGCGCGACGTGGCCGTCGATACCGCGCTGTACACGAACCTGCTCAACACGCGCCAGCAGATGATCCTCGCGCGGGCCAGCAAGACCGGCACCGTGCGGATCGTCGATACGGCGAAGGTCGCCGAGGAGCCGATCGGCCCGCATCGCGGGGTCGCGGTGATCGCGCTGCTGATGGTGGGCCTGCTGGCGGGCGCGGCGATCGTGATCGTCCGGCAGCGCGTCGTCGGCACGATCGGCGACGCCGAGGAAATCGAATGGACGACGGGGCTGCCCGTGTTCGCGACGGTGCCGCACAGCCTGGCCGCCGCGCAAGCGGAGTTGCGTCCGAAGGCCGGACGGCGCGGCACGCGCACGCCGATGCCGCCGGTCGCCGCGCAGGACGCGGCGCTCGAGAGCCTGCGCAATTTCCGCGCGTCACTGCAACTGTCGATGCCGGCTGCGTCGAATCCCGTCGTGCTGATCTCCGGGCCGACGACGGGCGTCGGCAAGTCGTTCGTCGCCGCGAATATCGCGTCGCTCGTCGGCGCGGCGAAACGGCGGGTCCTGCTGATCGATGCCGACCTGCGCAAGGGGTCGCTGCACGAACGGTTCCGCTATAGCCGCGCGCCGGGCCTGTCGGACGTGGTGGCCGGCACCCACCGGCTCGACGAGGCGATCAAGCGCGGCGTCGTGCCGGGTCTGGATTTCATCGCGATGGGCAGCATCGTGCCCGATCCGGGTGAGCTGCTGCTGCAGCCTGCGCTTGCCGAACTGATCGAGCAGGTTGCGTCGCGCTACGACATGGTCGTGATCGACGGCCCGCCGTTGCTGCCGGTGGCCGATGCGCTGGTGCTCGGCCGCCTCGCGGGAACCGTGTTCCTCGTCGCGCGCAGCGGCGTGACGACGCTGACGGAACTCGATGAAAGCGCGCGACGGCTCGAACACGCGCATATCGACGTGCGCGGCGTGATCCTGAACGATTACAAGGGCACGCCGGGACGGTACGACTACGGTTATACGGATACCAACACGCATCAGGCCGCGTCCGGATATACCGGGGTGATGGCGCCGCGGCAACGGGTGGAACGCGCGTCATGAACCGCCGAGCGGGCGGGGCAGGGTCCGGGCCGCGGCAGGGCCCCGCGACGATGCGCAGGATGGCACGCGTGCGCGGTGCCGCGGGCGGTTATACGGGCTATTGGTGGGAAGATCCGGCACGCCTCGTGCCGATGTTCATCCTGCCGTTGTATGGATTGCTGTCGCTCAGCCTGCTGGGCGACCAGAAGTCGATTGCGCGGATCTACTTCGACGGCTACTACGCGTTCGTCGGCGCGCTGTTCCTGATGGTGGTGATGGCAGCGGCATGGCTCGCGACGACCGAGGTGCGGACGCGGCGGGGGCCGCCGCCCGTCGCGGTCGAACTGTCGCCTCGCGTGCTCGATTTCGTGTTCGCGCTTGCGCTATTCGGCTATGCGCTGTTGCTGAGCGGCATCGTCACGCATCCGGCACTACTGGTCGCGTTCGTCCGAGGTGAAGCGAATGCCTACGACATGCTCGATCTGAAAGGGCGCATCACGGGCCTCAGCACGTTCACGCAGGCGACCGCACCGTACGTTGTCCTGTATTTCTACGTGTTCAGGAAACCGGTAAAGGGACTGAATCGCTACAAGATCTACTTCGCCATGCTCGCGGTGCTGACACTGCTGCGCAGCTTCATCTTCGCCGAGCGGCTTGCGCTGATCGAAATGGTGATGCCGCTTGCGCTCATGGTCGTGCGGTTCCGGCTCGGTGGCCGGTATTCGCGGTTGTTGACACTCGGTCCGTATGCGGCGATCCCGTTGCTGTTCGGTCTGTTCATCGCGAACGAGTACAACCGGTCGTGGGAAGCCTACTACGTCAACATCTACGACAACCTGTTCGATTTCGCGCTCGAGCGTCTCGGCCTGTACTACTCGACGTCGTTGAACAACGGTGCCGGCATCCTGAGTGTGCTGGGCTGGGACCAGGGCCACCCGATGTTCACGTTCGACTGGCTGCTGCGCTTCCCGATCATCGGTGCGACGTTGCAGCCGTGGTTGGACTCGGGCGACAGCATCAACCTGTTCCTGAACAGCTACGCCGATCCGGAGTTCAACAATCCATCGGGAATTTTCGTCCACTTCTACGAGTGGGGCTGGTTCGGCCTGTTCGATGCACTCGTGCTCGGCTGGGTGGTCGGTCGCAGTTATGCGGGCTGGCGGAGCGGGAACGGGTTCTGGTGCTGCGTACACGCGGTGCTGTTCGTGTCGGTCATGGAAATCATGCGAACCCCGAACCTGTTCAGCGGACGGAATTTCGTGCCGGTCGTACTGCTGATCGGCGTATTCCACTGGTTCGCGAAGGCTCGGGCACGCGCTGCGCCCGATGCCGCCGGCACCGGATCCGATCGAGATGGAAGCGGGCGCGCCGTCACGCATGGAGATGATCGGGCCGCGGACATCGATCCGGTGTTGTCGCGATAACGGCAAGGGTCGAGCGATACGGGGCATGCGACCACTTTGCAGAATGCCGGGTACCCAAACCAATATTTCCCGGAGCCACTACTTGTCATGGCCACCCACAAGCAGAAGTTTGAAATTCTGGATGGATTGCGCGGCATCGCGGCGATCAGCGTGATGTTCATGCATTTCCTTCAGGATCTGCCGATTCCGATACTGCAGAGCGCGTATCTTTCGGTAGACGTCTTTTTCATGCTGAGTGGATTCATCCTGACCTACTCCTACGGCGAAAGACTGCGTCAGGCGTCGTGGTGGGACGAGTATTTGAAGCGACGCGTGATACGCCTGTATCCGATGATATGCATCGGGCTCACGATCGGGTTCGTGAGCCTCGTCGTCATGCGCGTTCAGTCGTCCGCGGCATTTTCGTTGGGTAACCTGGCGGCAGCCACCGGCCAGAACTATTTTCTCGTTCCGTATCTCGGTCGTTTTTCGGTGTCGGGCTTCGTCGGCGCGGCGCATCACAGCCTGCCGGCGGTCAACGACCCGGGGGTGTTTCCTCTGAATCCGCCCGCATGGTCGCTGTTCTTCGAATTGTTCGCGAGTGTGGTCCTGATCGCGGCAATCAGGATGACAGCGCAGAATCTGCTGCGGCTGGCGTACGCATGTCTCGCTGCGTTCGTCGTGTATGGATGGCTCGTGGGGCTCGACAACGGCAAGTTGACCGTCATCCTGAATCAGGGCTGGTCGGCCGACAATTTCATCGGCGGATTCTTCAGGGTCGGCTACGGATTCCTGCTGGGCGTTGCGATCGGGAAGATGCATGACGCCAATCTGTCGGCGAGGCCGCACTGGTTTGTCGCCGGACTCATACGGAACGACTACGTGCTGTTTGCGGCTTTCCTGCTGGTCGTCGTGTTTCCGACGTCGATCCGGGGAATTTACGCGCTGGCCGTGCTGTGGTTCGTCGCACCCGCGCTGGTTTATCGCGGTGCCATGCTGGCTCCGAGCAGCAAGTTGATTGCACGGATCGGTGTGTTCCTCGGCTGGATCTCGTACCCGCTCTATTGCGTGCATTACCCGATCGGAAGGCTGGTGTTCGCGTATGCGCCGCAGGGCGACATTTACGTCGTCAGAACGGCAATGCTTGCCGCGTGCCTTTCGATCGTGTCCGCCGCGATCCTCGCGAGATTCGTCGAGGAGCCGATCAGGTCGTATCTCGGCAACCGCCTGTTCGGAACCCGACGGACCGCGACCGGCAGCCCGGTCAACGTCGCGTGATTGCGCCGATTGGCCGAGCAGGCCGGCCAGCGGTGACGTGCATGCGGGCGACTGCGCGAGTCTCGATCCGGCCGCCGGGCAGCGCCTGAAGGCAGGGCGTGTCGATCCGCTCGTGGCCCGGTGACGACACGCGGCGATTGCCCTACAGCGTCTCGAAGATTGCTTTCATCATCTCGGCACTTCGGCTCCAGCGATATTTCTCCGCGTGCACGCTTCCCTTGCGCTTCAGCTCGGCCCGGAGCTCGGCGGAATCCAGCAGGCTTCGCAATTTTTCCGCGATGTCGTCCTGTGAATACGGATCGCAGTACAGCGCCGCATCGGCACAGACTTCCGGCAGCGCGGCCGATTTGCCGACCACCGCCGGACAACCGTAGCGCATCGCCTCGAGAGGCGGGATGCCGAAGCCTTCGTAGATCGACGGATAAAGGAAGCACGCCGCGTTCTGGTACAGCGCCTTCAGTTGCTCGTCGCTGATGTACCCGACGTACTTGATGTTCGGTTCCGCCGTCGACATGGGGTCCTGCTTGCCGAACACGGTCGTGTTCCGCATCCCGACGATGACGAGATCGACCGACGGATCGTTGAGTTGCCGAAACGCCGCGATCAGCCGGCCGAAGTTCTTGGTGGGGTTCATGCTGCTGACGGCGAGCACGAACCGGTTCGGTGTCAGCGCGTGCTTGTCGAGCACGCTCACGTCCGGTTCCAGCGCATCGAGATGATCCGCCCCGAGCGGCACGACGCTGATCTTCTCCGCGGCAACGCCGCAGTGATGAGCGAGGCGATCCCGCGAGAAGTAGGAGTTGGTCAGCACGCAAACGGAGGTTCGCGCCAGGATCCAGAACATGATCCGGTACCACACGCGAAACGGGCGCGAGAAATGCGCGGGCGTGTCGAACACCGCCGCATCGTGCATGTAGATGATCTGGTTGCCGATGAAAATGGACGCCGAATTGCCGAGATTGACGATGCGGCCGCGGCGCGCGAACAACGGGAGGACCAGCTGCTCCCAGACCACGCCCTTGTAAAAGCCGACCTTGACCGTCTTCGCTCCGCTTACCTCGACGCCGGGCTGCGGCGGCACCAGCACGGTTACCGGATCCTGCGGCTGAAACTTGATCAGTGCGGCGATCAGCTCGCGTGCGACGCGTTGCACGCCGGTCGTCTTCTGCGTGGTGAATCGGCCGTTGTAGACGAGTTGCTTCGGTTTCTTGAAAGCGATCATGTCAATAAGGGAATATCGGAATCGGAATCAGGCTTTGACGTGATCCGGGGCGACCGGCTTGAAGTCGCGCGTGCCGACATGCGGCTCGTCGGTGTCGAGTCCGTAAAGGGCGTTCCACTGCCGGAAGATCGCGCTCATCGAAAACCGCTGAATCGCCCGTTGCCGGGCAGCCGCGCCCATTTGCTCGCGAAGCTGCCGGTCGTGGCGGAGCATGGCCAGATACGCGGCCATCTCGTCGGCGTTCGACGCGACGTAGCCGGTCACGCCGTGAATCACCACGTCGCGATTGCCGACGACATCCGTGACCACGGCCGGGATGCCGGCGACCTGCGCTTCGATCAGCGCGACCGGCATGCCTTCCCAGCGGGAGGTCTGGACGTAGATGTCCAGTTCCGACGTCAGCGCGAGCGCACGTGCGCGGGTTACCCAGCCGCTGCAGACGACCGCCCGGCGCTGGTCGGGGTCTGGAATCTCGGCGGCATCGCCGCCGATCCAGAGAAACTCGACGTCCGCGCCGTGCAGCTTGTCGGCGAGGCGCACGAATGCTTCGTGATTCTTCTGGAACGACGCCCGACCGCTCATGCCGATGACGATCTTGCGATCGTCGCGTGTCTGGTGCGGCGGGATCTCCGCCACATTGACGCCGTTTTCCACCAGGACCGCCGATTTCGCCCCGATCTTGTTCCGGATCTCGGCGAGTTCGCTGCCCGAGCACGCGACGATGGTTCCGCCGATGCGCGCCGCGATGCGTTCGAAGCTCAAGTACGCGTACTGCTTCGTGCGCGACACGTCGCTCCGCAGGAACGAGAGCCCGTGCGGCGAGTAGAGGACCGTTGCAGTCGGGGCGGCGATTCGGGCAGCGACCCGCCCCAGTACGCCGGCCTTCGACGAGTGCAGATGAATCGCGGTCGGCTTGCAGTCGCGCAGCTTCCGGACCAGCGCACGCAGGCTCCGCAGATCCTGTTTGACGCTCACCTCGCGAGCCATGTCGACGTAGACGAGCTTCACGTCCGGTCGAAACAGCGTTGAAAAATCGATCGGGGTTTCCGCCCGGATCGCGTGCAATACCGTCACGTCGGCGCCGGTTGCCGCAGCATGATTGGCGAGATGGGTCAGCATCGACAGTACGCCGCCACCAAACGCTTCGGCAATGTGAACGATCTTTTCTTGGGTCATCTTTGGGTCTAGCGATCCGATCGCACGTTCATCGCCCATCGTGACGACGGGTAGCTCGAGAATCGTGCGGTTTCGGTGTCCGGTTCGTTGAACTATGCATTCCTAATTGATAAATGCATGCCAGTCGTTGCCATTGGATTCCGCTGTCTTGATCGCTTGAGCGACCTGGCGAGGCGGTTGGCGGGTTCCCGCCGATGCGATATCGGATCGACGTCGCCGAAGGGCGGCGAACACGATGCGGCGTGAAGAATCAATGCCGCGTGCTACGTGTCGGTTCGATTCCCCTGAACATCCGGTGCCGGCATTCGACTACGACGACTGGAGACGAGACAACGGCGAAATCCGGTCAGTGCGCGTGAATCCACTGGTCCGGATCATTGTGCAGCGCATGCACGACCGACTGGGTGCGATGGCTTACCGAACAAGCGATTCGGTGCCGGAGATCGCGGTTCGACGACGCTATCGTGCGGCGGCGCGACGGGTGGATGACTTGCGCACGCGCGCGAGCGGATTGGAGATGTAGCGAATCGCACGGTCGCTGAGCGTCGCTGACGGCAGCAGGCAGGCGAGCGACAACCCGGCAACGGCGATTTTCTTGGCGGGACGCCAGAACGGATTGCGCAGCACGGTATGCCAGTAGCGTCCGGATTCGCACAGGAACCAGCGCCAACGCCGTACGAGCGGCGCGCGATACAGCGTGCTGGCGAAGCGGGCCTTCTCGATCGCGAAGTCGAGCGGCGCGATCGGCAAGGCTTCGTGCAGGCGCGTGCCGGCGAGCATGCGCAGCGTCGACCATCGGCGTTCGGCCTTCAGCGCGCCCGTGGCGGCGTCTTCCGAATTGGTGAGGGCCAGGGCCGGCGTGTCGGCGGACGCGTCATCGGCGGCGCGCGCATCCAATTGCTGATGCACGCGATAGCCGCCGAGCGTTGCGTTGATCATGTGCACGGCGCCGAGCAACGCGATCCCGTAAATCGCGTAGAAATCGGCGCCATGCAGGTTGTCCGGGGTGACGGGCACCGGAAAGATGCGCTTCAATGCATCGACCCGATACGCGTTGCCCGATGCGGGCGGCGACGGGTACAGCCAGCCCGCGCGCACCAGACGGCCGCAATCCGTGTCGACCGCCGACTGCGGCACGCTTGCGCCGGTCGGCGCACCGTCCCGCGCGATCACGTCGAGCCGGAAATGCACCTTCACGAAGTCGCCGGATGCAAATGCGGCCAGCACGCGGGCCGCGGCGTCGGCATAGAGCAGGTCGTCCGCGTCGAGCAGGATCACGTAGCGCGTCGCGACATGCTCGAGCGCGCGGTTGTATGCGGCGACCTGGCCGCGATTCTCCTGGAACACCGCCGTCACGCGTTCGCCGTACGAGCGAATGATGTCGCGCGAATCGTCGGTGGAACCGTCGTCGACGACCAGCACGCGTATCCCGTGCGCGGTCTGCGCGAGCGCCGAATCGATCGCGTCGCGCAGGTAGGCGCCGTGGTTGTAGTTGCAGATTGCGATGGTCAGGTCGGTCATGAACGGATTCTGGACAAGCGAAGAACGGGCGATCCGGATCCCCGGCGTGCGTGGTGCCCCGGCGCACTGCACGTCGGGGCCGCGATGCGGATCGGGTGCGACCGGTGCGTTCCGGCGATGCCGGAGCACGGCCGCGTCGCTTGGTGGCCATGATACGCGCCGTCGATCGGCAGTCGGTTCGCGAGCCTACCGTTCGGCGATGTGCTTCCCGGGAAGCGTGGCGAATCGTCGAACGGCACGTGGGATTGCGCGGCACAGGCGGGATGCCTTGGTCTGTTGACGCACCGAAACCCGGCTGGTTCGAATGATCTAATCGAACGTATCGCGTCGCCGGCTTCGGCGGTATCGCGGGCGGGCAACGCGGCCCGCATGCGGCGATTCGGGTGCGACGGCCGACGCGCGTGAAGTCATTCCAGGGAGTCGATTCGAAATGCGTAGATCACAAAGCCCGTTGCTGGCATGCGCGGCGCTCGCCGGCATGTGCATCGCAGGCGGGCTGGCGTGGCCGGGCAGTGCCGCGGCGGCATCCGGCACGCCTGCGCCTGCCGCGCTTCATGCGAATGTGCCGGATGCGTACGTTCGTCCCGCCGCGGACGCGGCCGATCAGGCCGACATGTTGCAACATGCGCTGGATGCGTTGCAGCCGGGCCAGCGGCTGATATTCGCGCCGGGGCGGTATGTGATCGGTCGTTCGCTGGTCGTGCGGCAGCGGAATGCCGTGGTGTCGGGCTACGGCGCCACGCTGATCGCGACAACCCCCGACGACCAGACGATCGAGATGCGCGGCGACGGTACGACGCTCGTCGGCTTCCGGCTCACCGGAACCGGCACGACGCGCCTCACGACGCCCGCGTCGACGAAGATCGAGGTCACGGGGCGCGGCGTGCAGGTGCTCGACAACGTGATCGACGGCGGCGCCGGCGCCGGCATCTTCGTGTTCGGCGGCGCGGACGTCGCGATCGTCGGCAACGAGGTGCTGTCGACGCTGGCGGACGGCATTCACATGACGCACGGCTCGCACAACGTGCTCGTGCAGGGCAACGTCGTGCGCGGCACGGGCGACGACATGATCGCCGTGGTGAGTTATCAGGCGGAAGGCGTGCTGACGCGCAACGTGCTGATTACCGGCAACTCGCTGGAGGGCAATCCGTGGGGGCGGGGCATCACGGTGGTCGGCGGCGCGAACGTCACGGTCTCGAACAACATCGTGCGCAACGTCCAGGTGAGCTCGGGGATCCTCGTCGCGCAGGAAGACAGCAACCGCACGGCCGGCTCGTCCGACATCCGCATCGAGAACAACCTGATCGCGGATATCCAGACCGCGGCGGGCCGGGCCGATCCTCGCTCGATCACGCAGCAGGCGGCGATCGAGGTCAGCACGTGGTCGGGATCGGTGTCGCGCGTGACCGTGATCGGCAACCGCGTGTCGCATGCGCGATTCGACGGCATTCGCCTGTGGGGAAACGTGTCGGGCGTGCGTCTCGCGGACAATCAACTGTCGGAGATCGGCGGAATGGCGGTCCGGGTCGGCCCTGCGCAGGATTGCGCGGCCGCCCGGCCGGCGGGGGCATCGAAAGGGCCGGCGAAGGGCACGCCGTGTGCGGCCGCGCGTCAGCCGCTGGCGGCGGCAGGTGACGCGGTGGGTGCGGATCCGTCGTTGCTGCCGCGCGTGCGCGAGTCGGTCAGGCAGGCGCGCTGGTCGCAAGGCGGCATCGACTGATCGCACGTCGCGCGGGCCGCCGGCCGGCAGCGGCATGCGGCGAACGGGCGGCTGCCCTGTGTTCGCGCGGCGGCGCCAGTCGTCGTGCGCGCCGCCGCGACCCGCATGCGCTTACCGGATGACGTCGCGCTCCGCGGGTTCCTCGTCCGGTTCGCGCGAGACGAGCGGCGGCGCCGGTTGCGGCGGTGCGGTCTCGACGACCGGCCGACCATACTGATCGTCGAACCGAACGATATCGTCCTCGCCGAGATAGTTGCCCGACTGCACCTCGATGATCTCGAGCGGAATCCGGCCGGGATTCTCGAGACGGTGGACCTCGCCGACGGCGATGTAGGTCGATTCGTTCTCGCTGAGCAGGAAGGTTTCGTTGCCGCGCGTGACCTTCGCGGTGCCGCGCACGACGATCCAGTGCTCGGCGCGGTGATAGTGCATCTGCAGCGACAGCCGCTTGCCGGGTTCGACGACGATCCGTTTCACCTGGAACCGCTCGCCGAGATCGATCGAATCGTAGTGTCCCCACGGCCGCTGCACCTTGCGGTGTTCGCTCGCCTGCGGCCGTTGTTCGGTCTTCAGGCGCGCGACGATGTTCTTCACGCGCTGCACGTCGTGCTTGTTCGCGACCAGCACCGCATCGGGCGTCTCGATCACGACGACGTCCTTCATCCCGACGCACGCAATCAGCCGGCCCTCCGAGCGCACGAGACTGTCCTGCGTGTCCTCGAACACGATCGGGCCGCGCGCGACGTTGCCCTGGTCGTCCTTCGGCATGATTTCCCAGATCGCATCCCAGGTGCCGACGTCGGACCAGCCTGCGGAAAGCGGTACCACGATGCCTTCGATGCCGAGTTCGGGGTGCTCCGCGAGGCGTTCCATGACCGCGTAGTCGATCGAGTCGGACGGGCAGGCCTCGAAGGCCGCCGCGTCGATCCGGAAGAACGGATCCTCGACGGTGCCCGCACGCCATGCCGCGTCGCAGGCCGCATGGATGTCGGGCGCGAGCGCTCGGATCGCCTTCAGCCAGATCGATGCGCGCGTGATGAAAATCCCGCTGTTCCACCAGTAATCGCCCGAATGCAGGTAGCGTTCGGCGAGCGCGGCGTTCGGCTTCTCGACGAAGCGCCCGATCGCATAGCCGCCTTGTCCGCCGAGGCGACCGGCGCGCGGTTCGCCGACCTGGATGTAGCCGTAGCCGGTTTCCGCGCGGCGCGGCAGCACGCCGAGCGTGACGATCGCGCCTTCCAGTGCGTAGCGCGCCGCGCGCCCGATCGCTTCCTGGAACGCGGCGACGTCGCCGATCACGTGATCGGCCGGCATGACCGCGAGGATGGGATCGTCCGCGAGCACGCTGGCGTCGAGCGCGGCGAGCGTCAGCGCAGGCGCCGTATTGCGCGCGGCCGGTTCGAGCAGGATGCGAGCGGGCGCCGCGCGCCCGAGCACCTGCGCGGCGCTCATGATGCGATGCTGTTCGCCGCAGACCAGCAGCAGCGTGTCGCCGAGCGACGCGTTCGCGATGCCGTTCAGGCGACGCGCGGTCGCCGACAGCGGCGATTCGTTCGAGGTGAGCTCGATCAGCTGCTTCGGATATTGTTCGCGCGACAGCGGCCAGAGCCGCGTGCCGGAGCCGCCGGCGAGAATGACGGGCAGGATGCTTGGCAGCTCGGGTTCGGGAACCGGGCGAAGGGTGGCGCTCATCGATTGGCTCCGGTATCGGCGGACAGCCGGGTGTGTGCGCGGCCGTCGACGCGCGCGTCCTCGTTTCGCGACCGCGGTGCCGAGACGGTTCGGGACAGCAGCTGACGCAGCGCGCCGGCGGCGCGATCCGCCGGCCGGACGAGACCGACGAACGGCGCGCCCTGCTCGAGATAGGGGCCGTAGGCCTTGCGGAATCCGAAACGCTTGTAGAAGGCCTGACGTTGCGCGGGCACGTGCGTGCGCACCGCCACGTCGGGCCGGGCGGCCTGCGCGGCCGTGAGCGCACGCTGCATCAGCTGCTCGAGCGTGCGGTCGTCGCGACATGCCTCGCTCGTCAGCACCTTGTCTATCGTGGTGTCCGGATCCGCGTCGTCGCCGGGCAGCACGCGCGCGTAGGCGACGACTTCCGTCGTGTCGCCCTTGTGCATGCACGCGAACACGTGCAGCGCATGCGCGTCCTTGCCGTCGATGTCGAGATGCGTGTGCGCATCCTCGACTACCAGCACCGCGTTGCGCGAGCGCAGGATTGCATAGAGATCGACGGCGCTCAGATGTTCGAAGTCACAACAATGCCATTCCATGATGCGGTCCTCGTGTAAAGCCTTCAGCACGCCGAGCCGCATGAACGCGTTCGTTCCGTGCGGCTCGGCGATGTCCATGATGCGGATGCCCGGCGCCCCGGTCTGTTCGAAAGCATACTTACACTCCCGTTACTCCGTTTTCGCGCGGCCGGTGTCGGCAGCGCGAAAGCGGACCGCGCGCCGCGAGCCGGGGGCAATGTGCGGCAGCACACAGTGGCCGTGTGACGGCTTTCCCATAATTGATCCGTCGCGACGGCCCGCTGCAAGACGCGCAGCGCGGCCGTCCGCATCGAATGCGATTGATGAACGGGGGCCGTACTTGAAGATTGCGATCGTTCGCGGCGGGCAGGTCGTGCATCGCGGTTCCGGGTGCGCACGATCGGCTGCCGCTCGCAGGCCAACGTCTACCGCTTCGTCGATTTCCTCGCGCCGCGCACGTCCTTCATTCGGACACCGTTGTTCCGACGCGCCGGCCAACACGCGCATACTTGCTACGACGCGTTGTCCGCCTCGGTCGAGTTGCATGCGGACCTGCACCGGCACCGCGCCTGTCGCGTGGGCGGGTCGACCGCGATCGTGCGGGCGCGTCACGCGGGGTTGCCATGCTGCATTGCGGGAGCGAACGGACCAAACGGACCAAACGCGCCAAACGGACGATACGATCGGTGTTGCGGCGATCGGCGATGCGCTGCCGCGTCGCGGAATCCGGGATCGGCGGGGCCGGTATCGCGCGCCGACGCCGCGACCGGGGGCGATATGGCCGTCCACTTCGTTACGATGTTGTAACGAACGCGCCCGTTTCGCCGGCGTTCGATGTGTCGTGGCGGTGTCGCGCGGGACACGCGATTACCGACGGATGAAACACGCTGCCCGGGATTTTGGTGCGATTCAGGCGAAAATCATGGGCAATGAAATGCACCAATCTTGCAGAAAAGTGGTATTTGGCACTGATTGACGGGAATGGTCGTAGATAATCAAATCCGAGGCGCTAAACGCGCGCCGCGTCGACGGGGCGGCAGCGTAATCGGCTGAATCGATGTTTATCTTTTGGTAACAAGGCCATCTCGATACGGGGTGTAAATTCAGGAGCGGATGAAATGAGGCAACCATTCCGAAAATGGGTTGGCGGCCATCCGGTTCAGCATCGGGCGCGGCTGTCGTGTACGACGCGACGCAAATGCGGACGGAATTCCCGTTTGCCGACGCGATCCGCCTGACGGCGCGTCGCATGAAAGCCGGAACGCCGTGGCTCCCGCGGCCACGCGTTCCCTTCGAGTTCGATGACAACGAGGCCGGATGACATCCGGCTCGACCTCCGGGGGCTCTCGCCGTGTGCAGTTTCGATCTTCGCCAAAGCTGCGGAAACGCAGCACGGACAGGCGGACATGCGCCGCCGCCCGCAGTGCACGCGAACGGTTCGCGGAGTGGAGAAAGTGATGGTTCGTTATGAATATGCCAATAACGCGCGATAAGAGCGCCGGCGGGGAGAGGACTACCGGGCAGCGTCCTCTGATTTACTGGACCCAGTCGCCGTCCGTCATGCTGCGCAAGGAGCTCGCGCGACGCGACTGGAAAGTGACGGTCGTCGCGCACGCGAGCGAATTGCGCGACACTTCCGGCGAAATCACCTGCGGCATCCTCGACCTGAGCGGCGGCCATGCCGACGCGATCGGCAGCATCGCGTCGACCTGCGCGTCGATGCGCGATGTCGTGTGGGTCGCGCTCGTCGAAACCGGTCAGACCGCCTCGCCGAACGTGCGCGCGCTGTTGCGCGACTATTGCTTCGACTACATCACGTTGCCCGCGTCGCACCAGCGAATCGCCGATACGGTCGGCCATGCCTACGGGATGGAATGCCTGTTCGCGCGCGATCGCGAACGCCTCGAATCGGAGGAGCAGGGCATCGTCGGCACCTGCAGCGCGATGCTGCGGCTGTTCGATACGGTGCGGCGCTTCGCGCGCACCGACGCGCCGGTGTTCGTGTTCGGCGAGACGGGAACCGGCAAGGAACTGACGGCGGTCGCGATCCATCGTCATTCGGAACGGCGCAACGGCCCGTTCGTCGCGGTCAACTGCGGTGCGATCCCGCCTCACCTGCTGCAATCGGAACTGTTCGGCTACGAGCGCGGCGCGTTTACCGGCGCGAACGCACGCAAGATCGGCTACGTCGAGGCCGCAAACGGCGGCACGCTGCTGCTCGACGAAATCGGCGACCTGCCGCACGAGAGCCAGGCGAGCCTGCTGCGCTTCCTGCAGGAACGCGCGATCCATCGCCTCGGCGGCAGCGATCCGGTGCCGGTCGACGTGCGGATCGTTTCCGCGACGCACGTCGACCTGCGCGAAGCGATGGAAGAAGGGCGCTTCCGCGCGGACTTGTTCCACCGCCTTTGCGTGATGCGCATCGATCAGCCGCCGCTGCGCGCGCGCGGCAAGGACATCGAACTGCTCGCGCATCACATGCTCGAACGCTTTCGCGGCGACGCGCGCCATCGCGTGCGCGGTTTCTCGACGGATGCGATCACGGCGCTCTACAAGCACGACTGGCCGGGCAATGTCCGCGAGTTGATCAACCGCGTGCGGCGTGCGGTGGTGATGACGGAAGGGCGCCTGATTACCGCGCAGGACCTCGAGCTCGAATACTGTCTCGACGCGGCGTCGCCGTCGGTGGCCGACATCCGCAAGTCGATCGAGCGTGAAGCGATCGAGACCGCGCTGCTGCGCACGCGCGGACGCGTCGCCGCTTCCGCGCGCGAGCTCGGCGTGTCGCGGGCAACCCTCTATCGCTGGATGGAAGCGTACGGAATCGAGCGGCCGCGCGGCACGGGGTCGTCGGACTGACGTGCGCGGCGCGGCCGTGCGACCGCGTGCGCGGTCCCGGTCGCGTCAGCCGGCCAACGCCGCGCGCACGGTTCGCACGGCGTTGACCGCGCGGATTTCAACGGTCGGCGCCGTGCCGGTGTTTTCGAGCGGCACGAGCGCGACGCGCGCCGGCGTGCCGGGCGCGAGATCGAACCAGTCGTCGCGCGGCACGAAGCCCGGCGCGTCGATCTGCACGTGACGTGCGACATGGCGCGCGTCGATGTCGACGTGCCACGTGCCGCCGGTGCGCGACACGCATGCCTCTATGCCGGGGTCGCGGCGGGCGAACACGGCCGGATGCGTGCGGGACGGGAAGTAGAACGCCTGCGACAGCAGCGTGCCGTCGTCGGCGCGCAGCGTCGCGACGACGGTATCGTGCTCGCACGGGCCGAATCGATACGCGTAGGTCCAGTCGAAGAAGCGGCCGAGCAATTCGGCCGAATCGAGCCGCAGCATGTCGTGCGCGGCGATCCGGACCGGAGCGCCGGCCCGCGCGACCGGCGTGCGGCCGTCGCGCAGCGCGACCAGCTCGACGGCCGCCGACAGCGGCGCCGGCCGCTCGTTGATCACGTGCACGTCGAGGCCGTTCAGCCCTTCGTCGACGAGCAGGACCTGCACCGGCTGAAGCACCTGGCGCAGCGCATACCATGCCGATTTCGGCCGATGCGTCGCATCGAGCAAACCCCATCCGGCGCCCGCCATCACGTCCTGGAACTGCCAGACGAGCGCGCCCGCGCAGCGCGAGCCGGTGCGCCGCCATTCGGAGAACGTGTCCCGCATCAGGTCCGCGATCACCGCGCGCGACAGCTCGAAGTAGCGCGACGGATCCTCGCGCCGCAGGCGGTCGGGCGCCACGTCGTACAGCGTCTGCAGATAGTGATCGCGAATATCGTCGAAATCCCACGATGTACCGGGGTCGCGCGGCACGGCCGCCTTCCACCGCGGCTCGTGAACGCCCGGCCAGCCGAGGCTCGCGAGCATCGTATCGCACGGCACGTTCGCGAACGCGAGGCATTCGCTTGCGAAGCGCACGTCGGCGCGGCGCGCGTCGTCGAGCGGGCGCAGGTACGCGCCGACGCCGTAATAGTGCGACACGCGCTCGCGCGGCATGAACGGCAGCACGCCGCCGTCGGGCGAGTCGGCAACGTACAGCGTGTCGGGTCGTCGTGCCGCCGCATGGCCGGCGAGGCGCTCGGCGGTCAGTTCGAGGAAGCGCTGCTTCGGCCCGAGCCCCGACATCGCGGCCTGCTGCGCGATCTCGCTGCCGCCGCACAGCACCGCGAGCGACGGCGACGCGCGATGGCGCGTGAGGAACTGTTCGGCCTCCCGATCGACGGCGTCCGCGAAGGCGCGATCGTCGAGCGCGTAGTCGAAGTTCGCGAACATGAAGTCCTGCCAGACCATCAGTCCGAGCCGGTCGCACCACGCGTGGAATGCGTCGGCCTCGTAGGTCATGGTGCCGCCGACGCGAATCATGTTGAAGCCGGCATCGCGCGCGTGTCCGAGCAAACGGCCATAGGTCGCGTCGTCCGCGTGCAGCGCGAGCGGTGCGGCGCTGCTCCAGCACGCGCCGCGCGCGAACACGCGCACCCCGTTCACGCGCAGCCCGAATCCCTTGCCGTCGTCGCCCGCGTCCTGCTCGATCGTGCGAAAACCCGTCGCACCGAGCGGCTGCCGTTCGGCGCCGACGTGCAATGCGACGTCGTAGAGCACCGGTTCGCCGTGCGTGTGCGGCCACCAGCGGCGCACGTTCGGCACCGCGACGTTTGCGTGCAGCCGGTCGGCGCCGCTGCGTTCGAGCGTCGCATGGTGCTCGCCGCACGACAGCCGGGCCGTGAACGTATCGGGCAGCGGCCCGGCGAACGCGAGTTCCGCATCGAGCCAGCCGGTGTCGCCGTCGACGCGCGCATGCAGGTCGCAATGGACGAGAACGGGACCGTCGGCCGGGTCCAGCAGGTCGACGGGCCGCCACGGGCCGGTCGGCACACAGCGCGGAAACCAGCCGGGCATGTGCCCGAGGAGCGACGTGCGAACGGTGCGCAACGTCGCCGGTTCGGCCAGCCGCGTGCGCCAGCGTGCACGGCGCGGTGCGCGCACCTCGCGCAGGTGCGGCGCGAGGGCGCGGAAGCAGACGGTCAGCCGGTGCGTGCCGTCGAGCGACACGGGTACGTCGTGCGCGACGAACATGCTGTCCGAGCGCAGGATCGGCGTGTCGTCGAGCCATGCCTCGGCGAGGGTTGCAAGGCCGTGAAAGCGCAGCACGCGCGGCCCGTGCCCATGCAGTTCGACGCGATACCAGTGGTCGCGCTCGTCGAGCGACGCCGTCTCGTCGGACCGGCCGGACAGCGCGAGCGCTTGCGCGACCGTGCCGGGGACGGGGGCCGCGATCCAGCCGTCGGCGGGGAGCTCGAGCGGCCCGCGTGCGGCGCCTGCGGCCGTGGCGAGCATCGACCACGCGAGCGCGGCGCGCGCGCGCGTCACCGCATCAACGGCACGGGGGCCGCGTCGACGCGAACGGGTACCGCGTGCGGCGGCGGCGGGGCGATCTGCCGCGCGCAGTCGATCAGGTCGGCGTAAGCCGTTTCGATCGCTTCGAGCGTCGCGTCGCCGCGTTCTTCCTTGCCGCGCGCGCAGGCCCGCGCCAGCCGGAACTCCAGCACCATCGCCTCGGACGCGATGCGGTCGCAGGCGGTACGAATCTCGGCGAACGGCCCGACGCAGCCGCTCGCCTGCAGCCAGCGCGCGTAGTGGCCGAACAGTTCGAAGTTCGCGCCGAGTTGCCGCACCGAATTGAACGAGTACGCGTGGAAGCGTTCGAGCGGCGAATCGGCGAGCGATTTCGCATCGATCTGCAACTGGCGCCGGAACGCCGTGACCGGATTGACGACCGGCAGCCGGCGCAGATGCCGCTGCAGCGAGGCGAGCGAGACTTCGCACAGTGCGCGCTCGTCGAGCGGCGCGAAACGCCGCTTCGCGCACTCGACGTACGGCGGCAGCGGCATCGGCGAACTGCCGCCAACGAGCCCGTTGTAGTCGAAATCCTCGGCCACGTAATAGCCGCTGTTGTGGAAGTAGCCGAGCTGGCGGCGCGTGCGATCGATCGAGTCGATGCCGATCGTCGTCTTCGTATGCTGCGTGCGGTAGCTGCTGCCGCGCGTGTCCGGCAGGAACCACGCGTCGACCTCGACGATCATCAGGTGACCGCGCGCGACCTGCGTCTCGACGTGCTGGTCGAGCGGCTCGTAGATCGAGTGTTCCTGCACGACGATTCCGTACAGCCGCTCCAGTTCGTCGTGCGGAAACTTGAAGAACGTGAACTGGTCGCCCTCGAAATCGAGCGCGATCGTAAACGGCAGCGCCGCGTACGGGTTGAGGCCCCACCAGCGGAGCACCTCGAGCCACATGTCGACGTAGCAGTTGGTCTGTTTCCAGACCATCTCCTGACTATGCAGCGGGTGCGGCCGGTAGTGGCGTGCGCGGTGGCGCACGTCATCGAACGACGCGTCCTCGCCGTCGCGGGACACGAATTTCATCGCGTACCCCACAGCACGTCGCGCACTTCAACCGGCCATGCGTCGATGTCGAACCCGTGATGACGGAACAGCGCGAGCGTCAGCCGCTCGAGGCCGAAGCCGACGCAACCCGTGTGCGCGACGTCGCCCGTCGCGGTGCGGATGTCCCACAGCAGCCCGAAGTGATCCATGTGATAGTTGAAGCTCAGGCACGCCGTCTGGCGGTCGTCGTGCTCGATCGGGATCAGCAGCTCGAACTTCAGGTTCTGCTCGCGCTGGCTGTTCGCGACGATCTTGCCGCCGCGGCCGAAGAACGGATCGTTGGCGAGATCGATCGCGTTCGGCAGGCGCAGCGCCTCGATCATCCGCGTGCCGCGCTCCATCCACGTCGCGCGGAACGCGACGATCTGCTCGGGCGTGCCGATCCGCACGTATTCGCGCATCCGGAACAGCTGCATGCGGGTCGGGTCGAGCGACGGCTCGTGGCGGAAGCAGTACGAGAACACGTCGACGATGCGGCCGTCGTCGGGCAGCGCACCCGCGCGCGCGACGACCGGATAGACCGGATAGCACGCGGCCGGCGTCATCACGACGTAGGTCGGCTTCTGGCTTTCGGTCCAGTCCTCGCCGCGGTCGAGGCACTGCAGCACGCGCTGGTGCCGCTGTTCGTCGCCGCAGAACGCATGCACGCTGCCCGCGAGTTGCGGGAAGCTCTTCATGTATTCGCTGCGCTCGAATTCGGTGCGGCTCATCGCCGGCGGGAAGCGCAGCACTTCGGCCTGCTGGTCGGCGCCGAGGCGCGTGACGAAGGCGTCGAGCGCTTCGACGACGCGCTCGAACCGCTCGCTGCGGCCGAACAGGCCCTGGATGCCGGTCGACACGAGCAGGCCCGCATCGATCATTTCGTCGCGCAGCGGATTGACGCCCGCGCGGTCGAGCGGTGCGTCGGACGGGGTGGCAGCGGAGGGGGCGGAGGGCACGGACAGGCGGTCGTTCACGAGTGTTTCTCCAGCGTCGCGGGACGCAGTGCGAGCAGCAGGCTCGAGGTATTGGCGGCAATGCGGTCGTTGCTGATCATCAGCGGCGCCGCGTGCAGGTCGCGAAGGTGGCGGCCGATGCTGAACGGCGTGCCGTGCTTGTAGCCGGCCATCCCGCAGATCATCATGGCCTGCTGTGCGACTTCGAGCGCGGTCGACGACACATAGGTCTTCAGTGTGTTGATCTCGGCGGCCCAGGCCATGCCGGCCGACCACGAGCGCGGCGACGCGCTGGCATAGAGGCGCAGCACGTTGTCGACGCGGGCCTGCATCGCCTGCATCAGCGCCAGCGATTCGGCGATGCGCCGCGACGCGGGCGACGGCGCGCCGTCGGTCTGGCGCGCCTGCGCGCGGAAGAACTGGTGCGCGCGATGGAACGCGTCGCCGGCCACGCCGATCCACACCGCAGCCCACAGGATGTGCGAAACCGGCACCATCGTCTGTTCGGCGATCTGCGCGAAGGGCACGGGCAGGCATTGCACGGTCGCGCCCTGTGCGTCGAGCACGAAGCCGTTGCTGCATGTGCCGCGCATGCCGAGCGTGTCCCATTCGCCGCGGCGCGTGAGCGTATAGCCTTCGCGCAGCACCGTGACGAGCACTTGCTCGGACGCCGGTGCGTCGGCGTCGCGCCGCGCGGTCGCGAGGATGCCGTCCGCGTAGTCGCCGTACGAGATCGTCGGCGCGGACTTGTGCAGCCGGAATTCGCCGCCGTTGGTCTCGAGCGCGCACTGGCTCGCGCGCAGGTTGCCGCCGACGCCGTCCTCCGACGTCGCCGACGCGAGCAGCCACTGATGGCGCACGAGCTGCTGCAGGAACAGCTTGTGCCAGCCCTGGTCGGCCGCGTGGTTGACGATGCAGGCGACCTGGATCTGGTGCATCGCGAACACCATCGCCGACGATGCGCAGGCCTGGCCGAGGATCGAACATGCCGACGCGATGTCGGCCAGCGACGCGCCGGCACCGCCGAGCGGGGTCGGGACCATTGCGCTCAGCAGGCGGCGCGCGCGCATGGCCTCGATCGCCTCCACGGGGCAGCGCGCATCGCGATCGACCGCATCCGCGTGCTGGGCGGCGATTTGCGCGACTGCGTGCGCGGCCTCGTCGAGCCGGCGTGCGTCGTCGTCGGCCGCGAGTTCGGGAAGCAGCGGGCTCATGCCGAATGCTCGGCGCGTTGCAAGGTCGTGATCGTGTCCGCGAGCGCGTCGATGCTGCGGAACAGGTTGCGGTTCAGCATCTCGTCGGGAATTTCGATGTTGAACTGCTTCTCGATCGCGAGCATCAGCTGGATCGTATCGAGCGAGGAGAGGCCCGCTTCGTAAAGGTCGTCCCCGTCACCGATCGAATCGATCGCGGCTTCGAGGTGGGCGACGTGCTTGAGGATGGTTCTGATGTCGTTTTTCACGTGCTGCTCCGGCGTGCGTGGTGTCGTCCGCACGGGCGGACGCGCGCAGCGCGCTGACATCCCCCCGGCAGTCCGGCATCAGTAGACCATTCGCACGCCCGGCGTTCTGTTCGCCACCCTACAATCGGCTGACTCGGATCGCACGCGCGCGCCGACACGCCGTGCGCATCATGCGCGTGCCGCGGCGGTCACGCTCGAGTCGGCCGACAGGATGCGCTTCATCTCGTCGCGCACGATCGCGCGGCAGCCGCAGGACAGTTTCTCGAGGCCCGCAAGGTCGGCAAGCTCGATCGAGCTCCGGTACTGGCGGATCAGGCCGAGCTTCTGGATCTCCCCGGCTGCGTCCGTGACCGTTTCGCGTCGCACGCCGAGCATCTGCGCGAGCATGCTGTGGGTGACCTGGATCTCGATGCTGCGCGACCGGTCGTACGCGAGCAGGAACCATCTGCATAACTGATGTTTGAGTACGTGATGGCGGCTGCAGAACGTGATCTGCGATACCTGGGCCATCAGCAGCCGCACGCTGACGAACACCAGATGGCGAATCACCGGCGACGCATCGAACGCGGCGGCGAAGATACGCCGGTCGAGCCGGTACACGAAGCCGTCGCGACATGCGACGGCACGGCACGGCATCCGGCCGCTGCCGCCGATCACATCGTCGCAGACGACACTCTCGCTGCCGATCTCGGCCACTTCCAGCGTCATGCCGCCGGACGATACGTACTGCAGCGAAATCGCCGTCGTGACGGGCAGGTAAACCGCGGTGAGCATTTCACCGGGTTCGCACAGCACCTGACCCGATTTCAGGTGGACGAGTTGCAGGTTGGCAATCAGCGTGGCGCGTTCGTCGCGGTCGAGGGCCGCGAGGAACCGGTTGGCGTCGAAGCTGTGGGAAAGCTCGATCATGCCGCTCGCGTGGGCGACGGCGTCATTGGCCTGGTGGGTCACGGCGCATCCTCGTAGGGGGCGATCGCACATCGCGCGACGCCATCCACCGGGATTTAGCACGCGCGTGCGGATTTGTGTTCGTCGAAATTCAAATGCCGAAGGCTGGAAAAGGCTAGCACGCAATTGAATTCGATAAATTGCGCATTACGTCACTTCACAAAGTTTGACGATCTGGAGCAAATGCAAAAGTTATATGTATTTGAAGATCATGTTTTCTTGGGTTAATGGAATTGAAGTGGACTGGCGGATGAGTCGTGAATTCAGTGCCGATCTGGAATCAATCGGACAACGACGCGAATCGTACGAGAAAAACATCTCGAACGCATTGAACATTATTTGACAATCAGGATTTTGAATTGAGTTTTCTCAATTGAATCATGGGGTTGTGAATGATATGTGCGCTTGATTACAAAGTCGTCAGTTAATGTGCCGATTCATATTTGAGACAGTTTCAAACGATCATTCGAGGTGCGGTGTGATGCGCGGGCGTCGTGTGAGACATCATGGAAACAATTGAAAACGGGGCGTAAGTATATGAACGATAAGCCTCGCAGCCCTGCTGCTGGCGCCGCTGCGCGCGCCGTGCCGATTGATCAGTCGAATAGTCTGCGGTGTCCGCGACGGCAGGGGGTGTCCGGAAATGAGACGCTTTTTGCAGTTTTTTGATGGCTATTCGGCCGTTCTAAATCGCGTGTCTTTTATATATTAAGGATGGAACGGGTATTGGCACGTAAATCGCTTATTGGGACGGGCGTGTTGAAACGGGACTGCCGATTCGATCCGGCGGCGCGAAGCCGAAGGTCGATCGGATCGAGGGTTGTGGGCCGCAACCCGCGTCGTCGTCCGGACGCGCATCGCGATAACGAGTTCCGCTGACGCGGCTGCATGCGGCGCGGACGATAACAGGGATACAGACATGCTTCATCTTCACTCGAGCTACTCGGCGAATGCCATCCTTGATGCCCTCCCGGAGGACAGCATTCGAGCCATCGCACCGCACCTCGAACTGGTCAGGATCAAGGCCGGCATGCTCGACCGTGTCGGGGAACCGATGCGCCACCTGCATTTCCCGACGACCGCCATGATGTCGGTGCAGCACCTGATGGAGGACGGTGCGATGGTCGAGGTCGCGGTGGTCGGCCGCGAAGGCGTGGTCGGCCTGGCGACGCTGGTCGGCGGCGCCGCGGCATCGAGTCGCGTCGAAGTCCGTATCGGCGGGATGGCCTACCGCGTGCCGACCTGCGTGATGCGCTCGGAATTCGAACGTTCGCCGGCGACGTATCGGCTGCTGCTGAACTACTGCCAGGCGACGATGGCGCAGATTTCGCGCAGCGCGTTGTGCAACCGGCATCACTCGGTCAGCGAGCAGTTGAGCCGCTGGCTGCTGCTCGCGCATGACCGGATCGACGGCGACGAACTGGCCGTCACGCAGCAGACGATCGCGAACATGCTCGGCGTGCGGCGTGAAGGCGTGACGGAAGCGGCTGGCAACCTGCAGGAAGCCGGGCTGATCCGGCAGCGTCGCGGCCGCATCACCGTGCTCGATCGCGACGGTCTCGAGCGCCAGGCGTGCGAGTGCTACGAGCTGATTCGGGCCGACTATCGCCGGCTGCTCGGCACGCGGGCCGGCGCGCGATCGCTGCCGGTGCGGCCGCGTATGCAGGACCTGCACGGCGGATTCCCTGCGCACGGTGCGTGAGGATGCCGGCGATGGCGGGTGGAACGAATACGATGCGGCGCGCCGCGCTCGCCGCGGCCGATGGCGCGCTCGTGCTGGCAGGCGCGCTCGCCGCGCAGGCTGCGATGGGGCTCGCGTGGCGGGATCTGTCGGACGCGCAACGCGGCGCGATTGCATTGCTGTGCGTGCTGACCGTCGCGTTGTTGCCGCGCAGCGTGCGCGTGCCGCGCGGCGCCGCGTCGCTGCATGACGGTGGTGCCGTGCTGACGCGCACGGTGGTTGCCGTCGTGTGCGCGGGCGCGCTGACGGTGGCCGGCACGATGTGGATCATGAACCGCGGCGGCACGGTCACGACGCGCTGGATCGCGCGGACGGTGCTGTCCGGCGACGCGGCGCTGTTGCTCGGCAGGCTGGCGCTGGGTGCGCTGGCGATGAAGCGCGGCGATCCGCGCGCACGGCAGCGGCGGGTCGCGATCGTCGGCGCGACCGCTTACGGACGGGTGGCGATCGAGCGCATGCAGCTCGAGCCGGCCGGACCGTTCGCGGCGGCCTGCGTGTTCGACGACGATGCCCCGGCCTCGGCCGCGGCGGACGGGATCGGCGGCGTGCCGGTGATCGACGACTGGGTCGCGCTGCGGCGCAGGATCCGCAGCGGCGAGATCGACGAAGTGTGGCTCACGCTGCCGATGTCGCACGAGTCGCGCATCCAGCGCATCGTGCGCGAGCTGCGCGACGAGTTTGTCGAGTTGCGGCTGTTGCCGGACGTGCGGCAGATGGCGGTCGTCGAGCGATCCGCGACCGATGTGCTCGGCATGCCGGCCATCAACCTCGCGACCACGCCGCGTTCCGCGCCGGAGCTGTGGGCGAAGTTCGCGTTCGACAGGTTGTTCGCGGTCGCGGTGCTGATCCCGCTGCTGCCGCTGCTCGCGGTGCTGGCGATCGCGGTGAAGCTGTCGTCGCCCGGGCCCGTCTTGTTCAGGCAGCGCCGCAAGGGAGCCGACGGGCGCGAGTTCCATATCCTCAAGTTCAGGACGATGCGCACGCATCGCGCACAGCCCGGGGTCGTGCGGCAGGCCGCGCGCAACGATGCGCGCATCACGCCGGTCGGCGCGTTCCTGCGGCGCACGTCGCTCGACGAGCTGCCGCAGTTCTTCAACGTGCTGTTCGGCCAGATGTCGGTGGTCGGCCCGCGTCCGCACGCGATCGAACACGACGACTTCTACCGGCAACTGATCGACTGCTACATGTATCGCTATCGCGTACGGCCGGGGATCACGGGGTGGGCGCAGGTGAACGGCTATCGCGGCGAGACGCGCAAGGTCGAGGCGATGGCCGCACGCGTGAAGTTCGACCTGTTCTACATGCAGAACTGGAGCTTCTGGTTCGACATGAAGATCATCCTGATGACGGTCGTGCGCGGCTTCGTCGGGCGCAACGCATTCTGATGAAGAGGATTGCGAAGTATCTGGTGCGGCCTCGATACGACGCGTCCCGCAACAGCGAGCCCGCAACCGCGCTTCAGCTGTCCGCCGGCGGCTGAGCGGCGGCCGGCAATGCAGCGGGCGAGACGGTGGGGCTGGCGTCGGGCGCGGCTTGCGCGCTCGACGGCTGGATGGCGTGCTGGATCGTCGGCACGACCATCGTCGGGAAGAGGGCCGCAAGGGCCACCCAGATGACGACGCCGAACAACATGACGTTCTCCCGGAAAGCCGCGGATTCGCCGCGCATGCTTTCAATCTATGACGCAACTTTTTACAGGGGATTGATCGACCTCAACGGCGGCTGCGTCAGACGAATGCGACCGCGCGGGGTTTTCGCGTCGGTCCCCGGTTTTCGCGCGCACGGTGCGGGCGCTGACGCCGATCAACACATGCGTGGACATTGGGTTTATGCTGCGTCGAATGCGTCCGGCACTTCGTGCGGCCGGGCGTGCACCGGCGCGACAACCGCGCGCCGCATGCCTCATTGCGCGGAACCCGGAAAAGGAGAGACGGCGATGGCGCTCGATCAAGAACAACGGCAGACGCTGCAGCGGCGGCTGACCGAGAGCGAGCAGACGTTGCGGGCGGATATCCGCACGAGCGAGGACCAGCGCGCGTCGGAGTCCTACGCGGAGCTCGCCGGCGCGGCGCCGGACGAGGGCGACGAGGCAAATGCCGATCTGTTCGTCGACGTGGATCACGCGCTGATCGGGATGAAGCTGGCCGAGTTGCGTGCGATCGGGCGCGCGCAGCAGCGCATGCGCGACGGCAGCTACGGCGAGTGCATCGATTGCGATGCGCCGGTCGGCTACGAGCGTCTGCTCGCGCGCCCGACCGCCGAGCGTTGCAGGCATTGCCAGTCGGTGTACGAGCGTCGCTACGCGACGACACCGCGCGCATCGCTCTGACGTCGGCGCAGGGGCCGCACAAGCAGCGTGCCCCGCGCGGCACGACACGGGCAATCGGCGCAGGATGACCAACGGGCGCCCGCCGCCGTCGACATGCGGCGCCGGGCGGGCAGACGCCGGCGCGCCAGCGCACGGTGCCATCCACGTGGAAGGGAGCCACGCCGATCATGCCGATCCACAATGCCGAGTGCGCGGCCGTCTTCGCCGAAATCGCCGACATGCTCGAGATCCAGGGCGCCAACCCGTTCAGGGTGCGCGCCTATCGCAACGCGGCCCGTACGATTGCCGACTACGGGCGCGACATTCCGGCGATGATCGCGAACGGCGGCAATCTCGGGCAGATTCCATCGATCGGTGCCGATCTCGCGGCGAAGCTGCGCGAGATCGCCGCGACCGGCACCTGCGAACTGCAGCAAACGCTGCGCCATGCATTGCCGGGTGCAATCGTCGAACTGCTCGACGTGCCGGGGCTCGGCGCGAAACGCGTCAAGGCGCTGCATGATGCCTTGCACGTCGACTCGCTCGAACAGCTGCGCGCCGAAGCGAAGAGCGGGCACGTGCGCGCGCTGCCGGGCTTCGGCGCGAAGACCGAAGCACATCTGCTCGACGCGATCGAAGACCGCCTGAAGCGCGAGCCACAGCGCTTCCTGCTGCCGGATGCCGCGCAATCGCTGATGCCGTTGCTCGAGCGCCTGCGCAAGGTGGCCGGCGTCGGCGAAGTGGTGCCGGCCGGCAGCTTTCGCCGTTGTCGCGAGACGGTCGGCGATCTCGACATCCTCGTGACCGCACGCGATCCGGCCGCCGTGGCCGATGCGTTCGTCGGCTACGGCGAGGTCGCGCGCGTGCTGGCGAACGGCAAGACGCGTTCGAGCGCCGTGCTCGGCAACGGGCTGCAGGTGGACCTGCGCGTCGTCGATGCCGACGCGTTCGGCGCGGCGCTCGTCTATTTCACGGGATCGAAGGCACACAACATCGCGCTGCGCCGGATCGCGCAGGCCGGCGGCCTGAAGGTCAACGAATACGGCGTATTTCGCGGCGACGAGCGGATCGCGGGCGCGACGGAGGCCTCCGTCTACGAAGCGATCGGCCTTCACCGGGTGCCGCCCGAGTTACGCGAGGACCGCGGCGAGATCGACGCGTCGCGCATCGGCGCGCTGCCGGCGCTGGTCGAACGCAAGCATGTTCATGGCGATCTGCATGCGCATACCGATGCATCGGCCGGACGCGACAGCCTGCGCGCGATGGCGGACGCGGCACGGGCGCGCGGGCTCGCGTATCTGGCCGTCACCGATCGCACACCGGATGCCGACGCCGGCCGCACCGATGGCGACTGGCTCGTGCGGCAGATCGAAGAGATCGACCGCCTCAACGCGTCGTTCGACGACTTCGTGCTGCTGAAGGGCGTCGAGGCCGGCATTCGAGAGGACGGCAGCCTCGATGTGCGCGACGACGTGCTTGGCCGGCTCGACCTCGTCGTCGGCGCGGTGCGCGACGGCTTCGACCTGCCGGGCGACGCGCAGACCGAGCGGATCCTGCGCGCGATGGCGCATCCGTATTTCACGATCCTCGCGCACCCGACCGGCCGGCTGCTCGGCGAGCGCGACGCATGCGAACTCGACGTGCCGCGCGTGCTCGCCGCCGCCGCCGCGCGCCACTGCTTCGTCGAGCTCGACGGCGACCCGCGGCGGCTCGATCTGCCGGATGTCTGGTGCCGCGAGGCCGCGAAAGCCGGCGTCGCGGTGGCGATCGGCTCGGACGCGCGGTGCGCGGACGATCTGGACCACCTCGAATACGGTATCGGCCAGGCGCGGCGCGGGTGGCTCACGCGACAGGACGTGCTCAACACACGCACGCTCGCGCAACTGCGGCCACTGCTGGCGCGCACGATGGCCGGCGCGAGCGGCGCGTCGAAGCGCGGCCGCCCGAAGGGTGCGTGACGGCGCACGTCGGCCCGCGCGCCGAAGTCAGGCCAGCACGGCTTCCGCCGGTACGTACGGCAGGCCGAGCGCCAGCGCGACGGCCTCGTACGTGATGCGGCCGTCGCATACGTTCAGGCCCGCGCGCAGATGCGGGTCGTCGGCCATCGCGCGTTTCCAGCCCTTGTCGGCGAGCGCGAGCGCGTGTCCGAGCGTCGCGTTGTTCAACGCGAACGTCGACGTGCGCGCGACCGCGCCGGGCATGTTCGCGACGCAGTAGTGCACGACGCCGTCGACGACGAAGGTCGGCTGCGCATGCGTCGTTGCATGCGATGTCTCGAAGCAGCCGCCCTGGTCGATCGCGACGTCGACCACGACGGCACCCGTGCGCATCGTCGCGATCATGTCGCGCGTGACGAGCCGCGGCGCCGACGCACCCGGCACGAGCACCGCGCCGATCACGACGTCGGCGTCGCGCACGGCCTCGTCGATCGTGTGCGCGTTCGAGCAGACGGTCGCGATCCGGTTCGCGAAGATCAGGTCGAGCTGGCGCAGCCGGCCTACGTTCGTGTCGAGCACGGTGACGCGTGCGCCGAGGCCGACCGCCATCTGCAGTGCACCGGTGCCCACCACGCCCGCGCCGAGCACCACGACGTGCGCGGCCGGCACGCCGGGCACGCCGGCCATCAGCACGCCGCGGCCGCCGCGCGGGCTTTCGAGGTGCGTCGCCGCGACCTGGATCGACATCCGCCCCGCGACCTCGCTCATCGGCGCGAGCAGCGGCAGCCCGCCGCCGGGGCCCGTCACGGTTTCGTACGCGATGCAGACCGCGCCGGACTTCACGAGCGCGGCTGCCTGCCCGGGATCGGGCGCGAGATGCAGATACGTATAGAGAATCTGTCCGCGCCGCAGCATCGCGCACTCTGCCGCTTGCGGCTCCTTGACCTTGATGATCATGTCGGCGCGCGCGAAGATGTCGCGCGCGTCGTCGCACAATGCCGCGCCGGCGGCCGTGTAGTCGTCGTCGAGCAGGCCGATCGCGGTGCCCGCGCCGCGCTGCACGAGCACGCGATGGCCGTGCCGCGTGAGTTCATGTGCGCCGGCCGGCGTGAGGCCGACGCGGTATTCGTGGTTCTTGATCTCCTTCGGCACACCGATCAGCATGAGTCGCCTCCATGGGTATTCGTCATGGTTGTCGTGCCCGGGCGTGCCGCGATCGTCCGACCGTGCGTGCCGGCGAACGGCACGTGTGCGACGGTTGCGCATTCACGGTTCGCGTGCCGTATTGGAATAACAGGGTAGCGGTGCCCGGAGGGAAGTCAAGCGGCGGCCCGAGGCACGATGCACGCGCACTGCACCGCAACACGCGGCATGACGCGACATGACGTATTGCGACCGGACGTCGCAATGCATGCGGCATGCGGTTTGGGTATCGTCTCGGGTGGCGCGGAACGGGGCCGCGCGCCGGACTCGTTCCGGCTGGGTCACGACACAACGACACGATGAGACAAGGAACCTTACCGACATGACGGGCGCGTATTTCAGCGTGCCGACGCTTTGTGCGATCGCACTCGTTCACGTCTACTGGGCGTGCGGCGGACGGCTCGGCAAGCGTGCGGCCATTCCGGAACAGGACGGCGTACCGCTGCTGCGGCCGACCGCGCCCGGCACGCTCGCCGTCGCGGCGGCGTTGCTGGCCGGCGCATGCGCGGTGGCGTCGCGCGCGGGCTGGCTGTGGCCGAACCTGTATCCCGGCGCGATCGCGTTCGCGGTCGTTGCGCTCGCATTGATCTTCGCGGTGCGCGCGGTCGGCGATTTCCGCTACGTCGGCTTCTTCAAGCGGGTTCGCGGGTCGCGTTTCGCGCGCATGGACAGCCTGTGTTACTCGCCGCTGTGCGCGGCGCTCGCGTTGTCGATCGCGTCGATGCTGTGGCAGTGGTGAGCCCCGCACCGAACGGGGCGGAGGTTTTGCCGCGAGTGGAGCCGTAACGCGCGTCGCGGGCGCCGTATCGGACAGCGCCGACCGGCGCGGGCAGCGCATTCCCCAAAAAAACGACAGGTGCCGCTCGGGCGAGACCCGCACGTGCGTCCGGCCCGGCGATCGACGATGCGACCACGTCACGGCTCTTGCGTATTCCGGAAAACGATTTCCCCATTGTTGCGGTTTTCGATGTAATGAATTGCATTGATCTCTATGAAAATGGAACCGGTTCCATCTATAATTCGCGGCATTTGTCGCCGGGCCCGGAATGAGGGTCGTGATCGTTGCACTTGCCGTTGGCCGGTGCGGCGTCTAAGTTGAATAGGGCCATGGCGATGACGGGCAGATGCGGGCGGTAGGCCGCTATTTGTCCGACGATCAGACCCGCGAAGAGGTCGACCCCGCGCAGTGCGCCGGAACCGGCACGCGCGCGGCAGCATGACGGCGCCACCGCGCAGTGTGCGGCCGGCCCCTGCATCGAGGTTGTTCGCAACATCGCAAGAACAGGACGGCCGGCCGCGTGCGGCATGGCTACCGTGTCGGGCATGGCGCATCCGGAATGCGCGTGCCCGAACCACGCTCCCCAACGATCAACATCCGACCATGTCCACGCCACCCGACAAACCCAATTCGCGTCGCCGTTTCCTGCGCACGTCGGTCGCGCTCGTGCCGATCGCGTCGGTCGCCGGTTGCGACCTGCGCTCGTCGTCGTCCTCGACCACGGCCGGCAATGCCGCCACCGCGTCGGTCGGCGCCGAACGTGCGCCGTACAAGCCGACCTTCTTCGACGCAAAGGAGTGGGCGTTCGTCCAGGCCGCCGTCGACCGGCTGATCCCGGCCGACGCCGAAGGCCCCGGCGCGCTCGAATCCGGCGTGCCCGAATTCATCGACCGCCAGATGGAAACCCCGTACGCGCACGGCGCGACGTGGTACATGCAGGGGCCGTTCCAGCAGGGCGTGCCCGAGCTCGGCTACCAGCTCAAGCTCGTGCCGCGCGACATCTACCGGCTCGGCATCGCGGCGGTCAACCGCTATTGCGAAAAGGCCCACGGCAAGGCGTTCGCCGACCTCGACGCGCCGACCCGCGACACCGTGCTCGGCGCGCTGGAGAAGGGCGGCGCGCAGATCGACGACGTGCCGCCCGGCGTGTTCTTCGGCCAGTTGCTGCAGAACACGCGCGAAGGCTACTTCTGCGATCCGGTGCATGGCGGCAATCACGACATGGCCGCGTGGAAGATGATCGGCTTTCCGGGCGCGCGCGCCGACTTCATGGATTTCGTCAACCAGAACGGCAAGCCCTATCCGTACGGCCCCGTCTCGATCAACGGGGAGCGCACCTGATGGCCGCAGAAAAGAAGCCGCATGTCGATGCGGTGATCGTCGGCTTCGGCTGGACCGGTGCGATTCTCGCGAAGGAACTGACCGAAGCGGGCCTGAACGTCGTCGCGCTCGAGCGCGGCGAGTATCGCGACACCTATCCGGACGGCGCGTATCCGAACACGATCGACGAGCTGACCTACAACATCCGCAAGAAGCTGTTCCTCGACCTGTCGAAGACGACCGTGTCGATCCGCCATGGCGTGCAGGACACCGCGCTGCCGTACCGGCAGCTCGCCGCGTTCCTGCCGGGCGAGGGCGTCGGCGGCGCGGGGCTGCACTGGTCGGGCGTGCATTTCCGGATCACGCCGGAAGAGCTGCGCCTGCGCAGCCACTACGAAGAGCGCTACGGCAAGAAGTTCATCCCCGCAGGAATGACGATCCAGGACACCGGCGTCAGCTACGACGAGCTCGAGCCGTATTTCGACTTCGCCGAGAAGGTGTTCGGCACGTCGGGGCAGGCGTACAAGGTCGGCGGCAAGGTGGTCGGCGACGGCAACGTGTTCGAGGCGAACCGCAGCGACAACTTCCCGCTGCCCGCACAGCTCAATACGTATTCGGCGCAGCGCTTCTCCGATGCCGCGAAGTCGCTCGGGCTGCATCCGTACCGGCTGCCGTCGGCGAACACGTCGGGTCCGTACACGAACCCGTACGGCGTGCAGATGGGGCCGTGCAACTTCTGCGGCTATTGCAGCGGCTACGCGTGCTACATGTACTCGAAGGCGTCGCCGAACCTGAACATCCTGCCCGCGCTGAAGCAGGTGCCGAACTTCGAATTGCGCTCGAAGTGCCACGTGCTGCGCGTGGACCTCGACGACACGAAGAAGCGCGCGACGGGCGTCACCTACGTCGATCCGGCCGGCCGTGAAGTGCACCAGCCGGCCGATCTGGTGATCGTCGCCGCGTTCCAGTATCACAACGTGCACCTGCTGCTGCTGTCGGGCATCGGCAAGCCGTACGACCCGATCTCGGGCGAGGGCGTGGTGGGCCGCAATTTCGCGTACCAGAACCTGTCGACGATCAAGGCGTTCTTCGACAAGGACACGTTCACGAACCCGTTCATCGGTGCGGGCGGCAACGGTGTCGCGGTGGACGACTTCAACGCGGACAACTTCGACCATGGCCCGCTCGGCTTCGTCGGCGGCTCGCCGCTGTGGGTGAACCAGGCCGGCGTGAAGCCGATCAGCGGCATCGCGACGCCGCCGGGCACGCCGCAGTGGGGCGCCGCGTGGAAGAAGGCCGTGAAGGACAACTACGCGCACACGATCTCGATGGACGCGCACGGCACGAACATGTCGTACCGCGACGTGTACCTCGACCTCGATCCGACCTATCGCGATTCGTACGGCCAGCCGCTCTTGCGGATGACCTTCGACTGGAAGGACAACGACATCAAGATGGCGCAGTACGTGACCGGGCAGATGAAGAAGATCGCGGAGGCGATGGGGCCGAAGGCGATCGGCGTGTCGACGCGCGAGTTCGGCAAGCACTTCGATTCGCGCGCGTACCAGACGACCCACCTGGTCGGCGGCGCGATCATGGGCACCGATCCGAAGACGAGCGTGCTGAACCGCTACCTGCAGTGCTGGGACGTGCACAACGTGTTCGTGATGGGCGCGTCGGCGCTGCCGCAGGGCATCGGCTACAACCCGACCGGGATCATCGCGGCGCTGGCCTACTGGTCGGCACGTGCGATCCGCGAGCAATACCTGAAAAATCCCGCCCCGCTGGTGACCGTATGAAGAGGACAGTGAACCACCCCAACGCCACGCGCCGAATTTCCCCGCTGCGGCGCGCACTGGCGACCGGCACGGCATGGGCGGCGTTCGGTCTCGCGGGCGGCGCCGCGTTCGCGCAGCCGGCATCCGCGCCCGCCGCGGCTTCGGGCCCGGCAGCCGCACCGGTCGCACAGTCGGCCGACGCGAACCTCGTCAAGCGCGGCGAATATCTGGCCCGCGCGGGCGACTGCATCGCGTGCCATACCGCGAGCGGCGGCAAGCCGTTCGCGGGCGGGCTGAAGTTCGACACGCCGATCGGCGCGATCTATTCGACCAACATCACGCCGGACCCGAAGACGGGCCTCGGCGGCTGGACGCTCGACGACTTCACGCACGCGGTGCGCCAGGGCGTCCGCAAGAACGGCGACACCATGTACCCGGCGATGCCGTTCCCGTCGTACGCGCGCCTCTCCGACGACGACGTGAAGGCGCTGTACGCATACTTCATGCACGGCGTCGCGCCGGTCGAGCACGAGAACCGCGCGGTCGACATCGTGTGGCCGCTGTCGATGCGCTGGCCGCTGACGTTCTGGCGCAAGATGTTCGCGCCGACGCCGAAGCCGTTCGATGCGGCGCCGTACACCGATCCGGTGGTCGCGCGCGGCGCGTATCTCGTGCAGGGTCTCGGCCATTGCGGCGCGTGCCACACGCCGCGCGCGGTGACGATGCAGGAGCGCGCGCTGACCGACGCGGGCGGCCTCGACTTCCTGGCCGGCGGCGCGGCGATCGACGGCTGGGTGCCGACGAGCCTGCGCGGCGAGCCGCGCACCGGGCTCGGCACGTGGAACGAAACCGAGATCGTGCAGTTCCTGAAGACCGGCCGCACGCTGCGCACGGCCGCGTTCGGCGGGATGACGGACGTGGTCGGCCACAGCATGCAGCACATGAACGATGCCGACCTGACCGCGATCGCGCGCTACCTGAAGACGTTGCCGCCGCGCGTGCAGGGCCAGCAGCCGCACGTGTACGACGCGGCCGCGGCGAAGGCGCTGCAGACCGGCGACGCGAGCAAGCCGGGCGCCGCCGTCTATCGCGACAACTGCATGGCCTGCCACCGCAGCGACGGCCACGGCTACACGCGCGTGTTCCCGGCGCTCGCCGGCAACCCGGTCGTGCAGGGCGACGATCCGACGTCGCTGATCCACGTCGTGCTGGAAGGCAGCGCGCTGGAGGGGACGCACACGGCACCGTCGACTTTCACGATGCCGCCGTTCGGCTGGCGCCTGTCGGACCAGGAAGTCGCGGACGTGTCGAACTTCGTGCGGACGAGCTGGGGCAATACGGGCGCGGCGATCACGGCCGCGCAGGTCGCGAAGGTGCGCAAGGGCACGCCGTCGACGCGGCCGGAGCCGCCGCCGGGCGCGCGGTTCCCGCAGGCGTCGCGCTGACGCACGCGGCGGGGCTTCGGCCCCGCCGCCGCCCGATCGATCGATCCGCCTCGCGGCGCCGGCCGGCCCGCGGGGCGCGTTCCGCCCGCCCCGGGGTTGTACCCTGCAATGGCGCGCCACCGCGAATTTTTCGCGGTGGCGCGCCATTTGTCCGTCTCATCCCTTATCCTTCCATTCTTGAACCTTACTAAATAGTTACAAGACCTTGGGAGGGGGGATGCCTCATGACGTCAGCCTGATTGCGTTGCTCGCGGCCGGTTTCGGTCTCGCGATGATCTTCGGTTACCTCGCGTCGCTGCTGAAAATGCCGCCGCTCGTCGGCTATCTGCTCGCCGGGATCGTGATCGGCCCCGGCACGCCCGGTTTCGTCGGCGACCTGTCGCTCGCGCAGCAGCTCGCCGAAGTCGGCGTGATGCTGCTGATGTTCGGCGTCGGCCTCCATTTCTCGCTGGGCGACCTGCTCGCGGTGCGCAAGATCGCGCTGCCGGGGGCCGTCGTCCAGATTACCGTCGCGACGCTGCTCGGCGGCGGTCTCGCGCTCACGTGGGGCTGGAGCCTCGGCGCGGCGCTCGTGTTCGGGCTCGCGCTGTCGGTCGCGAGCACGGTCGTGCTGTTGCGGGCGCTCGAGGGGCGCGGGCTCGTCGAAACGGTGAACGGGCGCATCGCGGTCGGCTGGCTCGTCGTCGAGGATCTCGTGATGGTGCTCGTGCTCGTGCTGCTGCCGCCCGTCGCGGGGCTGCTCGGCGGCACGCCGCCCGGCGACGCGCATGCGGCCGGCGGCAGCGTGTGGGGCACGCTCGGCGTCACGATGCTGAAGGTCGCCGCGTTCATCGCGCTGATGCTCGTGGTCGGCAAGCGCGTGTTTCCGCGCATCCTGTGGCTCGTCGCGCGCACCGGTTCGCGCGAGCTGTTCACGCTTTGCATGATTGCCGCGGCGGTCGGCATCGCGTTCGGCGCGGCGAAGCTGTTCGACGTATCGTTCGCGCTCGGCGCGTTCTTCGCCGGGATGATGATGCGCGAGTCGGAGTTCAGCCGGCGCGCGGCCGACGAGACGCTGCCGCTGCGCGACGCGTTCTCGGTGCTGTTCTTCATTTCGGTCGGGATGCTGTTCGACCCGAAGGTGCTGCTCGCCGAGCCGCTGCACGTGATCGAGGTCGCCGCGATCGTGCTGATCGGCAAGACGCTCGCGGCGGTCGCGCTCGTGATCGCGTTCCGTTATCCGCTGAACACCGCGCTGACGGTCGGCGCGGGCCTCGCGCAGATCGGCGAGTTTTCGTTCATCCTCGCGGGGCTCGGCCGTGCGCTCGGGCTGCTGTCGGCCGAGGGGCAGAGCCTGATTCTCGCGGTCGCGCTGATCTCGATCGCCATGAACACGCTGCTGTTTGCGATGATCGATCCGGCGCTCGCGTGGATCCGCAAGCATTCGGCGTTCGCGCGCAAGCTCGAGGCACGCGACGATCCGCTCGCCGCGCTGCCGATGTCGACGCCGCAGACGCACCTGACCGGCCAGGTGGTGATCGTGGGCTACGGCAAGGTCGGCACGCGGATCGCGCATGCGCTGGACGAGCGCGGGATCGCCTATGTCGTCGTCGAGCAAAATCGCGAGCTCGTCGAGAAGCTGCGCGAGGACGGCGTCGCGGCCGTGTCGGGCGACGCGATCGAGCCGGTCGTACTCGTGCAGGCGCATATCGCGCGCGCCGGGATGCTGGTCGTCACGCTGCCGGATGTGTTCGACGTGCGGCAGATCGTCGAGATCTCGCGCACGCTCAATCCGGCGCTGGAGGTCGTGCTGTGCACGAACAGCAGCGACGAGGCCGACTTGCTGTCGAGCGAGGGCATCGGCACCGTGTTCATGGGCGAGAGCGAACTCGCGCGCGGGATGACCGAGCACGTGCTCGGCAGGATGGCTGAGCCGGTGGCGGCCGCGCACGCGCATTGACGGTCGCGCGGGCCGGGTTCGCGCGGACAAGCGGGATTGTGCCGGCGAACGGAAGGGCGTTTGCGAGGAACAGTGTGTAGCGCATGGTCGACCTGCTTGCCGCTCGCCGCTCGCCGCTCGCCGAGCTGAGCCGAGTACGCCCCGGCGGCTTCAGCCAGCCGCCGCCTTCGTCCGTACGGCCGCGCCGGATTGCGCGGCCGTTTTCACAGGTGCCGACGCCTTCTGCCCGGCTGCCGTCTTCGGTTGCACCGCGGCCTTCGGCGTCGCGACCGCCTTCTGCGGTGCGGCAGCCTTGACCGGCGCATTCGGCGTCGGCTCGACCGGTGCGTCGGGCGGCACGCCGAGCAATTGCAGCGAGCCGCTCGTGACCGACGAGAACACCGGGCCGGCCACCGTGCCGCCGTAATAGCCCTTGCCGCGCGGCTCGTCGATCATCACCGCGACGATCAGGCGCGGGTCGCTCATCGGCGCCATCCCCGCGAACAGGGCGCGGTACTTGCCCTTCGCATAGGTCGCGCCGACCTGCTTGCGCGCCGTGCCCGTCTTGCCGCCGATCCGGTAGCCGTCGACGCGCGCGCGGCGCCCCGTGCCGCCTTCGCCGACCGCCGACTCGAGCATCGCGCGGATCGCCGCCGCGGTTTGCGGCGACGTCACGCGGTGGCCGCGATGGGCCTCGATCGTCTTCGGGTCGGAACCGTTCTTCAGCAGCGACACCGGGTGCAGCGTGCCGTCGCCCGCATAGGCGGTGTAGGTCTGCGCGATCTGCAGCAGCGACATCGACAGCCCGTAGCCGTACGCCATCGTCGCCTGCTCGATCGGCCGCCAGCGCTTGTAGCCGCGCAGGCGGCCCGACGCGACACCCGGAAACGTCAGCTCCGGCGCGCGGCCGATCCCGTATTCCTGGTACTTGTTCCAGATCGTTTCGGCGGGCAGGTTCAGCGCCAGCTTCGCGAGCGCGACGTTGCTCGACTTCTGCAGCGCCTGCGACACGGTCAGCGAGCCGTGGTTCGACGTGTCGTGGATCACGGCCGGGCCGATCTTGTAGGTGCCGGGCGACGTATTGATGATCGTGTTCGGCGTGACCTTGCGCTCGTCGATCGACAGCGCGACGACGAGCGGCTTGATCGTCGAACCCGGCTCGAACGTGTCGATCACCGCGCGGTTGCGCAGCTGCTGGCCCGTCAGACGGGCACGGTCGTTCGGATCGAAGGTCGGGTAGTTCGCGAGCGCGAGGATTTCGCCGTTCTGCGCGTCGAGCACGACGACGCTGCCGGCCATCGCGTTGTTCTCGAGCACCGCGGCCTTGAGCTGGCTGAACGCGAGCTGCTGGATGCGCCGGTCGATCGTCAGCTCGATCGTCGCGCCGTGCTGCGCGGGCACGAGCGGGCGCGTGTCGGACACGATGCGGCCAAGCCGGTCGCGGATCACCTCGCGCTGCCCGGATGTACCGGACAGCCGCCCGTTCGCCGCGAGTTCGACGCCTTCCTGGCCCTTGTCCTCGACGTTGGTGAAGCCGACCACGTGCGCGGCCGATTCGCCTTCCGGATAGAAGCGCTTCGAATCGGCGATCTGCGTGATGCCGTCGATCTCGAGCTTGTCCAGCCGGCTCGCCGTGTCGGCGTCGATCTGCCGCTTGAGCAGCACGAACGTACGGTCGTTGCGCAGGCGGCGCTTCACTTCCGCGAGCGGCATGTCGAGCAGCTTCGCGATCTGCGGATAGTCGATTTCGGCGACCTGCTTCGGGTTCGCCCAGATTTCATAGGTCGACAGGCTGACCGCGAGCATCGCACCGTTGCGGTCGACGATGCGCCCGCGCATCGCGTCGAGCTCGATCGTGCGCTGGTAGCGTTTCTGGCCTTGGCCGACGTAGAAATCCTGGTTCGCGACCTGCACCCAGAACGCGCGTCCGATCAGCGCGGCGAAACCGAGGGACACCATGATCACGACCATCTTCGAGCGCCACATCGGCAGGCGCGACGCGAGCATCGGGTGCTTGGTCGCGGCGGCGTACGGATCGGCGGGGTGGGTCTTCTTTTTCACGCTCATGCAAGGGCCGGGTCGGGCCGCCGGACGGCGGCAAGTCAGTCGGAATAATGCGATTGTAATAAATGAGTAAACATCATGTGGGGAAAGTGTGTTTCGGCCCCGTAAAAGATGCGCATTTCCAGCGTGGCGCGAGCGGAAAAGGCGGGAGGGAGGAGGAAGCGGCGGCGCAGCGTGGCTCGCTGCCGCCGACGGAATCGGGACGGGCGGGCGGATCGTTGCCGCCACCGCGGTTCAATTAACCCGGCCCCGATTATTTACGGGACCGGAAAATAAAAAGCGCCTCGGAGAGAGGCGCCGTTATTGCTGAATATCGAAATGAATATCGCGGAAACCGGAATAAACCCGAAAACCGCAGAGGATTGCCGTCAAAAATACCTATCGCGCGACGGCAATAAATTCGTGGTATTCCGGCTCCACCGTGGAACGATCGACCGCCTGCAGGCGCCACGCGCCGTCGGGGTGCTCGCCGGCGAGCACCGCGGGACCTTGTTCGCGCTGCGTCGCGCTGAACGACAGGCCCTTCAACTGGCACACGGCTTTCCCGCTGTCGGCCGCGCAGAGGGCCATCGCGCCTTCTACGTCCCGAACCTTGCCCCAGGTCGGAAGATCGATGCCCTGGTGTGCCTCGCGTGACCACAGCCCCTCGTCGGTATCGACCCACAGCACCGCGAAGGTGTTGCGGGTTGCCGATTCGCTGCCATTAATCCGAATAGTGAGGCGCATTGGATCGTCTCCTGAAGAAAATGACACATTCGACCGTTTTGGTTTGACCAGTCTAGATAGACTGTGGTGAAACGCAAGTGATAATCCGCAATAAATCCGCATTGTGTCTATAGCCGTTTCAGATGAAACGACGTCAGACGATTCACAGGGAATCCGCCGACGCGCGCTAACGCAGGCGGCAGCACGATCCGCGCGCCGTGACCGGAAGGTGGCGCGTCCCGGACATGCGATGACCTGGGGGAGGCCGCGTCGAAGTGTCGCGCCGAAGCGAAGACCCGAAGCGAAGCCTCGAAGCGCCGGCCGTCCCGTCAAGCCAGCATCCCGGGTGCTGCCTGACCGGTCGTTTCAGCGGTTTGACGCACCGGCCGGCACGACACACTCCGACATTCGCATACAAATCCACACACTTTCACGAAACTTTCGGGACAGACTTGCGGGCGATCGGGCCCCACACTGGACATTTCCCGATCCTGCGCCGCGGACGCCCGTCCGTGGCGGGCCGCCGCCTCGTGCCAGCGACGCGATCGACGCGATCGTGGGCCGCAGCCCGATCGGGACTGCCGGGGGCGAGCGTCGGCCCCGGCCCGGCCGACGGCCGTGCGCGGTTCCGCGATCCGGAACCGCCGCGCCGTCCGGCCGATTCTTCGAAGGAGACTATCGTGCTGATCTGGAAAACCGCGTTGTCGCTCAACTGGCGCACGAGCCTCGTGTCGCCGGCCAGCGCACCGGTCGCGGCGGCCAACGTCGGGCGGCTGGTGCTCACCGGCGCCACCGGCTTCATCGGCAGTACCGTACTGACGGCGCTCGTCAACGCAGGGTTGCTCGAGCGGATCGTGTGTGTGGTGCGCGCCGAGAATCGCGGCCACGCGGTCGCGCGTTTGCGCGAAGCGGCGTTGCGCGCGGGGCTCGCGCCATACTGGGCATCGCGTCTCGGCGACGCGAACGTGGCCGTCGGCGGGCTCGGCGACGTGTGGCAGGGCACCGACGCCCCGCGTCTCGCCGGCGCGACGCACGTGATCCATTGCGCGGGCCATGCGTCGCCGGCCGACGGTGCGCACCTGCAGGCCGACCTTGCCGATTCGCTGCGTTTTGCCGAGCGGTTCGCGCACGCACCGCAGCTGCAGCGTTTCGTGTACGTCGGGACCGCCTATGCGCATGCGGGCCGCGGCGGGATCGTGTACGAGGCGACGGCGGGTACGGCGCCGAACGGCGCGGCGCGGGGCCGCGACGGGTTGCACGGCGCGGTGCTCGCGGCGGACTATCTGCAGGCGAAGGCGGAAACGGAGCAGCGCCTGCGCGCGCTCGGGCTGCCGCTCGTCGTCGTGCGTCCGTCGCACGTCGTCGGTCACACGGTGCTCGGCACGCGGCCCGCGCCGAATTCGTTCTGGATGTTCCGCGTCGCGCATGCCGCGCGGCGCTTCACCGCGCGGCCGATGACGCGCATCGACATCGTGTCGGTCGACGACGTCGCGCGCGCGACGATGCTGCTGGCCGTGAAGCCGACGCTGATGCACGACGTGTACCACGTGTCGGCCGGCGACGAGGCGCCGCAGGTCGCGCAGATCGTGCGCGCGATGGACGAGGCGGCCGGCATGACGGGCGCGCCGCGCTACGCGGCCTGTGCGCCGGCCGAACTGCCGCTCGTGGTGCGCGACGTGCTCGGGCGGTCCGAGCCGGCGCTCGAGCGCGTGATCGGCCGGGCCTTGCAGCGTTGCGCGGAGTTCGCGATGGTCGATCGCGTGTTCGACAACCGCCGCGTGCGCGATGAAATCGATTTCGAGCCGCTGCCGTTCGTCGATTACGTCGAGGAATGCATGCGCACGTCGCGCGGCGTCGCGGTGACCGAACTGATGCGCGGCGCGCTGCACTGACGGCCCGCGCGGTTCGGGGCTTGCCGATTCCCGGGTTTGATTCGCCGCCGCACGCGGCGGTCCGGCGGCGGCAGGCCCTACGACGGGCTGCCGAGTTCGATCAGCCGGTCGAGCGCACGGTAGATGTCGTCCAGGCCGTCCTGGCCGAAACGCGCTTCGAGCTGACGATACTGCTCGTCGATGCGCGGGCCGATTTCGGTCACCAGCTTCTTGCTTTGCGGCGTCAGGCTCACCAGCAGCCGGCGCTGATCTTCCTGCGCGCGCGTGCGTGTAATCAGGCCGTCGCGTTCCATCCGTTCCAGCACGCCCGTGAGACTCGGGCTCAGGATACAGCAGCGGCGGGCGATCTGTCCCGCTTCGAGCGCGTGCGCCGGTTCGCCGTCGAGCACGCGGATGATCCGCCATTGCTGTTCGGTCAGCGCGAATTCCTTGAGAATGGGGCGGAACAGGCCCATCAGCGTTTCGCGGGCCTCGAGCAGCAGCATGGCCAGGTTGCGATGGTCGAGCGTACGGTTCATCGGGGTGGGGAATGGACGGGGACGCAGCAATCTTAACAGCCGACGGTGATGAATTTCATGTATCAGGGTAATCGAGGTTGCCAGCATCCGATTGTTTACTTAAGATGTTAACTATTGACGATGCGCCGCGACGCGCGGCAGGGGAATGACGCATGGAGCTGTCTTGCAGGACCGCCGCGGCGCCGCCGCTGCCGGTCGCCATCGGTACCGTCTACGGTGCGCTGCTCAACGAGCGCGCCGCACTCGACGCGCTCGGCGATGCCGTGCACGCACCGCCTTACGGCCGTCCGCCGCAGGCGCCGATCCTTTACATCAAGCCGGCCAACACGCATGCGGCGGACGGCGCGGCCGTCGTCGTGCCGGCGGGCATCGATGCGCTGGAGATCGGCGCGTCGGTGGCCGTCGTGTTCTCGCGGCGCGCGACGCGCGTGCCGGCCGCGCAGGCGCTCGACTACGTGCACGGCTTCACGCTCGCGAGCGACGTGTCGGTCCCGCATCCCGATTACTACCGTCCGGCCGTGCGCTTCAAGTGCCGCGACGGCTTCTGCCCGCTGGGCCCGGCGATCGTGCCGGCGGCCGCGCTCGGCGATGTCGACGCGATCGGCCTGACCGTGCGGATCGACGGCGCCGCCGCGGTGTCCGCATCGACCGCCACGCTGATCCGCCCGGTGCGCGAACTGATCGCCGACGTGACGGCGTTCATGTCGTTCGACGCGGGCGACGTGCTGCTGCTCGGCGTCGCGGGCGGCGCCCCGCGTGCCCGCGCGGGCAGCACGATCGAGATTGCCGCCGCCGGCATCGGCACGTTGCGGCATACGCTGATTGCGGAGGAAGCACGATGAAGACGGCGCGCGTGATCTACAACGGCGCACTGCATGCGGCCGAACCGGCCGGCGACGGCGCGCTCCGCCTCGACACGGGGCGCGTGATCGCCGAAGACGGGGTGACGTGGCTGCCGCCCGTTGCGCCGCGCACGACGTTCGCGCTCGGCCTGAACTACGCGGACCACGCGAAGGAACTCGCGTTCAACGCGCCGAGCGAGCCGCTGATCTTCCTGAAGGGGCCGAACACGTTCATCGGCCACCGCTCGCGCACCGTGCGCCCGGCGGACGCGACGCACATGCACTACGAGTGCGAGCTGGCCGTCGTGATCGGCCGCCCGGCGCGCAACGTGAGCCGCGCGCAGGCGCTCGACTACGTCGCCGGCTACACGGTCGCGAACGACTACGCGATCCGCGATTACCTCGAAAACTACTACCGCCCGAACCTGCGCGTGAAGAACCGCGACACCTGCACGCCGCTCGGGCCGTGGTTCGTCAGCCGCGACGAGATCGGCGATGCGGGCGACCTGATGCTGCGCACGACGGTGAACGGCGAGGAGACGCAGCGCGGCAGCACGCGCGACATGATCTTCGACGTACCCGCGCTGATCGAGCACATCAGCAGTTTCATGACGCTCTCGCCGGGCGACCTGATCCTGACCGGCACGCCGGAAGGGCTGGCGGACACGAAGCCGGGCGACGAAGTGGTGACCGAAATCGAAGGGATCGGCCGGCTCGTGAACACGATCGTCGGCGAAGCAGACTACTATCGCGCCGGCTGAGCCCGTCGCCCAAGGAGAGCACATGACCATCAAGCACTGGATCGACGGCCGCGAAGTCGAGAGCCGCGAGACCTTCACGACGCTGAACCCCGCGACGGGCGACGTGATCACCGATGTCGCGTCGGCCGGCGAGGCCGAAGTCGACGCGGCCGTGCGCGCCGCGAAGGAAGCATTCCCGAAGTGGGCGAACACGCCCGCGAAGGAGCGCGCGAAGCTGATGCGCAAGCTGGGCGAGCTGATCGAGAAGAACGTGCCGATGCTCGCCGCGCTCGAGACGCAGGACACCGGCCTGCCGATCACACAGACGAGCAAGCAGCTGATTCCGCGCGCGTCCGAGAACTTCAACTTCTTCGCGGAAGTGTGTGTGCAGATGAACGGCCGCACGTATCCGGTCGACGACCAGATGCTGAACTACACGCTGTACCAGCCGGTCGGCGTGTGCGCGCTGGTGTCGCCGTGGAACGTGCCGTTCATGACCGCGACGTGGAAGACGGCGCCGTGTCTCGCGCTCGGCAACACGGCCGTGCTGAAGATGTCGGAGCTGTCGCCGCTGACGGCCGACCAGCTCGGCCGGCTCGCGCTCGAAGCCGGCATTCCGCCGGGCGTGCTGAACGTCGTGCAGGGCTACGGCGCGACCGCCGGCGACGCACTGGTGCGCCATCCGGACGTGCGCGCGGTGTCGTTCACGGGCGGCACGGTCACCGGCAAGCGGATCATGGAGCGTGCTGGCCTGAAGAAGTACTCGATGGAGCTCGGCGGCAAGTCGCCGGTGCTGATTTTCGACGATGCCGATTTCGACCGCGCGCTCGACGCATCGCTGTTCACGATCTTCTCGATCAACGGCGAGCGCTGTACCGCGGGCTCGCGGATCTTCGTGCAGCGCACGATCTACGACCGCTTCGTGCAGGAATTCGCGCGCCGCGCGAACAACCTGGTGGTTGGCGACCCGTCCGATCAGGCGACGCAGCTCGGCGCGATGATCACGCGCCAGCACTGGGAGAAGGTGACCGGCTATATCCGGATCGGCGAGCAGGAAGGCGCGCGCGTGGTCGCGGGCGGTGCGGACAAGCCGGCCGGCCTCGCCAACCACCTGCGCAACGGCAACTTCGTGCGGCCGACCGTGTTCGCCGATGTCGACAACCGGATGCGCATCGCGCAGGAAGAGATCTTCGGGCCGGTCGCGTGCCTGATCCCGTTCGAGGACGAGGAAGAAGGGCTGCGGCTCGCGAACGACACGTCCTACGGGCTCGCGTCGTACATCTGGACGCAGGACGTCGGCAAGGTGCACCGCCTCGCACGCGGCATCGAGGCCGGGATGGTGTTCGTGAACAGCCAGAACGTGCGCGACCTGCGCCAGCCGTTCGGCGGCGTGAAGGAGTCGGGCACCGGTCGCGAGGGCGGCGAGTACAGCTTCGAGGTGTTCGCGGAAATCAAGAACGTGTGCATCTCGATGGGTTCGCATCACATTCCCCGCTGGGGCGTGTAACGGGCGCGGGTCGTTTCGCCGCCAGCCAGAACGAACGATACGGAGACTTGAACGATGGGCAAACTGTCCCTCGCCGCGAAGATCACGCACGTGCCGTCGATGTACCTGTCGGAATTGCCCGGCAGGCATCACGGCTGTCGCGACGCGGCGATTCGCGGCCACCAGCTGATCGGCGAGCGTTGCCGCGCGCTCGGCGTCGACACGATCGTCGTGTCGGACGTGCACTGGCTCGTCAACGCCGGCTATCACGTGAACTGCAATGCGCGCTTCGCGGGCACGTATACCAGCAACGAGCTGCCGCATTTCATCCGCGACATGGAGTACGCGTATCCGGGCAATCCGGCACTCGGCCGCCTGATCGCGGAGACGGCCAGCGCGCACGGCATCGCGACACGCGCGCACGAGATCGACAGCCTCGAACTCGAATACGGCACGCTCGTGCCGATGCGCTACATGAACGGCGACCAGCACTTCAAGGTCGTGTCGATCGCCGGCTGGTGCATGTGGCACACGCTCGACGAGAGCCGGCGCTTCGGCGAGGCGCTGCTCGAGGCGATCGGGAAGAGCGATGCGAACGTCGCGTTCCTCGCGAGCGGTTCGCTGTCGCACCGCTTCAACGACAACGGCAGCCCCGAGGAATCGATCCACCAGATCAGCCGCGAATTCTTCCGGCAGGTCGACCTGCGCGTGGTCGAGCTGTGGAAGCAGGGCGATTTCAAGACTTTCTGCGCGATGCTGCCCGAGTACAACACGCATTGTCACGGCGAAGGCGGCATGCACGACACGGCGATGCTGCTCGGCCTGCTCGGCTGGGATCGGTACGACAAGCCGGTCGAGATCGTCACCGACTATTTCGCGAGCTCGGGCACCGGGCAGATCAACGCGATCTTCCCGCTCGCCTGAGCGCCGCATCACCTATCCGGAGCGTTGCCATGCCACACATCGTCGTCGAATACACCGCGAACATCCGCGACGACGCGCGCATTCCCGCGCTGCTGCGCACGATCAACGCGACGCTGATCGCGCAGGGCGGCGTGTTTCCGACGGGCGGCATCCGCTCGCGCGCGATCGAGCTGCAGGATTATTGCGTCGCCGACGGCACCGAGGACGACGCGTTCGTCCACGTGACGCTGAAGATCGGCTCGGGCCGCAGCGACGAGACCAAGAAGGCCGCGTGCGACGCGCTGTTCGACGCGATCAAGGCGCATTTCGCGGCGTTGTACGCGAAGCGCTACCTCGCGCTGTCGATGGAGCTGACCGAGTTCAGCGAAAGCGGCTCGTACAAGCACAACAACATCCACGCCCGCTACAAGCGGGCCGGCTGAACCCATTTCCGATCCGACCATGCTCGAACCCGCCATCATCGACCAGCTCGCGCGGCGTCTGCACGACGCCGAGCGCGAGCGCACGCAGATCCGCCAGATCTCGCTCGACCATCCCGACATCACGATCGACGACGCGTATGCGATCCAGCGCGCGTGGGTCGCCCTCAAGCTCGCGGAAGGCCGCACGCTCAAGGGCCACAAGATCGGTCTCACGTCGAAGGCGATGCAGAACACGTCGCAGATCGACGAGCCCGATTACGGCGCGCTGCTCGACGACATGTTCTTCGACGACGGCGGCACGATCCCGACCGGCCGCTTCATCGTGCCGCGTGTCGAGGTCGAACTCGCGTTCGTGCTCGGCAAGCGGCTCACGGGTCCGAACTGCACGATTTTCGACGTGTACGACGCGGTCGATTACGTCGTGCCCGCGCTCGAGATCATCGACGCGCGCAGCCAGTCGATCGACCCCGATACGAAGCGGCCGCGCAAGGTGTTCGACACGATCGCCGACAACGCGGCGAACGCGGGTGTCGTGATCGGCGGGCGTCCGGTGCGGCCGCGGGATGTCGACCTGCGCTGGGTCGCGGCGATCATGTCGCGCAACGGCGTGGTCGAGGAAACGGGCGTCGCGGCCGGCGTGCTGAACCATCCGGCCAATGGCGTCGCGTGGCTGGCGAATCGGCTGTCGCGCTTCGACGTCGCGCTGGAGCCGGGGCAGATCGTGCTCGGCGGCTCGTTCACGCGGCCGTGCGCGGCGCGGCCGGGCGACACGTTCAGCGTCGACTACGGCCCGCTCGGGACGATCCAGTGCTACTTCGAGTGAGGCGAGCGAGCGATGCAGATTCCGTCGAATGTCTTCAAGGCCGCGCTCGCACGTGGCCACGCGCAGGTCGGGCTGTGGCTCGGCCTGGCGAATCCGTACAGCGCCGAAGTCGTCGCGGGCGCCGGTTTCGACTGGCTGCTGATCGACGGCGAACATGCGCCGAATACGGTGCCGACGATCCTCGCGCAGTTGCAGGCGATCGCGCCGTATCCGTCGCATCCGGTCGTGCGCGTGCCGTGGAACGATCCGGTGATCGTCAAGCAGGTGCTCGATCTCGGCGCGCAGACGCTGCTCGTGCCGATGGTGCAGAGCGCCGACGAAGCGCGCGCGGCCGTGGCCGCGACGCGTTATCCGCCGCACGGGATGCGCGGCGTCGGCAGTGCGCTCGCGCGTGCGTCGCGGTGGAATCGCGTGGGTGACTACCTGCATCGCGCGAACGACGAGATGGCCGTGCTCGTGCAGGTCGAGACGCGTGCCGGGCTCGACGCGATCGACGCGATTGCGCGGGTGGAAGGCGTCGATGGCGTGTTCATCGGGCCGGCCGATCTGGCGGCCGATCTCGGGCACCTCGGCAATCCGGGGCATCCGGACGTGCAGGCGGCGATCGACGGCGCGATCCGGGCGATCAAGGCGGCAGGGAAGGCGCCGGGGATTCTGAGTGCGGATGAGGCGGCGGCGCGGCGGTATCTGGAGGCGGGGGCGTTGTTTGTCGCGGTGGGGGTGGATACGACACTGCTGGCGAGAAGCGCGGAGCGGTTGGCGGCGCAGTTCAAGGGGAAGGGCGGCGAGGCGGTGAAGAAGGGGGACGGGACGTATTGAGCAAAGCGAATGGCGCGATGCGGGCGGCTTTCGAAGGACAGCGCTCGCTCGCCGCGTACCTGGGCACGCGAACGGAAATACAACGCATCCAGATTTTCGACGACGAGGATCGCGCATATCAGGTCGAGCTTCCGACCTCTCATTTCGTTAGCAGGTCGATATCCTCGTCGGGCTGGTCGATGGCAAGGCTGCCGTCAAGGTCGTGCTGGCCCGCGCGAAACTGACAGGAATTGAGCCAACAGGCGGAGGAGTACGAGGTCGACTACGAATGACGGGTTCGCCGTTTACAGTTGTCGACAATGCTTGTGCGCTTTACCCGGCGGCGCCGGATTGCCTGAGAGACGTTTCAGGAAATGCTTGTCCCGCCCGAAACGGGCGAACGCCGGTGCGATGTAGGCAAGCAGATCTGGAGCGCCCCGTGTTCGGGACTCGATCGCTTTACCCTTTTTTGATAAATGGCGATCGCGCGACGTTGTACGGTTCAGTGTGAAATTGTAAGGTCGAGAATTCTACAACGCGAGTATAAGCATGACGCGTGATACCGATAGGATTCCGTACTTCAAGATCAACAAGCTGGTTTGGAAATGGAAGGTTTGTGAGGGGGGCGATGGAGGCATCCCTGTGTGCGATGTCGGCCTGTCGCTGGCAATGGCTCCCCCGGTGAAGGAGTCGCGAGTCAAGCAATCCTCACCTGTTGTTCGGGCAGACAAGCGTGACTCGCTCGATAAGATGGTGGACGACATCGAAAGAATTGCAGGTGCATTTTCACGCTTCAAGAAGTGGTTGGATACGCCCGATCCACCCAAGCAAACGAAGGCAGCCGAAAAGAAAAAAGAAGTGCCGCCTTTCGATATTCAGCAAATTCCCGATGCCATGCGCAAAGAGCATATGCCGGTTTCCGCGAAATTGATGGAGCGGTGGTTTGCGGGGGAACTTAACTACTCGATTACATCGAAAGACCAGAGTAACGAGATCAATCAGAGCGGCGACCTTTACCCTGAGTCGATGGTCGATCGAACCACCATAAAACTGGATTGGGTCCTCAAGCATGGGCGCGCAAGGAAGCAGTACGATAGTCTCGTAAATGCCGATATATATAGCTCGCGTGCGTATGCAACCCTTAAAGATATTCTTGGCCGCTACCGTAGTCGGGGAGACGTATCGCCTTGGGCGATCAGCGGCTACGATATTCGCAAGCTACACAAGGCGTTCCAATTCCAGCGAGCAGCGGTAGAGAGCTCCTTCGAGCAGAAGGCCTTGCAGGCCGCGCGACGACTTCCCGATGCCGGTGTCCCTGACGACCTGACCGGCGCGTTGGGAGCATTCAACCTCTATGCGGCGGTAGCGGGCGTTACGTTCGACGTCGGAAATATGAAGGCGACGGTTACGCACATCGTTGTATACGTCCGGGACGGTTATTCCTTTGAGGGAGCGACAGATTCGCGGTCCCAGTACCTGGGCCACTGGAGCAAAAACGGCGTGGTTATCGTACCAAGCTATACGGCAGCGAATCTTGCGGATCAGCCGTGGTTTGACTTTCCGGTAGTGGCAGGCAGTACGATCGCAAACCTCTATGAACCGGGGAAGGTTTACTATCCGGTCCGGAATCGCTCGTTCCGCGAGTGGCAAGCGCGACACCATCGAGGCGGCGACTTCATCATATTTTCCGACTATAGGCCAATCATGTTAGCCAAACCCATAACGGTGTATTTCGAATGAATGGCCTGGCGACAGGTATGCAGGGCGCAGGACTGGTTGCACTTGCAGCACTCGGGCTGGTCGGCACCGCTGTATGTCTACTGATCGTTGTTTTATACGGCTTCTCGCGCAACGAGGGGCGCGTCGAACGAATGAAGTCCGGAATGAAGGCGCTGGGTGCCGGTCTGGCAATTGTCACTGTGTTGTTCTGCGCCGGTTCTTACTACAAGGATGCGCGCGTACGCGCACATGCGACACGGTTTGATAGCGAGCTTTCCACGAACGGTGGGGGCCGTTACACGGCGCAATACGCCTACCTGGGAGCAGATCGAATCCTTTTGCGACTCTATCGGACATCCGACATGCGATTGCTTGCCGAGCGAACTTACGAGTACCCGGATTCCGTTCGTTTGGTATGGACCAAGGAATCCCTGATATTCGATACCGCCGTCGGCAGCGACGGAGAGATCAGGCTGCCACCGACACGGTTTGATCGATTCAAGGCTATGTTGCCGTAGCGGACAGTGATCCGTGCGTATGCGATGTCGTGCTGCGCGCCGGGGCCGGCACACGATGGCGCGTGCGTGCCACTGACCGCATCGCACGGAGCCGGGCAGGCGGCGACGTGTGCCGCCGCCCGTGTCGTCAAGCCAGGATTCAGAACCGCTGCTGAATCCCCGCCGTCACCCCGACCTGCGTGGTGCCGTACCCGGCGAAATCACGCGACACGCCGACTTTCTGGTCGTGCTTCGCGATCGCGAACGCGCCGGCCGCGTACAGCACCGTGCGCTTCGACAGCGCGTAGTTCGCGCGCACCGACACCAGCGTCGGATCGGCATCGCTGCCGCCCTTGATGTTCTGGTGATAGACGGCCGCGATCAGCGAGAACGCCGGCGTGAACTGGTACGAACCGCCGAGCCAGTACGTGTCGCTCAACTGGTTCGCCGCCGTGGTGTGGAACGTGCGCTTGTAGTTGCGATAGCCGGCCATCGTCTTCAGGTTGCCGAAGTCGTAGCTCAGGCCCGCGTGGATGCCCTGGATATAGTTGACGGTATCGGCCGGCGTGACGCTGTCGGCCGCGCCGTTCTGCCGGTCGAACGTGAGCACCGCCGCGAACGGGCCGGTCTCGTAGCCGAGCGCGAAGTCGTATTTCGAGCTGGTCTTCACGCTGCCCGGCACGTTGCCGAAGCCGTACATCGCGCCGAACTTGACGCCGCTGAATTCGCCGTCGTAGCGCACCGCATTCGACGAGCGCGTGAACATGCCGTCCTTGCGGCCGCCCGTCGCCATCGACGAGGTCGCCCACGAGTAGTTCTGTGCGTAACCCATCGGGTCGAACGGCAGGATGTAGTCGTAGGTGACGGTGTAGTTGCGGCCGAGCGTCAGTTCGCCCCATTTGCCTTTCAGGCCGACGGTCGCGCGGCGCGCGAAGATCGAGTCGGGACCGTCGTCGAACGCACCGTTCGCGAGGTCGATACCGCTTTCGAGGCGGAACACGGCCTTCAGCCCGCCGCCGAGATCCTCGACGCCGCGCAGGCCCCAGCGCGACGTATTCTTGTTGCCCGACTTCAGCTTGACTGAACTTCCGCCGTCCGGCGCCGCGTGGTTCGTGTATTCGATGCCGGCATCCATGATCCCGTACATCGTGACCGACGACTGCGCGTGCGCGGCGCCTGCCGCGAGGCCGGCGACGGCGGCCGATCCGGTCAGGACGGCGGTGCGAAGGGAACGTTCTGCGCGTGACTTCATTGACGGTGTCTCCTTGGTTCTTGTGGGTTGGGTAAAACGGATACGCGGCGCGCAGGAGCCCGCGGCGGGCGCCGTGACGTGCCCGCCGATGGGTGCCGAAAAGGCATGCGCGCCCGATTGCATGCGCGGCGGCGCGCCGGCCGTCGCGCCCGGGTCAGCCCGCTTTCGCGAACGCCCAGCAGTCGTTGGCCGGGAACTCGATCCAGTGCTTGCCGGCCGCGCGCGGCACGTGGCCGAACGCGCGCAGGCGCATCTCGCCGCAATGGAACAGGTATTCCCAGCGGTCGCCGAGATACATCGACGTGACGAGGTCCGCCTGCAGCCGGTTCGCGCCCGGGCCGTCGGCGACCTGCACGCGCTCGAGGCGGATCACGGCCTGCGCGTCCTGGCCCGGCGCGAACGCGTCGCGGGCGAGCGCCTGCAGTTCCCAGCCGTCGCCGGCGAGCGTCACGCGTTCGCCGTCGACGGCCGCGACGCGCGCGTCGATGCGGTTGTTGCTGCCCATGAATTCGGCCGTGTACAGCGAGCGCGGCGCGCCGTACAGCTCGGCCGGCGTGCCTTCCTGTTCGATGCGGCCGTTGCGCAGCAGCAGGATGCGGTCGGACATCGCCATCGCTTCGGTCTGGTCGTGCGTCACGCAGAGCGCCGACAGCCCGAGCGACACGATCAGCTCGCGCAGCCACGCACGCGCTTCCTCGCGCAGCTTCGCGTCGAGGTTCGACAGCGGCTCGTCGAGCAGGATCACCGGCGGGTTGTAGACGAGCGCGCGCGCGATCGCGACACGCTGTTGCTGGCCGCCCGACAACTGGTGCGGAAAGCGTTCGGCGAGATGGCCGAGGCCGAGCTGGTCGAGCGCGGTCTGCACGCGGCGCTTCTGTTCGGCCGGTGCCACGCGGCGCAGCTTGAGCCCGTAGCCGACGTTGTCGGCGACGGTGCGGTGCGGCCACAGCGCGTACGACTGGAACACGAGGCCGAGCGAACGCTGTTCGACCGGCAGGTCGACGTGCCGCGCGCCGTCGAAGAACACGCGGTCGTCGAGCTGGATGCGCCCGTCGGACGGCTGTTCGAGGCCGGCTACCGCGCGCAGCAGCGTGGTCTTGCCGCTGCCCGACGCGCCGAGCAGGCACACGACTTCGCCGGCCTTCAGTTCGAACGACACGCCCTTGAGGATCGGGTTGGCGCCGTAGCTGAGATGCAGGTCGTCGACGATGAGCTTATCCATGAAGTTTCACTCCGAAGCGCAGGGCCACGCCGAGACCGGCGCCGACCATCGCGATGTTGATGACAGAGAGCGCGGCAACCTGGTCGACGGCGCCGGTCGCCCACAGCGACACGAGCAGCGCGCCGATCACTTCGGTGCCGGGCGACAGCAGATAGACGGCAGTCGAGTATTCGCGCTCGAAGATCATGAAGATCAGGAGCCACGCGGCGAGCAGGCCGAAGCGCACGAGCGGCAGCGTCACGTCGAGCGACACGCGGCTGCGCGTCGCGCCGACGCTGCGGCCGGCCTCCTCGAGCTCCGGGCCGACCTGCAGCAGCGCACTCTGGATGAGCCGCATCCCGTATGCGAGCCACACGACCGTGTATGCGATCCAGATGCTCCACATCGAGTTCTTCAGCTCGCGCAGGCCCGGCACGAACAGGAAGATCCACAGGAACGCGAGACCGGCGAGCAGGCCCGGCACCGCGCGCGGCAGCAGCACGAGGTAGTCGAGCAGCTTGGTCGCCCAGTCGGGGCGGCGATGGCCGGCGAATGCGACGAGCGAGTAGAAGCCGATCGCGAGCGCGCCGCCGATCACGCCGATGCCGAGCGTGTTGACGATCGCGCGCACGAGGTTGTCCTGCTCGAACAGCTCGATGAAGTTCGACAGCGTCAGCACTTCGGCGAGCGCGACGCCTTCGCCCCAGTTGGTCACGAACGCGCGCAGCACGATGCCCGAGATCGGCACGATCACGGTCAGCAGCAGCCACAGCGCGACGATCGCGAGCGCGATCCAGCGCCATACGCCGAGCGGCAGCACCGTCGCGCGGCCGGCCTTGCCCTTCACGGTGACGAAGCGGTTCGCGGTCTTCAGCAGGCGGCGCTGCAGCAGCACGAGCGGGAACGTGATCGCGACGATGCACACCGCGACCGCGGCCATCAGGTGATACGACGGCACGCCGAGCTTGTTGGTCAGCTTGTACAGGTAGGTCGCGAGCACGAGGTGGCCTTCCGGATCGCCGAGCACGAGCGGCAACCCGAACACCTCGAAACCGAGGAAGAACACGAGCACGCCGGCGAACAGCAGCGCGGGCATGGTCATCGGCAGGCTCACGTCGAGCGCGACGCGGAACGGCCGGGCGCCCGTGACGCGCGCCGCTTCCTCGACGTCGGAGCCGAGGTTGCGCAGCGCGGCGGACGAGTACAGGTACACGTGCGGCACGTGCGTGAGGCCGACGATCACCGTGATCGCGAAGATCGAGTACACGTTCCAGGGTACGTTCTGCACCCCGAACAGTTCCTTGAACCACACGGAGTAGAAGCCGACCGGGCCGGCCGCGACCACGTAGCCGAACGCGAGCACCATCGGCGACACGAACACGGGCGTGAGCAGCAGCGGCTCGAGCCAGCGGCGGCCGGGCAGGTCGGTGCGCACCATCAGGAACGCGAGGATGCCGCCGAGCGGGATCGAGATGAACAACATCCCGCCGGCGATGATGAACGAGTTCTTCACGGCCGACCAGAAGTCCGGGTCGGTGAAGATGAAGCGGAAGCCTTCGATGCCGAGCGTCTTGTTCGCGTCGAAGAACGGCGCGGACAGCAGGCTCTGGAACAGGATGAAGCCGAGCGGCAGCGCGACCGCGACGGTGAGCACCGCGACGACGATCCAGCGCAGCATGCCGGCGAGCGGCTGCAGGCCGTTGGCCGGCAGCGCGGGGATCGCGCTGCCCGGGCCGGTGGTGGGCGGAACGGCCTGCGCCGCTCCGCGTGTGCTGGTTGAAAGCATGAGTTCGCCCCTGCGGCCATCCGGATGGCCGCCTCTAGGAAGTCGGTAAGGGGAAGAGGCCGCCCGCGCGATGCACGGCGGGCGGCCGATGGTCAGTTGCTCAGCCGATCAGCGCTTGATCGACTGCTGCCATTGCTTCAGGAACGCGAGCCGCTTCGACTGGTCGAGATAGACGAGCAGGCCGGTGCCGATCTGGATCGGCTTCAGCGAATCGCCGAGGTCCTTGGTGAGGCTCGCGGCCGACGTTTCGCCGGTCACATCCGTGCGGATCGCGTACAGGTTCGCCTGGTTCGCGATCAGCGTCTGGCCGCGCTTCGACAGCAGGTAGTCGACCCACAGCTTCGCGGCGTTCGGGTTCTTCGCCTTCTTCGAGATCGTTGCGAGGCGGCTCACGACCTGCGTGTAGTCCTTCGGAAGCACATAGCCGATCGACTTGTCCTTCTTCGCCTTCGCGTACGCATACGAGCCGATGATGTTGTAGCCGATCAGGTTCTCGCCCGACGAAATCCGCTCCATCATCGCGCCGGTGCTCGACTGCAGCTTCGGGCCGGTCGCACCCATCGCCTTCACGAGCTCCCACGTGACCTTCTCGTTCACGTGCGCGTCCTGCGTCAGGTAGTTGAAGCCGACACCCGACTTCTCGATGTCGTAGGTCGTGACCTTGCCCTTGAACTTGTCGGCCTGCGTGGTGAGCAGCTTGATCAGGTCGGCGCGCGTCTTCGGCACCTCGTTCTCGGGGATCAGGCGCTTGTTGTAGACGATCGCGAGCGGCTCGAACGTCGTGCCGTACGCCTGCTTCTGGTATTGCGCCCATTGCGGCACGTTCGGGCTTTCGGGCGAATCGTACGACGCCATCAGGCCGTCGTTGACGAGCTTGACCTGCAGATCCATCGCCGAGCTCCACAGCACGTCGGCGCTCGTGCTGCTGGCGGCGTTCTCGCTGATGTAGCGGTTGTACAGCTCGGTGCTGTTCATGTCGTTGTACTCGACCTTCACGCCGTACAGGCTTTCGAAGTCCTTGAGCAGCGGGCGCACGAGGCCCGTGTCGGTGGTCGAGTAGACGATCAGCTTGCCTTCCTGCTTCGCGGCGTCGACGACACCCTGGTAGTTACCCGGATATCCGGCCGGAACCTGCGCGACGGCGGCGCCGGCGGCGGTGCCCAGGACGATCGCCAGCGCGGCGGCGAGCTGCTTCGGTGCAAACGGCATTGTCTTCCTCCAGTTATGCGTGTGTGTTGTTCGAATGACGCGGATGTTAATTGCGAGGCACTTTCAGCCTGCTTTCATTTCGGTTCACAATAGCGTCCTTTGTGTCATGGATTTCCCGAGGTTCCCATGCGTGTGCTGCTCGTCGAAGACAACCCGAACCTGGCGCAGTCGCTGAACGACGCGCTGAGCGCCGCGCGCTTCGCGGTCGATCACATGGCGGACGGGGAGGCGGCGGATCACGTGCTGCGCACGCAGGATTACGCGCTGGTGATCCTCGATCTCGGGCTGCCGAAGCTCGACGGGCTCGAGGTGCTGCGGCGGCTGCGCGCGCGCCGCAATCCGGTGCCGGTGCTGATTCTCACCGCGCACGGCTCGGTCGAGGACCGCGTGAAGGGGCTCGATCTCGGGGCCGACGATTATCTCGCGAAGCCGTTCGAGCTGACCGAGCTGGAGGCGCGCGCCCGTGCGCTGATCCGGCGCAGCCTCGGCCACGAACATTCGCGGGTCGCATGCGGGCCGCTTTCGTATGACAGTATCGACCGCAGCTTCCACCTCGCCGGCGAACCGCTGCCGCTCACGCCGCGCGAGCGCTCGGTGCTGGAGGTGCTGATCCTGCGCAACGGCCGCGCGATCAACAAGGAGACGCTGTCGGAGAAGATCTTCGGGCTCGACGAGTCGGTCAACGCGGACGCGATCGAGATCTACGTGTACCGGCTGCGCAAGAAGCTGGAGAACACCGGCGTCGCGATCGTCACGCTGCGCGGGCTCGGGTATCTGCTCGAAGCGAAGGCGGCCGGATGAGCGGCCGCCACGCTCACTTGCCTCGCATGAGACCGGCGTGCATGCCGCAGCGCTACGCCGGGTCGACACGTCCGCGGCCCGCCGACGGCGCGCAGGCGATTCTTGGGGCGCTCCGGCGGCAGGCATGGTGACGCGCCCGAACCTGCGCACGCAAGTCGCGCTATGGCTGCTGCTGCCGCTGCTCGGGCTGCTCGCGCTCGATTCGTGGCTCACCTACCAGCGCGCGATGAGCGCCGCGCACGTCGCGTTCGACCGCACGCTGTCGTCGTCGCTGAAGTCGATCCGCGAAGGCGTGCGGCTCAACGAGGGCGAGATCGAGGTTGACCTGCCGTATCTCGCGCTCGAGATGTTCGAGTCGGGCGACGGCGGCAAGATCTACTACCTGATCCGCGAGGACAACGGCCATACGATCACGGGCTATCCGGACCTGCCGCTGCCGCAGGGCGACGGCGCACTGTTCGTCACGCGCTACTACAACGTCGTCTATCGCGGCGAGCAGTTGCGCATGGCCGCGCTGCGCGTGCCGGTGCACGACGTGCCGACCGCGCAGACGCGCATCGTGTGGGTGATGGTCGGCGAGACGATCGAGGCGCGCCAGGCGCTCGCGCGCGAGATCCTGGTGGGCTCGCTGCTGCAGGAAGGGTTGCTCGTCGTGCTCGCGCTCGGGATCGTGTGGCTCGGCGTCGGGCGCGGGCTGCGGCCGCTGAACCGGCTGTCGGCGACGGTCGCCGCGCGCAGCGACGGCGATCCGACGCCGCTCGACACCGGCGGCATGCCGAGCGAGCTCGCGCCGCTGGTCGAGTCGATCAACCAGTACATCGGCCGCACGCAGCGTATGCAGGTCGCGCGGCGGCGTTTCTTCGCGGACGCGGCGCATCAGCTGAAGACGCCGCTCGCGGCCGTGCAGGCCGGCGTCGAGCTGGCATTGCGGCCGGACGAGCAGCCGCGCGTGACCGTGCATCTGCGGCGCGTGAACGGCGCGGTGCGGCAGGCCGCGAAGATCGTCCAGCAACTGCTGTCGCTGTCGCGGCTCGATTCGGACAGCGGCCATGCGGTCGCGCACCAGCCGGTCGCGCTGCACCGGCTCGCGCGCAGCGTGACGCTCGACTGGTCGCCCGTCGCTCGCGCGCGCGACATCGACCTGGGTTTCGAACACGAGGCCGATGTCGACGTGCTCGGGCAGCCCGACCTGCTCGGCGAATTGGTCGGCAACCTGATCGACAACGCGATCCGTTATTCGGGCGACCGCGCGGTGATCACGGTGCGCGTGTCGCGCGACGGCGAGCGTGCGCGGCTCGACGTGATCGACAACGGGCCGGGCATCCCGGCCGGTGAGCGCGACGCGGTGTTCGAGCGCTTCCATCGCGGCAGCAAGACTCAGACGGTCGAAGGCACGGGGCTCGGGCTGTCGATCGTGCGGGAGATCGCGCGCGTGCATCAGGGCAGCGTGACGCTGGCCGATGCGGCGGGCGGCGGGTTGATCGTGACGGTGGTGCTGCCGACGGTTCCTGCGGCGCAGTAGCGAGGCTGCCGCGAGCGGCGGATGGCGGCGACGCAGACGACGCGCCGTCCGCCGCTTGCGCCGATCCGGTCAGTCGCCGAACCCGATCTCCGCTTCGACGGACTGCCCGACCTCGAGCCACGCACCCGCGCCTTCGACGACGATCGCGTTGATGCCGAACGTCAGCGCGTCGTCGAAGTTCGGGTTCGCGCGATAGGTCTGCATCGTGTCGGTCGGCTCGTGCGGCCATGCCGGGTTCGGCGCGCCGGTCGCCTGGTCGATCGTCGGCATCGGGCAGCGCGTGCACAGCTTGACGAGACGCAGCCGCACGGGCGTCTCGCCTTCGGCGTCGAGACGCTCGAGGAAATCCTCTTCGTACGCGTCGAGATCCGACACGACGATGTTCGGGCGGAAGCGGTTCATCGGAATCGCCGGCGCGCCTTTCGCGACGAGCTTCGCGTTCAGGTCGTCGAGCGACGACTGGCCGATCACGAGCAGCGGATAGCCGTCCGCGAACTGCGTGTGGGTGTCGATGTCGCCGGTCCATTTGCGGTTGCAGCCGCGGCGCGCATCCGCGCCGAAGCGCGCGAGCTTCAACGGGATGCCGAGGAATTCGGTGAGCCACGCGGCCGTCTCTGCGCCCGTGTCGATCGCGTCGACGGTGTCGCGCCAGACGGTCGCGGCCATCTTCGGCGTGGCGGGCGTCGCATCGCCGTCGAGCGGCGTGCGGATCTCGGGCATGCCCGGCGCGTTCAGCACGAGCGCATCGCTGTCGAGCGCGGTGCGGATCAGCGCGAGGCGCGGGTGCGTGCGCTGCGTGATCATCATCCCGTCGGGCGTGGTGATCAGCCAGTGGCGGTCGTACGCGAGGCCCGTTTCGAGCAGTTGCGCGCGCGACAGCGCGATGCCGGCGCAGGATTTGATCGGGTAGACGAAGAGTTCGGAAATGGCTGGCATGACGCTGGCTGACGAAGGCAGGATGGTCGAATCGCGATTGTGCCAGATCGTGCGAAAGCCGTTTGGGCGGTTGCAAGCCGCCGCGCGGCCGGTCACGCCAGCGGAAAGCCCAGGTCGAAGGTCGTGCGCACGTCGAGCGGCTGGCGCAGCAGTCCCGCCTTCAGATAGAAGTCGGCCGTGCGCTGCTGCCCGGCGATCAGCGTCGCGTCGATCGGCTGCCAGCGCGTGCCGCGGCGCTCGAACTGCAGTTTCGCGGCCGCCGGCGGGATGCCGATGATGCGCGCGAGCGCCGCGGAATACGCGTCGGCGTGCTGGTACGACCAGACTTGCGCGCGCACCACGCGTTGCAGGAAGTCGCGCAGCACGTCGCGCTTCGACGCGATCGCCGCGTCGGTCGCCGCGAGGTAGCTGAGGCCCGACCACAGGCCGCGGCCGTTGACGAGCACGCGCGCGCGGCCGCTCGTTTCGGCGAGCGCGGTATAGGGTTCCCAGGTCGCCCACGCATCGATCGAACCGGTTGCGAGCGCAAGCATCGTGTCGGCCGGCGGCAGGAAGCGGAACGAGACGGCGTCGGGCGGCAGGCCGGCCGCGTCGAGCGCCTTCAGCGTGACGAAATGGCCGATCGAGCCGCGCGTGGTGCCGATGCGCTTGCCTTTCAGATCGGCGGCGTCCTTCAGCGTCGCGTCGGGCCGCACGAGCACGGCGGTGCCGTACGGGTCGGACCGGTTCGCGCCGATCACCTTGATGCGGGCGCCGGACGCAAGCGCGAAGATCACTGGCGCGTCGCCGATCGGCCCGCAGTCGACGGCCGCCGCGTTCAGCGCTTCGGCCAAGGGGGCTGCGGCCGGGAATTCGGTCCATGCGATGTCGTACGCGAGGCCGTTCAGTTCGCCGGCCGCTTCGAGCAGCGCGCGCAGCCCGCCTTTCTGGTCGCCGGCACGCAGCAGAGGGCGCGGGCCCGATTGCGCATGGAGCGCGGCCGGCGCCACGGAGACGGCGGCGAGGGCGCTCGCTTGCGCGAGGAAGTGGCGTCGGGTCGGATTCATCGTGAGGTTCGGTCCATCGGGGTAACGGTTCAGGGATTCAATGCGGAAGTCCGGCCTGCACGTCGCGCACCGGTTCGGCGTCGACGCGCAGCAGCAGCGCGGTCAGCGGATCGACGTTCGCGGCGGCAGCGGACGGTCGCGCCGCGGCATCCGAGCGGCACAGCAGGTCGTCGGCCGACCAGCCCGCGCTGCCCGGCAACGCGCGCGCCCGCAGCCAGCCGCGCCGATCGGCGAGCAGTTGCGTGCCGCCGAACGTATCGGGCGGCACGCCGGCGATCGTGGCGAACGCTTGCCATGCATCCGGTGTGGACGCGACGCAGTTCGCGCGCGCGCCGGTTGCCGGCGGTGCGGGCGTGGCGCTGGCGGTGACGAGCAGCGTCTGCCAGCGCGGGTCTTCCGTCGGCGGCGTACCGCGCGGCGCGAGTGCGACGACCCGCACGCGCTGGCCTTCGCGCCAGCGCTCGAGCGGTTGGGGCGCGCCGCTGCCGCAGCGCACGTCGAGCGCCGGCAGCGGGACGGGCACGGGCCACGCACCTTCGGCCTGCGCGCCGCTGCCGGCCGACAGCGCTTTCAGGTAATCGAGCACGGCCCACGTATCGGCCGGGCCGAGCGTCGCGGCAAAGCCCGGCATCGACGACGCACCGCGTGCGTCGCGCGTACCGTGCCGCACGCGCCAGTACAGTTCGCCGTCGAGCCGGCGGGCGAGCAGCGCGCCGGCGAAGGTCGGCGGCCAGTGGGCGAGCGTGGCCGCGAGCGGTCCCTCGCCGCGGCCGTCCGCGCCGTGACAGGCCGCGCAATGTTGCGCATACAGGTGGGCGCCGCGCATCACGTTCGCGACGGAGAACGCGTCGGGACTGCGCTGGAAACTCGTGGGCACCGCAGGCGCGAGCCACAGCGATGCAGGGGGCCACGGCGCGAACCACGCGACGGCCAGCGCAGCAATGGCCGATGCCGCCCGCCACGTGCGCGAAACGAGCGCGATGCAGCCGAGCGTCACGGCCAGTGCCGTCATCGCGCCAGCGAACGCGAGCTGTCGCGTGAGCCCGGCATCGATGCGCAGCGTTTCGAGCGCGATCCGGTGTGCCCAGGGCCACGCGGCCTGTCCGTCGACATCGCCGGTCAGGCCGGTCGCATGCAGTCCCTGCGCGAGCGCGATCTGCGCGCGATACAGCAGTTGCAGGAACAGGAGCGCCCAGTCGGCGAACGGCGGCGTGTTCATCGGCACGGCCTTTGCCGCGTGCCGGCCATCCTGCGAACGGCACCCCGCATCTACCAGCTCGCGTCGAGTCCGAGATGCCGCAGCGCTGCGTGGCGCAGTTCGGCGAGACGCGGGTCGCCGCGATGGCGCGGATAGGGGAGGTCGACACGCAATTCCGCGACGATGCGTGCGGGACGCGGGCCGAACACGATCACGCGCTGCGCGAGGAACAGCGCTTCCTCGACGTCGTGCGTGACGAGCAGCGCGGAGAAACCGTCGCGCTGCCACAGTGCGGTCAACTCGGCCTGCATCGTCAGCCGCGTCAACGAATCGAGCTTGCCGAGCGGCTCGTCGAGGATCAGCAGACGCGGATCGTTGACGAGCGCGCGGGCGAGCGCGACCCGCTGCGCCATCCCGCCCGACAACTGGTGCGGAAACGCGTTCGAGAATTCCTGCAGCCCGACGCGCGCGAGCGCATCGTCGACGCGATGCCGCGCGGTGCGCGCCACCCCGCGCGCCTCGAGGCCGAGCGCGACGTTCGCACGCACGCGGCGCCACGGGTAGAGCGTCGGATCCTGGAACACGACGATGCGCGACGGATCGGGCCGTTCGATCGGCGCGCCGTCCTGCGCGATGCTGCCCTGCCGCGCGGCGTCGAGGCCCGCGACGAGCCGCAGCAGCGTCGATTTTCCGCAGCCGCTCGGGCCGAGCAGCGCGACGAATTCGCCGGCCACGACCGACAGCGTGACGTCGTCGAGCACCGGCAGCGCGCCGCCGGGGCCGTCGAATGCATGGCTCACGCGACGAATGTCGATGCGCGCGCCGCGCGGCGCGGTCGCTTCAGGCGCGGCGGGCGCGGTGGCCCGTGGGGAAACGGACGATTCGAGAGCGGCGGCGCTTACCATTTGACGGTTCCTTTCTGCCACGCGAGCACACGGTCGCGCACCGCGAACAGCAGCGCGATCAGCCCGGAAAACAGCAGCGCCATCACGATCAGCGCCGCATACATGTTCACGTACGATGCCCAGCCCTGCGCCCAGCTCAGGTACCAGCCGAGCCCCGACTTGACGCCCATCATCTCCGCGACGACGAGCACCGTGAACGACGCGCTCAGCCCCATGAAGATGCCGACGAACACATGCGGCAGCGCGGCCGGAATCGCGACGCGCAACACCAGGAAGCGCGCGTTCGCGCCGAGCGTGCGCGCGACGTCGTAGTACTGCCGGTTCACGCTCGCGACGCCCGACCACGTCAGCACCGCGACGGGGAAGCCGGTCGACAGCGCGATCAGGAACGCGGCGGCCGAATAGCTCGTCGGGAAGAAGTAGAACGTGAGCGGCAGCAGCGCGGTGGCCGGCACGGGGCCGAGCACGCGCAGCACCGGATGCACCCAGTAGCCGATGCGGCGCGACCAGCCGATCGAGACGCCGACCGCGAACCCGACCGCGACACCGTAGGCAAACCCGAGCGAAAGCAGCTTCAGCGTATTGCCGGCGCTGCCGGCAAGGCGCGGCCAGTCGTCGACGTAGACCTCGATCAATGCCTGCGGCGGTGCGAAGAACGGCGTCGGCAGCCAACCCGTTTTGGCCGTGACGATTTCCCACGCGGCGAGCACGAGCGGCAGCGCGACGAGCCAGGGGCCGGCCGGGCGCACGCGGGCGAGCCGCGCGCGCGTGGCCGGCACGCGATGGCCGAGCGTCGCGGCGGCCAGCAGCAGTGCGGCGATCGCCCACGCGGCGATGCCGAACGTGTCGGTGTATGCCCAGTCGGTGAAACCGACGACGCGGTTCGGCCACACGTAGGTCACCGCGCCGAGCGCGGCCCACGCGAGCGCCGCGACGACGCCGGTCGGCCAGGTGCGTGCCCGGCGGGCTTCGGCCGCGAGCGTCGCGTCGCAGGCCGTGCACGCGGCACGGGGCGCGGCGGTAGCTGTCACGGTGGCGGCATCGCCCGGTGCCGATGCGGTGCGCGCGGCGGATGCGTGTTCGATCGTCGACATCGCATCACCCCAGCACGTTCGCATAGACCTGCTGCGCGAAGCGCTGCGGGTCGGTGCTCTTCTTCAGCACGCTGATCCGGCGGAAATCGTCCGCGTAGAACGCGATCTCCTGCTGCAGGTCGACGTTGGTCGGGTGGTGCGTGTAGGTCAGCGTCGCGTACAGCTTGCGCAGGTCGTCGGGGCTGATCTTCGGCGAATACTTCGCGAACGCCTTCGCGGCTTCGTTCGGGTTGTCGTGCGTGTACTCGGTGGCCTGCACGATCGAGCGCGCGAGCGCCGCGGCCGCGGGCCGGTCGTTGCGCACGAGGTCGCCGCGCGCACCGATCACGCAGCACACCTTGCGCGCGTATTCGCCGGACAGGTTCGTCGCGAGTTCCGTATACGCGCCGTTGCTGCGCTTCTCGAGCAGATAGAGGTTCGGGTCGCCGTCGGCGATCGCCTGGATCTCGCCCTTGTCGACCGCGACGCCGAGCAGGTCGGCCGGATACTGCCGCCACGTGATGTCGCGTTCGGGATCGATGCCGTGCTTCGCGAGCAGGATCGAGAAGAAGTGCTTGCCGGGCGCGGCGAGATCGCTGACGCCGACCGTCTTGCCCTTCAGCGCCTGCAGTGTCGTGACGCCAGCCGTCTTCGCGCCGAGCAGCCGCACGCAGCCGCCGTGCGAGCTGCCGATGATCTTCACGTCGAAGCCGGCTTCGAGCGGCTTCAGCCAGCGGTGGATCATCCCGACCGCGGCATCGGCCTTGCCGGTCGCGATCGATTCGAGCAACTGGTCGGTCGACCCGCTGTAGTTGATCAATTCGACCTTCAGCCCGTTCTTCTCGAAGAAGCCGTTTTCCTGCGCGACGACGATCGGCGTCAGGCAGAACGCGTTCTGGTTCCACGCGAACGTGAGCTTCTTCAGCGGCGGCGCGGACCAGGCCTTGCGGCCGAGCGTGATCGCCGGCGCGGCGAGCGCGGCGGCGCCGGCCGCGCGCAGCAGCCGTCGGCGCTTGTCGTCATGGGCGCCGGCCGGCGTGCGTGTGGTGGGTTCGGTCATTGGGTGGTCTCCGGTTCCGGTCGTGCGGAAGGGCGCTCAGTCGAGCAGGTCGGGTTCGTCGGCGACGACGCGCGCGAACAGGCTGTCGAACGCGTGCAGTGCGCCGTCGGGGCCGCCGATCTGGCCGTGCGTGTGTCGCGCGGTCGCGTGATCGATCGGTTGCGGCGTGCCGGCCGCTTCCGCCAGCAACTGCGTGTGCGCGGCGTTGTCGAGCGCGATGTACCACCACGCGGCGGCCTCGACCGTCGGGCCGGCCGTCAGGATTCCGTGGTTCTTCAGGATCGCGCCCTTGTGCGTGGTGCCGTCGGGCTTCGCGAGCGCGTCCGCGATCCGCGCGCCTTCGCTCGTATCGACGACCATGCCCGTGAAGTCGTCGAACAGCGCGTGGTCCTCGTAGAACACGCACGCGTCCTGCGTCAGCGGGTCGAGCGGGCGGCCGAGCGTCGACCACGCCTTGCCGTAGGTCGAATGCGTATGCGCGGCCGCGACGAGGTGCGGATGCGCGTCGTGAATCGCCGCATGGATCGCGAACGCGGCCTTGTTCAGCGGCCGGTTGCCGATCGCGGTTTCGCCGCGCGCGTTGACGAGCAGCAGGTCCGACACCTTGATCTGCGAGAAATGCACGCCGAGCGGATTCACCCAGAAGTGGTCGGACAGTTCCGGATCGCGCGCGGTGATGTGACCGGCAAGGCCCGACGCGAAACCGTAACGCGCGAACAGGCGGAACGCGGCCGCTAGCCGCACCTGCCGGTGGCGGCGCTCGGCGGCGACGTCGAAGCGCGGCGCGGGCGGATCGAACCAGAAATGCTGGCGCGGCGTGTCGGCAAGGACGAGGCCCGACGCGGTACGCGCGGGCGATGAAGCAGAGAGGACGGCGGACATGGCTTGCGTCTCCGTTGGCATCAGGCTGCGCGGCGCGCCGCGTCGCGTGCCGCGACGGCGCCGCGCACGCGTGGAATCAGTTCGCGGCCGTAGTCGATCGCGTCTTCGAGCGGATCGAAGCCGCGGATCAGGAACGTCGTCACGCCGAGGTCGTAGTAGTCGAGCAGCGCGTCGGCGACCTGTTCGGGCGTGCCGACCAGCGCGGTCGAATTCGAGCGCGCGCCGGTGAGCTTCGCGATCTCGGTCCACAGCCGCTTGTCGACGCGCGAGCCACGTTCGGCCGCGGCGAGCAGGCGCCGCGCGCCTTCGCTCTGCTGCGGGCCGCCGGTGCCGAGGCCGGCCGCTTCGCGCAGCCGGCGGGTTTCATCGAGGATCCGGTGCGCGCGTGCCCACGCTTCGTCTTCGGTCGCCGCGAGAATCGGCCGGAACGACACGGAGAAGCGCACCTGCCGGCCGTGCTTCGCGGCTTCGGCGCGCACGCGGGTCGTCAGGTCGCGCACCTGGTCGAGCGATTCGCCCCACAGCGCATAGACGTCCGCATGCTTGCCGGCCACTTCGAGCGCCGCCTCCGAGGCGCCGCCGAAGTAGATCGGCACGTGTGGCCGCTGGAACGGCTTGACTTCCGAAAAGCCTTGCGTGAAGCGGTAGTGCGCGCCGTCGTGATCGAACGGCTGCGTGTCGGTCCAGATGCGCCGCAGGATGCCGAGGTATTCGTCGGTGCGCGCATAGCGCGCGTCGTGATCGAGGAAATCGCCGTCGCGCTGCTGCTCGCTGTCCGAGCCGCCGGAGATGAAGTGCACGGCGAGCCGGCCGCGGCTGAACTGGTCCAGCGTCGCGATCTGCCGCGCGGCGAGCGTCGGCGCGGTGAAGCCCGGGCGATGCGCGAGCATGAAGTGGATGCGCTCGGTCGCGGCGGCCGCGAACGCGATCGTCAGCGTCGCCGACGGGCCGGTCGAGTGGTGCGGGACGAGGATCCGGTCGAAGCCGGCCGTTTCGTGTGCGCGGGCGAAGTCGCGCACGTAGTCTGGGTCGACGACGGGGCCGGCAGCCGGATGGATTTCCGACTGCTTCTGGCTCTGGATCATGCCGATGAATTCGACGCTCATCTGGGTCTCCGATGCAAGGACGGTCCGGCGCGGCCAGCGATGGCCGGCGGGGGCGGGAATGGAGCGCAGATTACCGTCGGGATCATGCGGAACGGAAATAATCAATCCCGATTTGAATATCAGATTTGCATGGTTTGGGGGTGTGTGCGTTGCGCATACGCTGTGGGTTCGCGATGGAATCGAAAGGGCGTCGGGCGCATGTCCGCCGGGGCTGCCGCGCCGGGCAGGAACCGGATCGGCATGCGGTCCGGTTCCTGTCCGGGATTCGCGGCCCGGTTCAAATGCCGGTGCGTTGGCGAGCTTGTGTGGGACCCGTCCGTGAATCGGCCTGTGAATCGGCGGTCGGTCGCCGAGGCTTCCTGAGCCGCCGCACCGTTCGCCAATCGATCTCCGCTGTTACTTGCGTTACCCAGCTATCCAGCTACCCAGTCACCGAGGGAACTCGTACCGATGTCCGCCAGCCTTGCTGCTTCCTCGCCGCTTTCGCCGCAGTCGTCGCTGCGCTACCTGCCTGCCGACGATGCACGCGTCGCCGCGTTGCTCGAGCGTCTCGCGCCCGAACTCGCCGCCGACGCCGCCCGCAACGACGTCGACGGCCGCTTTCCGCACGAGAACTTCGCGCGTCTGCATCGCGCCGGGCTGATCGCGCAGGTCGTGCCGCGCGAGCGGGGCGGCGCGGGCGCGACGCTCGCACAGGCGAGCCGGATCGTGGCCGCCGTCGCGCGCGCCGATCCCGCGACCGCGCTGGTGCTGACGATGACGTATCTGCAGCATCGCGCGCTCGGCCGTGCGGACAACCGCTGGCCCGCGCGCCTGCGGCATGCGGTGTTCGACAGTGCCGTCGACGAAGGTGCGCTGATCAACGCGCTGCGGGTCGAGCCGGCGCTCGGTTCACCGTCGCGCGGCGGTCTGCCCGACACGATTGCGCGTCGCGACGGCGACGGCTGGCGGCTGTCCGGCCACAAGCTGTACAGCACGGGCATTCCGGCGCTGCGCTGGCTCGCCGTGTGGGCCCGCACCGACGAGCCCGAGCCGCGCGTCGGCGTGTTTCTCGTGCGGCGCGAGCGCGACGCGGAGGACGACGCGCGTATCCGCGTGATCGAAAGCTGGAATCACCTGGGCCTGCGCGCATCGGGCAGCCACGAGGTCGTGTTCGACGACGTGCGGCTGCCCGCGGATCATGCGGTGGACGTGCGTGCGCCCGATGCGTGGGCCGTGTCGGCCGCGAGCCATGCGGATGTCGACGCGCAGGCCGACCAGCAGGCATGGATGGTCGCGTTGCTCGGCAGCCTCTATGACGCGGTGGCGCGTGCGTCGCGCGACTGGCTGCTCGATTTCGCGACGATCCGTGCGCCGAGCGGGCTCGGTGCGCCGCTCGCGACGCTGCCGCGCGTGCAGGAGGCCGTCGGCGAGATCGAAGGGTGGCTGCACGCGAACCGCGTGCTGCTCGACGAGCACATCGCGCGCACCGATGCGGGCGACGCGCCGACGGTGACGACGAGCGGCCTCGTCAAGCGAGCCGTGACGGAACAGGCGATCCGCACGGTCGAACACGCGTTGAAGCTGTCGGGCAATCACGGGCTGAGCCGCCATAATCCGCTCGAACGTCACTATCGCGACGTGCTGTGCGGCCGTGTGCATACGCCGCAGGATGATGCGATCGCGGTCGCCGCGGGGCGCGCGGCGCTCGAGGCGGCGCGAAGCGCGAACGCGGAGGCGGAAGCAGTGGCGGAAGCAGTGGCAGAAGCAGTGGCAGAAGCAGTGGCAGAAGCAGAGGCGGAAGCAGTGGCAGAAGCGGAGGCAGAAGCGGAGGCGAATGCAGAGGCGAATGCGAATGTAGAAGCGCAAGCGCAAGCAGAGGCGACGTCACGCAATGCGCAGGCATCCGGTCGCAACGATGCGTGAGCCGGTCGGCGTGACGGTCAGCGTAAACGGGGCGACGCCGTGCCGGCGTCGCCGGCTTCGCTCAAGCGGCCTCGTCGTGCGCGGCCGCATCCGCGGGCAGCGCGAACGCCGTGCGCGCATGCGCGGCCACGGCCGCCAGCGGCGCCGTGAAGCGCGCGGCGTCCTGCCGGTGCAGCAGCCACAGATCGATCTGCGGCTTGAAATCGGCGAGCGGGACGATGTCGACCGCGTCGCGCAGCGGGCTGCCTTCCACGAGCGGCAGCGGCATCAACCCGATGCCGAAACCGTTCGCGACGCTCTGCAATTGCAGGTCGCGGCCGTAGGTGTCGAGCGTGACCGGCATCGGCAGCCCCTGCGCGTCGAGTGCGCGGCGCAGGCCCGCGCGAAAGCCGCAGCCGTCGGGATTGAGCACCCAGCCGCGCGCATGGCAGTCGGCGAGCCGGTAGCTGCGGCGCGGCCAGTCGCCCTTGCGGCCGACCGCGACGAGGCGCGTGGCCAGCAGCCGCTCGCCTTCGACCTGCGGCGGCAGCACCAGCTCGCGGGCCAGAAACACCAGCGCCGCGTCGAGTTCGCGGCGCGCGACGCGCTCGACGAGCATGCCGCCCCAGGCGGTCGTGACCTGCGTGGCGAGCGCCGGCCATTGCCCGGCGAGCTGCGCGATCAGGCCCGGCAGCATCAGCTCGCCGAGCCCTTGCGTGAGCCCCACGCGGAATTCGCCGGCGGGCGGCCGCTGGCCGGCCGTCAGTTCGCGCAGCGCATCGACTTCGCGCAGGATCGCGCGGCACTGCTCGAACACCTGCAGGCCGATGTCGGTCGGGCGCGGCGGCTTCGTGTTGCGGTCGAGCAGCGTCACGCCCAGCGCTTCCTCGAGATTCTGCACGCGCCGCGTGATCGCCGGCTGCGTCATCCCGAGCTCGGCCGCGGCCTGGCTCAGCGTCTGGCAGCGGACGACCGCTGCAAAAGCGTCGATATCGCTAATTTTCATGTTTGTTCTGCATGGTCTTTCGGGTGCATCATGACGATCCATCATATTCGGCATCATATTCGAGGAGCCAGCCGATGAGTACGCTTTCGTTGCAGCAGACGCCGCTGCGTCCGTTCGTCGATGGACTGGGCGCGCTGCTCGCGTCCCGCGCGAACGAGGCGCGCATCCTCGACGAGGGCGGCGCGCTGCTTGCCGGGCTGGTCGCGCACGACGACTGGCTGCCCGACGCGTTCGCGCAGCCCGATCCCGAGCGCTACCGCCAGTACCTGCTGCATCTCGATCCCGACGCGCGGTTTTCCGTCGTCAGCTTCGTGTGGGGGCCCGGCCAGACGACGCCGATCCACAACCACACGGTGTGGGGGCTGATCGGGATGCTGCGCGGCGGCGAGTTTTCGCAGCCGTACCGGTTCGACGCGGCCGGCAAGCCGGTGCCGTCGGGCGATGCGGTGCGGCTGCAGCCGGGCGACGTCGAGGCCGTGTCGCCGCGCATCGGCGACGTCCATCGCGTGACCAATGCGTTCGCGGACCAGGTGTCGATCAGCATCCACGTGTACGGCGCGAACATCGGCAAGGTGGAGCGCGCGGTGTTCCTGGACGACGGCACCGTGAAGCCGTTCGTGTCCGGCTATTCGAACGTGTGATGGAACGTGCGATCGAACGCGTGACCCCGCAGGTCGCCGGCGCCCCATTGCGAGGGCACGGCCGCAGGCTCAAGATTCATCCGTTTTCCGTGTGCCTTCTTCACCGACTTCAACAGAATCCGACAGAGACATCGTGACGCAAACCGTTGATTCCACTTCCCGTTTCCCCGTCGCGTCGTACCAGGACGTACGCGCGCGCCTGCTGGCCCGCGACGAGCTCGCGCTGATCGACGTGCGCGAGGAGGATCCCTACGCGCAGGGCCATCCGCTGTGGGCCGCCAACTTTCCGCTGTCGAAACTCGAACTCGACGCATGGACACGCATTCCGCGCCGCGACACGCCGATCGTCGTGTTCGGCGAAGCCGGCGACGAGGATCTCGCGCCGCGCGCGGCCGCGACGCTCGCGCAGCTCGGCTATACCGACGTGCGGCTGCTCGACGGCGGCCTCGCGGGCTGGCTCGCCGCGGGCGGCGAACTGTTCATCGACGTGAATGTGCCGAGCAAGTCGTTCGGCGAATGGGTCGAGGCCGAGCGCCATACGCCGTCGCTGTCCGCGCAGGACGTGCAGGCGCTGATCGACGCGAAGGCCGACGTCGTGATCGTCGACGCGCGCCGCTTCGACGAATACCAGACGATGAACATCCCGACGTCGACGAGCGTGCCGGGTGCGGAACTCGTGCTGCGCGTGCGCGCGCTCGCACCGAACCCGGAAACGCAGGTGGTGGTGAACTGCGCGGGCCGTACGCGCAGCATCATCGGCACGCAGTCGCTCGTCAACGCGGGGCTGCCGAACCCGGTCGCGGCGCTGCGCAACGGCACGATCGGCTGGACGCTCGCCGGCCAGACGCTCGAGCACGGCGCCGCGCGACGGTTTCCGGACGACGTCGAACCCGCGCAGCGTGAGGAAGCGCGCCGCGCCGCGCGCGCGGTAGCCGAGCGCGCCGGCGTGCCGCGCATCGCGCTCGCGGACGTCGCCGCGCTCGACGAACCGGGCCGCACGCTGTACCGCTTCGACGTGCGCACGCCGGAGGAATACGAGGCCGGCCATCTGCCGGGCTTCCTGGGCACGCCGGGCGGCCAGCTCGTGCAGGAGACGGATCATCACGCGGCCGTGCGCGGCGCGCGGATCGTGCTCGCCGACGACGACGGCGTGCGCGCGGACATGACCGCGTCGTGGCTTGCGCAGATGGGCTGGGACGTGCGCGTGGTCGAGCCGGCCGGCACGGCGGCGTTCACCGGGCGCGGCCAGCCGCCGCGCGACGTGCCGGCGACGCCGCAGGTGACCGAAGTGTCGCCCGTGACGCTCGCGGGCTGGCTGAAGGACGCGGCAGCGGGCGAGATCGCGATCGTCGACGTGACGACCAGCGCGAACTACGTGAAGCGCCATATCCCGGGCGCGTGGTTCGTCGTGCGTGCGCGGTTGCGCGACGCGCTGGCCGCGATTCCGCCGGCGAAGCGCTATGTGTTCACGTGCGGATCGAGCTTGCTCGCGCGCTTTGCAGCGGACGACGCGCGTGCGTGGTTGCCGGCTTCCGCGGCGATCTCGGTGCTGACCGGCGGCACGACCGCATGGATCGACGCGGGGCTGCCGCTCGAGCACGGCGAGACCCGCCTGGCGTCGCCGCGCGTCGACCGCTACCGGCGCCCGTACGAAGGCACCGACAACGCGGCCGCCGCGATGCAGGCCTATCTCGACTGGGAATACGGGCTGGTCGACCAGCTCAAGCGCGACGGCACGCACCACTTCCGCGTGATCTGACCGCGGCGCGGCAACCGGCGGGCGGCACGACCTGCGCCGCGCCCGGCTGCCGCGCGTTCAGCGGCTCATCGCCTTCGGCGCGCTCAGCGCTTGAAGGTATCGACGGCCGTGCGGCCGACGGCCGGATCGTCGGTGAAGAAGCCGTCGATGCCCGCGCGCAGGTAGGCCTGGATCTCGCGCACCGAGCCTGCGGTGTTGCGCGTGGCCGGCGTGCCGCCGTCCTTCAGCGAGGCGGGCAGGAAGTTGTTCTCCGGACGGAACGTGTACGGATGCACGACGAGGCCGGCCTCGTGCGCGTAGCGCACGTACGGCGTCGGCTGCTGCAGCGTGCCGTCCGCGGCGACCGCGATGATCGACGTCTTGTACGGGCCGACGCCGTTCGCATAGGACGCGATCTCGCGCATCCCGTCGCGCGTCGACAGGTCGCCATAGGTGCGCTTGTCGTTCGCCTTCACGAAGTCGTACGGACGCTGGTCGGCTTCGTCCATCAACTGCACGAGCTTCCAGTTCGGCTGGCTCGACTTGATCCGGTTGCGGATCGTCTTCAGGTTCGCGACCTCGAACGACTGGATGTAGACGGTCGCCGTGCGCGCCGTGTACGGATCCTTCAGCAGCGCGTCGACGAGACGGTCCTCGAGCGGCAGGTTGATCGACTGGAAGTACGTCGGGTGCTTGGTTTCCGGATACAGGTGGATCGTGCGGCCGGTCTGCGCGGACATCTGTTTCGCGAGCGCGACGATCTCGTCGAAGGTCGGAATCTCGAACTGGTCGTTGTACGCGGTGTTCGCCGGGCGGACCTGCGGGATGCGCTCGCGGGCGCGCAGCGTCTTCAGCTCGGCGAGCGTGAAGTCCTCGGTGAACCAGCCGGTCAGCTGCGCGCCGTCGATCGTCCTGGTCGCCTTGCGGCTCGCGAATTGCGGCAGCGTCGACACGTTCGTCGTGCCGGAGATCTCGTTCTCGTGGCGCGCGACGAGCACGCCGTCGCGGGTCGCGACGAGGTCGGGTTCGATCACGTCCGCGCCGTCCTCGATCGCCTTGCGATACGACGCGAGCGTGTGCTCGGGGCGCAGCGCGCTCGCGCCGCGATGGCCGACCACCTGGACCTTCGCGGAGATCGGCCGGGTGGGATCGGACGCCGAGACATCGTCGCCGCCGCAGGCGGCAAGCAGGAGGGCGGCGGCACAGGCGAACGGGATGCAGCGCAGGGCGGTCGGGCGCGTGAAGAGCATGTCGGTGAACCTTCGAAACGGAAGTCGGGGAAAGGGCGGTCGGTCCGGCGGCGCGGCCTGTCGTGCCGGGCCGCGCGGGATCGAACGGGACGCGATCGTCGCACCGGATAATTACATATGTATTACTTTGTCCTTTCTTTTTGGTTGTCGCGTAAAACGCGCGGAACACCCGGCACGCGCAACCGTGCGTGTGCCGCGATCCGGCCGTCGCCGGGAGCCGGCGCGCCGGATGCACTAAACTTGCGGGACTTTTGCATCGCCGCGCCGGGCCGCGCCCGTCCGGGCACGACGATGCGGCGACTCGCGGGCCGGCGCGGGCGCCCGGCGCCCGTGTGCGTCCGGGGCCCGCGCCGGCCGATTTTTACCGACCCATGACGACTCATACCGATCCCGCCTACCTGCTCGGCGACCTGCTGAAGAACGTTTCCCGCTCCTTCTACCTGACGCTGCGCGTGCTGCCCGACGGCATGCGCGACCCGGTCGGCCTGGCCTACCTGCTCGCACGCGCGGCCGACACGATCGCCGACACGGCGCTCGTCGCGCCCGATCGCCGCGCGGCGTTGCTGACCGAGATGCGCGACGAGGTCGAACGGCTCGGCGACGGCGCGGCGCTGTCGCACGCGCTCGAGGACGTGACGCGGATGCAGACGGATTCGCACGAGCACGTGCTGCTCGGCTCGATGCCGCCGATGCTCGCGCTGCTGCGCGCGCAGCCGGCAGCCGATCGCGCATCGATCCGCAAGGTCGTCGCGACGCTGACGTCGGGGATGGAGTTCGACCTGCGCACGTTCCCCGACGAGCAGTCGGGGCAGGTCGCGTCGCTGCCGAACCGCGACCTGCTCGATCGCTACACGTATCTGGTCGCCGGCTGCGTCGGCGAGTTCTGGACCGACATGACCGGCGCGCACACGCGGGCCGCGCGCGGCTGGGATCCGGCGGACATGCGCGAGAAGGGCATCCGTTTCGGCAAGGCGCTGCAGATGACCAACATCCTGCGCGACTGTGCGAAGGACCTGCGGATCGGCCGCTGCTACCTGCCGGACGACGTGCTGGCCGCGCACCGCGTGGGGGTCGCCGACCTGATGTCGCCCGACGCGTCGGCGCGTGCCCGCGGCGTGCTGGTCGACCTGCTGCGCGTGGCGCTCGATCAATATCGCGACGCGTGCCGCTACACGCTGGCGATTCCGCGCCGCTTCGTGCGGCTGCGGCTCGCGTGCCTGTGGCCGATCATGATCGGCCTGGAAACGCTCGAACTGCTGGCCGGCCACGATGCGTGGCTCGATCCGGCGAGGCCGGCGAAGGTGCCGCGCAAGCGGATCTACCGGATCATGGCGGCGTCGCTCGCGCTCGTCGGCTCGAACGCGGCGATCCGTGCGCGCACGAACGCGCTCGTCGACGCGGTCAACGCGCGGATCGCGCAGCCGTCCGCGCGCTGAGTCGCGCTGAATCGCGCGGAACGATGCCGGCGCGTGACGCGACTGGCGCCGGCATCGCCCCTCGGCCCGCGTTCGCCGGGCCGCTCCCGTCCGATCTCCTGCACCCCGACTGAAACGTTTTCACGATTTCGCTTTCCGAAACGTGGGTGTCATGAACGTCAGCGATCCTTCGCGGCGGCGTGAGGCGCGGCGTCAGCCGCGGTCGCGCATTGGTAAGAGGGTTGTTGCCGAAGGCGTCTGACGACATTGGACGGTCTCGATGCACCAGTAAAAATGTAAAGCTAGGGTTTTCACCGGGAAATGCCGGAAAGGCCCGTCGCGTAAGCGTTTTCAGGTGTTATGTAACCGTTTGGTGAACCCGTGCGTTGCGTCGATCATACGATGACCGACTGCGCATATTGGGAAACGATTGGTAATCCGTCAGAATCGCACCGGCATGTACTCGCACATGTGTCAGTCATAAAACCACACCAGAAAAGAAATCATTCTTTGAGGACGGAGAATCAATGAAAAAGCGCGTCGCTTTCGCCATGACGGCAGCGGGTCTCGCAGCCGCTACCGCCGCCCACGCCCAGAGCAGCGTGACCCTGTACGGTATCGTCGATAACGCTATCGCCTACCAGAACAACTCGTCGGCAACCGGCGCGACCACGGGTGGTCACTCGAAGGTGCAGATGGCCACCGGCATTTGGGCAGGCAGCCGCTTCGGCCTGAAGGGCAGCGAAGACCTCGGCGGCGGCACGAAGGCGATTTTCCAGTTGGAAGCCGGCTTCAACGCGAATAACGGCTCGTCGCAATGGACGAACGGCATCTTCACGCGTCAGGCATGGGTCGGTATGACCAACGCGACGTACGGTACGCTGACGGCCGGCCGCCAGTACACCGCGTACTACACGCTGCTGTCGCCGTACAGCCCGACGACCTGGCTGACCGGCTACTACGGCGCGCACCCGGGCGATATCGACTCGCTGGATACCAGCTACCGCACGAACAACTCGCTCGTCTACATGTCGCCGAAGTTCTACGGCTTCACGGTCGGCGGTTCGTACTCGTTTGGCGGCGTCGCAGGCAGCGTGAACCGCGGCTCGACGTGGAGCGCGGCGATCCAGTACCTGAACGGCCCGGCAGGCATCGCAGTCGGCTTCCAGCGCATCAACAACTCGACGCTCGGCGGCGGTGTGTGGGGCGCGAACTCGACCGCGCAGAACGGTCTGGACACGAGCGGCAACGGTGCGGAACAGGCCGTGTCGTCGATCAACAACGGCTACAAGTCGGCACAGGCGCAACAGCGCGTCGCCGTGACGGCTGGTTACCAGTTCACGCCGTCGTGGGACATTTCGGCGTCGTACTCGAACGTTCAGTACATCCCGGGCGTGGGCTCGTCGTTCCGCAACACGGCGATCTTCAACACGGCGGGCGCCGTGCTGCACTGGAAGGCAGCGCCGCAGTGGGACTTCGCGGCAGGCTACGCGTACACGCGTGCGACCGAGTCGAACGGCATCTCGAGCTCGGCCAAGTACCATCAGGTCACGCTGTCGCAGTACTACAGCCTGTCGAAGCGCACGGGCCTGTACGCAGTCGAGGCTTACCAGCACGCGAGCGGCAACACGCTCAACGGCGGCTCGATCATCGCAGCGACGACGTCTATCGGCGACGGCGTGGGCGCAGGTTCGAAGCAGAACCAGATCGGCGTCGGCGTCGGCCTGATCCACCGCTTCTGATGTCGCGCGGCGCGCGAGCGTCGCTCACGGCATGCGGTACGAAAAAACCGGCCTTCGGGCC
>NZ_CAJPGQ010000005.1:0-228438 GCF_905339595.1 Burkholderia sp. BCC1977
ACGCGGGCGTGTACTTCTGCAGCCCCGCGAGGTAGTTGTAGAACATCGACGTCGCACCGCCCGTTTCCGGCGACGTGAACAGGTTCTGGCCGGTTTCCTCGTCGACGATGCTCTGGTGCACGTGCATCGCGGAACCCGGCTCGTCTTCCATCGGCTTGGCCATGAAGGTCGAGTACATGTTGTGGCGCAGCGCGGCCTCGCGCACCGTGCGCTTGAACAGGAACACCTGGTCGGCCAGCGACAGCGCGTCGCCGTGCATGAAGTTGATCTCCATCTGCGCGGCGCCGACTTCGTGGATCAGCGTGTCGATGTCGAGGTTCTGCGCTTCGCAGTACGCGTAGATGTCCTCGAACAGCGGGTCGAACTCGTTGACCGCCTCGATCGAATACGACTGGCGGCCCGTCTCCGGGCGGCCCGTGCGGCCGACCGGCGGCCGCAGCGGCAGGTCCGGGTCCTTGTTCATGTCGACCAGGTAGAACTCGAGCTCCGGCGCGACCACGGGTTTCCAGCCCTTCGCCTTGTACAGGTCGAGCACGCGGCGCAGCACGTAGCGCGGCGAGATCTCGACCGGCGAGCCGTCGAAGTGCACGCAGTCGTGGATCACCTGCGCGGTCGGATCGACGGCCCACGGGATCAGGCGGATGGTCGACGTGTCGGGCACGCACACCATGTCGGGATCGGTCACGCCGGTCAGCGAGCCGTCTTCCGGATACTCGCCGGTGACGGTCTGCACCATCACGGCTTGCGGCAGGCGCATCGATTCGCCGGACGTGAACTTGTTGCGCGGCGTGATCTTGCCGCGCGCGATGCCGGCCATGTCGGGAATGATCGCTTCGATCTCGGTGATCCGGTGCTGCTTCAGAAAGTCTTCGATGTCTTGCATGTCTGTTCTCGTTATGTGGGTCGGCGCGCTCAGGCGAGCGCGGCGGCGGCCGCGGCACGCGTGCGGGCGTTGCGGCGCGCACGGCATGCGTCGCCGAAGGCGCGGAAGATCGCGCTCGACAGCGGGTCATGTGCATGGCGCCATTCCGGGTGCCATTGCACGGCGACGGCGAAGGCCGGGGCATCGACGACGCTGACGGCCTCGATCAGGCCATCCGGCGCGACGGCTTCGACGGCGAGGCCGGAACCGAGCTGCGCGAGGCCCTGCTTGTGCAGCGAGTTCACCTGCACGTCGTCGCGGCCGCCGGCGAGCGTGTGCAGCACGCCGCCGGGCGTCAGGCGCACGACGTGCGCGGGGCCGTATTGCGTGTCCATCGGCGCGTCGTCGTCCTCGCGGTGATCGGCGAGGCCCGGCACTTCGTGCACGCGCTGGTGCAGCGTGCCGCCGCAGACGACGTTCAGCTCCTGGAAGCCGCGGCACACGGCCAGCACGGGCACGCCCGCGACGATCGCCGCGCGCAGCAGCGGCAGCGTCGTCGCGTCGCGTGCGGGATCGTGCTTCGTGCCGGGCGCGCTCGGCTCGCCGCCGTACAGGTGCGGCTCGACGTTCGAGTAGCTGCCGGTGAACAACAGGCCGTCGACCGTATCGAGCACGTCGTCGACCGACTGGCGATCGCCGAGCGCGGGCAGCACCATCGCGAGCGCGTGTGCGCCGTCGACGATCGCCGCGACGTACTTGTCGCCGACCGTGTGCGACGCATGTGCGCCGATTTGCGTGAAGTCGGCGGTGATGCCGACGAGGGGTTTCCTTTCCATGACATCAATCAGTTGTCCGTAGGGATGTGTCATGCGTTGCGCAGGAAAACCGCAAAACGCAGGCGCGACACGGCCCCGCAGCCTGGCGAAAAGCGCCAGGGCCGCTGGTGAATGGGCGCAACGGGTTCGCAAGGCGATCCGCGCTGCGCGCGACGGTCAGGCCGTCGTTCGTTTCGTTGCGCTGCGTCGCGTTGTATTGCGCGGCAATGGATACGCGAACGCGTTCCGTCACCGCGCGGACGACGCGGCTAACGAGCAGGCAGCTGAAACGAACGACGAGAAAGGGGGAGAGGCGCTATGGCAGCAGCGACGCGACTTCGTCGGTATCGACGGCCACGAACGCGCGTGCGGAAACGGCGTTGTGACGCCGAACGGAACGACGGGACAGGATGGTGTAGATCGACAGATGCAGCAGGCGAGGACTATGCCAGCCGCAACTGCCATCGGAAGCGGGAGCAGCGCTGCGCAAACTTCGCACATCGCCTCGATCCCACCTCACCAGAGGGCCACGGACTCTCACGATTACACTCGACTGGTTTGTTGAAAGTATTGAACACCTGATCGTTTCGGCGCATGGGGCGTTTAAAATAATCAAGGTGCCGGGCCTGCGTCATTTACATCGATGGGCATCAATTTTTACGTTGCATTAACGTTTTTCGGTGCCGATGAATGGCCAATGACGCTGACCTGAGAGCCAGCATATACGAGCCAAAAACGGCGTCAAATGTTTTTTGACGCTGTCGTGTCAGGGCTTTCCCGAGGCACTGCGAACAAAAGATTCTCAAATGGAATGGCGCGCGGGGTGTTCATTATTTCGATCGCCTTTCAGGGTTTTCCCCGCTGATGCGCGGCATAAAGTGATTAGAATATTCAACGGCTGCCTAATGCTGTCGAACGGCTGTCCACCGCGTCGTTTCACTTTTTCACCGCACTCCTATCGTGTCCGAAACCGAATCGATGTCCACCGAAGTCGCCGAGCGCCTGCGTTTCGTGCGCAACAAGCATGGTCTGTCGCAGCGTGAACTCGCGAAGCGGGCCGGCGTGACCAACGGCACGATCTCGCTGATCGAACAGGGGCGCGTGAGCCCGTCGGTCGGCTCGCTGAAGAAACTGCTCGAATGCATCCCGATGAGTCTCGCGGAGTTCTTCACGTTCGAGCTGGTCGAATCGCGCTCGGTCGTGTCGCGACGTGACGAGATGCCGAACCTCGGCAACGACGCGCTCGCGTTTCACCTCGTCGGCGCGGGCGTGAAGGACCGCAACATGTGCATCATGCGCGAGATCTACCAGCCGCTCGCCGATACGGGGCCCGAGATGCTCGTGCACGCGGGGCACGAGGGGGGCGTGGTCGTGTCGGGCCGGCTCGAGCTCACCGTCGACGGCGCGACCTGGCTGCTCGACCCCGGAGACGGCTACTACTTCGAAAGCCGTTTGCCGCACCGTTTTCGCAATCCCAGCGCGGAACAGCTCTGCGAGGTCGTGTCGGCCAATTCGCCGGCCACCTTCTGACCGCGCATCACCGCATTCGCCGCCGGCCGTGTTGCCGTTGTGCGGCGTGCCATCGCGCGAATGCCACAACCATTGAGGCATCCTGAATGAACAAGTTGACTTTGGCTGACTGGCAGGACAAGGCGGCGTCGCTCGCGATCGAAGGGCGTGCATTCATCGACGGCGCGTCGCGCGACGCGCACGGCGGCAAGACGTTCGACTGCGTGAGCCCGATCGACGGCCGCGTGCTCGCGAAGGTGGCCGATTGCGGCGAGGCCGACGTGAATGCCGCCGTCGCGGCCGCACGCCGCGCGTTCGACGCGGGCGTGTGGGCCGGGCTGAACCCGCGCGCGCGCAAGGCCGTGCTGCTGCGCTGGGCCGCGCTGATGCGCGAGCATCTCGACGAACTGTCGCTGCTCGAGACGCTCGACGCGGGCAAGCCGATCGGCGACACGACGACGGTCGATGTGCCGGGCGCCGCGTATTGCGTCGAATGGTTCGCCGAAGCGATCGACAAGGTCGGCGGCGAAGTCGCGCCGGCCGATCATCATCTCGTCGGTCTCGTCACGCGCGAGCCGGTCGGCGTGGTCGCGGCCGTGGTGCCGTGGAACTTCCCGATCCTGATGGCGGCATGGAAGTTCGGCCCGGCGCTCGCGGCCGGCAACAGCGTCGTGCTGAAGCCGTCGGAGAAATCGCCGCTGACCGCGATCCGCGTCGCGCAGCTCGCCTACGAGGCCGGCATCCCGGCCGGCGTGTTCAACGTCGTGCCCGGCGCGGGCGAACCGGGCAAGCTGCTCGCGCTGCATCGCGACGTCGACTGCATCGCGTTCACCGGTTCCACCGCGGTCGGCAAGCTGATCATGCAGTACGCCGCGCAGTCGAACCTGAAGCGCGCGTGGCTCGAGCTCGGCGGCAAGTCGCCGAACATCGTGCTGCCCGATTGTCCGGATCTCGACCGCGCCGCGCAGGCCGCGGCCGGCGCGATCTTCTACAACATGGGCGAGATGTGCACGGCCGGCTCGCGCCTGCTCGTGCATCGCGACATCAAGGACGCGTTCATCGAGAAGCTGGTCGCGGCCGCGCGTGCGTACGTGCCGGGCAACCCGCTCGATCCGTCGGTCTCGATGGGCGCGATCGTCGACGGGATCCAGCTCGAGCGCGTGCTCGGCTACATCGACGCCGGGCGCAAGGAAGGCACGCTCGTCACGGGCGGCGCACGCGTGAAGGAGGAGACGGGCGGCTTCTATGTCGAGCCGACGGTGTTCGAGGTGAAGCCCGATGCGAAGATCGCGCGCGAGGAGATCTTCGGTCCGGTGCTGTCGGTGATCGTGTTCGACGATGTCGACGAGGCGGTGCGGATCGCGAACGACACCGAGTATGGGCTGGCCGCGGCCGTGTGGACGTCGGACCTGACGACCGCGCACGACGTGTCGCGCCGGCTGCGGGCGGGCACGGTGTGGGTGAACTGCTACGACGAGGGCGGCGACATGAACTTTCCGTTCGGCGGCTACAAGCAGTCGGGCAACGGCCGCGACAAGTCGCTGCACGCGCTCGAGAAGTACACCGAGCTGAAGTCGACGCTGATCCGGCTGCGCTGACGCGGCCGGGGTGCGGGCGCGGTGCCGACGGGCGCCGCGCCCGCGCGCGTCAGGCCGAGCGCAGCGCCGGGTGGAAGCCCGCGGCTTCGATGATCGATTGCACGCGTTCGGCGCCTTGCGACGATTCGACCTTGACCGTCTTCGCGGCCACGTCGATGTCGAGCTTCGCGGCGGGGTCGGCTGCGGTCACGGCGCGCGTGATGGCATTGGCGCAGCCGCCGCAGGTCATGTCCTGGACTTCGAATTCCATCGTGTTCTCCTGGGTTGATTGGCGATTCACAAGCATCGCCAGCATGAAGCTTGCCATGGTGGGAAGGTCAAGCCCGTTCGCAGCGTTCGGCATTGCGAAAGAAATTTGTAAAGATGAAGTCAGACGAATCGTAATCCGCTTGTGCGCGTCAGTCCGAATTTTTCCCGATTGACGGTTGTGCATTGTCGGCGAAATCTGGCGGAGCCTTGCAGGACAAGGTGCGTGTCACATCGATGGCGCATGATGTCCATATCCGGAGTAAGGGTACTCCGAGGTGATAATGCGAATCGATCTTACTATCGGTTCCCTTCGATATTTCATTTCGTTACCCATATGAATCGTTTCGCTTTCGGCTTCGCGCTCGCCCTGCTCGGCGCATCGGCAACGTCCGCATTCGCTGCCGACGACGTCGTCAACCTGACCCTGAAGGACCACAAGTTTTCGCCCGACGGCGTGACGATTCCGGCCGGCAAGAAGGTGAAGTTCGTCGTGAAGAACCTCGATGCAACGCCCGCGGAATTCGAAAGCGACGATTTCAAGGCCGAGAAGGTCGTGCCGGCCGGCAAGTCGGTCGAGATCCTGGTCGGGCCGCTGAAGGCCGGCACCTACGAGTTCCACGACGAGTATCACGAAGCGCAGTCGAAGACGCACCTGACCGTCAAGTAAGCGGATATCGCCATGCTGTCTACCGCCCTGATCGTCTTTCGTGAAGTGCTCGAGGCCGCGCTGGTGGTCTCGATCGTGATGGCCGCCACGAAGGGCGTGCCGCGGCGCGGCTGGTGGGTCGGCGGCGGGCTCGTCGGCGGTGTGATCGGCGCCGGCCTGATCGCCGCGTTCGCCGACGTGATTTCGCAGTGGGCGTCCGGCATGGGGCAGGAAGTCTTCAACGCCGGCGTGATGTTCGTCGCGACGCTGATGCTCGCGTGGCACTGCATCTGGATGAGCCGCCACGGCCGCGAGATGGCGCTGCACATGGGCGAGGTCGGGCGGGCCGTCGCGGCCGGCAGCCGGCCGCTGACGGGGCTCGCGATCGTGGTCGGTGTCGCGGTCCTGCGCGAAGGCTCCGAGGCCGTGCTGTTCCTGTACGGCATCGCGGCGGGCGATCCGGGACAGACGCCGCAGATGATCGTCGGCGGGCTGCTCGGCGTGCTCGGCGGCGCCGGGCTCGGCTATGCGATGTATGCGGGCCTGCTGCAGATTCCGCTCAAGCGCCTGTTCTCCGTCACCAACGCACTGATCGTGCTGCTCGCGGCGGGGATGGCGAGCCAGTGCGTCGGCTTCCTGCTGGCCGCCGGCCTCGTGCCGTCGTGGGGCGATGCGGTCTGGGATACCTCGTGGCTGCTCAAGGAAACGAGCATCGTCGGCAAGGCGCTGCATACGCTGATCGGCTATACCGCGCGTCCGGCGGGGATCCAGATCGTCGCGTACGTCGTCACGCTGGTCGCGATCGTCGTGCTCGCGCGGTTCGTCGGCCGGCCCCGGACGGCCGTGCCGCCGCCGCGGCCCGTCGCCTGAGCGGGCGGGGGCCGAATGCAAGAAGGGGCGTCGTGGACGCCCCTTTTTCTTTGCATTGACGGTTCGCGCGCAGCCGCGCGGCCCGTTCAGCGATGGCTGTCGATCCACGCGCGGGCCCATTCGAGCCCCGCGTCGCGCGCTTCGTCCTCGGTATCGAACACGCCGAGCACGCCCGACGCTTCGACGAGCCGGTTGTTCTGCGTGATCGTGCCGCTCGCCGCGAAGCGCTCGGGCTGCAGGATCTCGTCCTGCTGCAGGATCGAATGGCCCCAGATCTGGTAGCCGTGATAGGTCTGCGCTTCCATTATCGCGTCACCTCCGCGGAACGGCGGCTCGTGCCGACGCGCAGCACGTTGCCGTCCGGCGTGTATTGCCGCGGGATGTTGGAGAAACCGAGCGTGCGCGGCGTGTCGGGCTCGGCCGGCTGCATCACCGTGAGCCGGCCCGGCGCGGGTTGCGCGACCGGGTGCGGTGCGGCCGGCGCATCGACCGTCGCGGCGGGCGGACGATGCGGAGCGGCTTTCACGGTTTGCACGACGCGGCGCTTGTGCGGCTTGACCGCAGCCTTCGGTTGCACGCTCGCGTGCTTTTCCGCGGACTTGCCGGCGTGCGCGTCGGCGCCCGTGCGCGCGGCCGGCATACGGGCATCCGGCGTACGGGCATCCGGCGTGCGTGCCGCGGGCGTGCGCGCCTCGGGCGGGTTCCAGACTTCGACGTAGTGCTCGGCCGCCCAACCCGTCGACGCGAAGGTCAGCGCCAGCAATCCGCATCCAAACAGTCTTACCATGGTCTCTCCGTCAGTCTCGTCGGCGCGCCGGACTGCGCTGCGCCGATTGCTTACTCCACTGTCACCGACTTCGCGAGGTTGCGCGGCTTGTCGACATCGGTGCCGCGCGCGCACGCGGTGTGATACGCGAGCAACTGCAGCGGCACGACGTGCAGGATCGGCGACAACTGCCCGTAGTGTTCCGGCATCCGGATCACGTGCAGGCCGTCGTCGTTGACGATCTGCGTGTCGGCATCCGCGAACACGTACAGCTCGCCGCCGCGCGCGCGCACTTCCTGCATGTTCGACTTCAGCTTCTCGAGCAGCGTGTCGTTCGGCGCGACCGTGACGACCGGCATCGCTTCCGTGACGAGCGCGAGCGGCCCGTGCTTCAGTTCGCCGGCCGGATAGGCCTCCGCGTGGATGTACGAGATTTCCTTCAGCTTCAGCGCGCCTTCGAGCGCGATCGGGTAGTGCAGGCCGCGGCCGAGGAACAGCGCGTTTTCCTTGCGTGCGAATTCCTCCGACCACGCGATGATCTGCGGCTCGAGCGCGAGCACGCTGTTCAGCGCGGCCGGCAGGTGGCGCAGTTCCTTCAGGAATTGCGCTTCCAGCGCGGCGTCGACGTGCCCGCGCAGTTTGCCGAGCGTCGCGGCCAGCACGAACAGCGCGACGAGCTGGGTCGTGAACGCCTTGGTCGACGCGACGCCGATCTCGGTGCCCGCGTGCGTCAGGAACTGCATCTCGGTGAGGCGCACCATCGCGCTCGTTGCGACGTTGCACACCGCGAGCGTATGCGTGTGGCCGAGCGACTGCGCGTGCTTGAGCGCGGCGAGCGTGTCGGCCGTCTCGCCCGACTGCGAGATCACCAGCACGAGCTGGCGCGGGTTCGGCACCGACTCGCGATAGCGGTATTCGCTTGCGATCTCGACCTGGGTCGGGATCTTCGCAATCGATTCGAGCCAGTATTTCGCGGTGAGGCCCGAGTAGTAGCTCGTGCCGCACGCGAGGATCAGCAGGCTGTCGATGTCCGCGAACGCGGCGGGGGCCGCATCGCCGAACAGCGTCGCGTCGAACGCTTCGGTTTGCGGCACCGTGTCGCTGATCGCGCGCGGCTGCTCGAAGATTTCCTTCTGCATGAAGTGGCGATACGGGCCCAGCTCGACCGCGCCGCCGTACGCGCTGACCACGCGGATCTCGCGTTGCGCGAGCGCGCCGTGACGGTCGACGATCTTCACGCCGTCGAGCGACAGCTCGCACACGTCGCCTTCCTCGAGGAAGGTGAAGCGGTCGGTGCTGCCGGCCAGTGCCAGTGCGTCGGAGGCGAGGAAGTTCTCGCCGTCGCCGTGGCCGACGACGAGCGGCGAACCCTGGCGCGCGCCGACGACGGTGTGCGGCTGGTCCTTGTGGGTCACCGCGATCGCATACGCGCCGTGCAGCTGCTGCACGGCTTCGCGCACGGCCTCGAACAGGTCGCCGCGATACAGGCTGTGCACGAGGTGCGCGATCACCTCGGTGTCGGTCTGCGACACGAATTCGTAGCCCTTCGCGCGCAGCGCTTCGCGCAGCGTCTCGAAGTTCTCGATGATGCCGTTGTGCACCAGCGCGAGCGCGTTCGACGAGAAGATCGGGTGTGCGTTGTGCGTGACGGGCGCGCCGTGCGTCGCCCAGCGCGTGTGTGCGACGCCGGTCGCGCCTTCGAGATGCGATTCGCGCACCTGCGCGTCGAGATCGGCGACGCGCGCGACGCTGCGCGCGCGCTTCGGCGCGTCCGGCTCGAGCACGGCGACGCCGCACGAATCGTAGCCACGGTATTCGAGGCGCCGCAATCCTTCGATCAGCACCGGAACGATATTACGCTGCGCAACTGCGCCGACAATGCCGCACATGAAAATCTACCCTCTATGTGGATGCGGGCGCCGCGCGGCGCCCGCATGATGTTAATTTTTCTTCTTGACCGGGCGGACGTAGCCGCTCTTGGCGGTCTGCGTCTTCTCGTTCAATGCGAGGACGCCCTCGGCGACGTCCTTCCAGATCGTCGTGCCGGCCGCGATCGTTACGCCGCGGCCGATGCGCACCGGCGCGACGAGCTGCGTGTCCGAACCGACGAACACGTCGTCCTCGATCACGGTGCGGAACTTGTTCGCGCCGTCGTAGTTGCAGGTGATCGTGCCCGCACCGATGTTCACGCGCGCGCCGATGTCGGCGTCGCCGATGTACGTCAGGTGGTTCGCCTTCGAGCCGTGGCCGATCACCGCGTTCTTCACCTCGACGAAGTTGCCGACGTGCGCTTCGTCCGCGAGCTGCGCACCCGGGCGCAGCCGCGCGTACGGGCCGATCACGGTGTTCGCGCCGAGCTCGGCGCCGTCGATGTGCGTGAACGCGTCGATGCGCGTGCCCGCGCCGACCGACGCATTGCGGATCACGCAGTTCGCGCCGATCGTCACATTGTCGGCGAGTGTTACGTTTCCTTCGAACACGCAGTTCACGTCGATCGACACGTCGCGTCCGCAGCGCAGCGTGCCGCGCACGTCGAGGCGCGCCGGATCGGCGAGCGTGACGCCGTCGACGAGCAGCGCATCGGCGACGTTGCGCTGATGGATGCGCTCGAGTTCCGCGAGCTGCGCCTTGCTGTTCACGCCGAGCGTTTCCCATTCCTCGTCGGGCTGCGCGGTGACGATCTCGAAGCCGGCCTCGATCGCGAGTTCGACGACGTCGGTCAGGTAGTACTCGCCCTGCGCGTTCTCGTTCTTCAGCGCGCCGAGCCACATCGACAGCTGTGCCGTGGGCGTGACGATGATGCCGGTGTTGATCTCGGCGATCTTCAGCTGCTCGGGCGACGCGTCCTTCTGCTCGACGATGCGCGTGACGAAGCCGGACGCGTCGCGCACGATGCGGCCGTAACCGGTCGGATCGTCGAGCGTGACGGTCAGAATCCCGTAGCGGCCCTCGCGCGCGGCGTCGACGAGACGCCGCAGCGTCGACGCGCGGGTGAGCGGCACGTCGCCGTACAGCACCAGCGTCGGTTGCGCGGGATCGAGCAGCGGCAGCGCCTGGCGTACCGCGTGGCCGGTGCCGAGCTGTTCGGCCTGCACCGCGAACTGCACGTCGGGCGCGGCGACGGCGGCCTGGACCTGCTCGGCGCCATGACCGACCACGACGACGAGCCGCGACGGCTGCAGCGTGCGCGCGGTGGCGATGACGTGGGAGAGGAGCGGCCTGCCGGCCAGGGGATGGAGCACTTTCGGCAGCGCGGAACGCATGCGCTTGCCGGTGCCTGCCGCCAAAATCACGATATTCATGGCGCCAGCTTGTCAGAGGAGTTCGAAGCCGTCCATTTTAGCATGCGGCCCCTGGCGTTCCGGGCCTGTCGCGGCGGGGCGACAGCGCCGGAAAGGGGGCTTGCGCCCCGCTCCGGCGGGTGTTCCGGCCCTGCTTAAAGGTCGTCGAACTGGACGATCGAGATCGGTTTCGCGGCGCCCGGTGCGGCGGTGCCTTCGCCGGATGCGCACGGCTCCTCGTCGAACGCGATGTCGCCCTGCGGATCGGCTTCGCCTGTCGCGCGCAGCGACGCGAACGGGAACTGGGTCGTGTCCATCAGGTGCGACGGCACGACGTTCGCGAGCGCGCTGAACATGTTGTCGACGCGGCCCGGGAAGCGCTTGTCCCATTCGCGGATCAGCGCCTTCATTTCCGCGCGCTTCAGGTTCGGCTGGCTGCCGCACAGGTTGCACGGGATGATCGGGAATTCGCGCAGCTCCGCGAATTTCTCGAGATCGGTTTCCTTCACGTACGCGAGCGGGCGGATCACGACGTTCCTGCCGTCGTCCGACTGCAGCTTCGGCGGCATCCCCTTCAGCTTGCCGCCGTAGAACATGTTCAGCAACAGCGTCTGCAGGATGTCGTCGCGGTGGTGGCCGAGCGCGATCTTGGTCGCGCCGAGCTCGCCGGCCACGCGGTACAGGATCCCGCGGCGCAGCCGCGAGCACAGCGAGCAGGTCGTCTTGCCCTCGGGCACGAGCCGCTTGACGATGCTGTAGGTGTCCTGGTTCTCGATGTGGAACGGCACGCCGATCTGCGTCAGGTACTCGGGCAGCACGTGCTCGGGGAAGCCCGGCTGCTTCTGGTCGAGGTTGACCGCGACGATGTCGAAGTCGATCGGCGCGCGCTCGCGCAGGCGCAGCAGCACGTCGAGCATCGCGTAGCTGTCCTTGCCGCCCGACAGGCACACCATCACCTTGTCGCCCTGCTCGATCATGTTGTAGTCGCCGATCGCCTGGCCGACCTGGCGCACGATCCGCTTGAACAGCTTGTTATTCTCGTACGCTTCCTTCTGCTCGCGGCGCGTCAGCGCGCGGCGGCCGGTGTCGGCGACGGTGGCTTCGATGGCGGCGCCATCGGCCGCCGCGTCATTCATGTGGGGGGCGTTCATGCGCGCTCCTCGTCCTTGATGCGAAAGACTTCGACGCCGACGGCGTCGCAGTCCGGATAGGCGTCCGGTTTCTCGGTACAGACGCGTACCGCGCGCACGGCGTCGTGCGCCAGCAGGTTCGCGGCGATCGCGTCGCACAGCGTTTCCTGCAGGTGGATGTGGCCGCGCGCCACGCACTGCGCGACGCTCTGCTTCATCAGGTCGTAGTCGACGACTTCATGCAGCCGGTCGTCGACGGGGGTGGACAGCGCGAGCGGCACGAACAGGTCGACGTTGATGACGACGCGCTGCTCGCCGCGCTTCTCGTGTTCGAAGGCCCCGATGTTGATGTGCACCTCGTAGTCGCGCAGGTAGAGCCTGCGGCAGTCCGCGAGGCGGGGGTGCAGGAGAGCGGAAAACATGGTCGTCCCAGTCAAATTGGCGTGCGCGCACGCAAAGCGGCGCGGGCGGCGGCAATCAGGCCGCGCGATCCGCGCAGTTCATTCATTCGGGCCGGCGGCGGGCGGCACCAGGTGCTCGCCGCCGTCGACGGTCAGCGTCGCGCCCGTGACGCCGGGCGCGCTCGCGAGATAGCAGGCCGCCGCCGCGATGTCGTCGGCGTGCGGTGCGTGGCCGCGCACGAGCGCCGCGACCCGCACCTTCGGCGCGAGAGACAGCGCCAGCGCGGACGTCGCGCGGTTCAGCGCGGCCTGCATCAGCGCGTGCGACAACCGGGCCGGCGCCGGGTGAAACAGGGCCTGATCCAGCACGTGGATCGCGCAGGCGCGCAGCGATTCGTCGTCGCGCGCGGCGTCGGGCGTCGCGTCGGCGAGCGCGCGGGCCAGCGCGAGCGGCGCCGTCACGTTGCGCGCGAGCGCGCCGGCGAGCGACGCGCCGTCCACGGTGTGCGCGTCGTCGGTGCCGGCGCATGCGCTCACGAACACCACGCAGGCGGGCCGGCCGAGCGCCGCGCCGCACGCGGCGACGAGCGCGGCTGCGTCGGCTTCCAGGGCCAGATCGGCGTCGAGCACGGCCGCGCGGCGGCCGTGTGCGGCGACTTCGGCGACGAGCGCGTCGGCGGCCGCGCGCGGCGCGCCGGGGCTGCGCTGCAGCGCGACGTCCCAGCCGCGCTGCGCGAATCCGGTCGCGAGCGCGCGACCGAGCGACGCGGCGTCGGCCGCGCTGCCCAGCGCGCCGGCGACGAGCGCGATGCGCGGGGGCGACGTATCGGTTGAAACGGTCATTTACAATGCCGGGATGAACCCGAAAGCTCACGAACCCGCTAGTTTACCTGCTCCCGGCCCTGACGCGCTCGCGCAGTCCGAAACCCTCGCCGCGCAACTGCGCGACGAGATCGCGGCGGCCGGCGGCTGGCTGCCGTTCGACCGCTTCATGGAGCGTGCGCTGTACGCGCCCGGCCTCGGCTATTACAGCGGCGGCGCGCGCAAGTTCGGGCGCCGCGCCGACGACGGCAGCGACTTCGTGACGGCTCCCGAGCTGTCGCCGCTGTTCGCGCGGACGCTCGCGAATCCCGTCGCCGACGCGCTCGCGGCGAGCGGCACGCGCCGCGTGATGGAATTCGGCGCGGGTACGGGCAAGCTCGCGGCCGGGCTGCTCGCCGCGCTCGATGCGCTCGGCGTCGAACTCGACGAATACCTGATCGTCGACCTGTCCGGCGAGCTGCGCGAACGGCAGCGCGACACGATCGCGGCGGCCGCGCCGGCCCTCGCCGGGAAGGTGCGCTGGCTCGACGCGCTGCCCGAGCGCTTCGACGGCGTCGTGGTCGGCAACGAGGTGCTCGACGCGATGCCGGTGCGCCTTTTCGCGAAGGCGGGCGGCGCGTGGCTCGAGCGCGGCGTCGCGCTCGACGCGCGGCACGCGTTCGTGTTCGACGACCGGCCCGCCGGCGCGGCCGGCCTGCCGCCGGTGCTCGCGACACTCGGCGTCGACGACGGCTACCTGACCGAGACGCACGAAGCCGCGCTGGCGTTCACGCGCACAGTGTGCACGATGCTCGGGCGCGGCGCGGTGCTGCTGGTCGACTACGGCTTTCCCGCGCACGAGTACTACCACCCGCAGCGCGACCGCGGCACGCTCATGTGCCACTATCGCCACCATGCGCACGACGACGCTTTCCTGTACCCGGGGCTGCAGGACATCACCGCGCACGTCGAATTCACCGGCATCCACGACGCGGGCGTCGCGACCGGCGCGGACCTGCTCGGCTACACGTCGCAGGCGCGCTTCCTGTTGAACGCGGGCATCACCGACGCGCTGGCCGCGATCGATCCGTCCGACGTCCATCAGTTCCTGCCGGCCGCGAACGCGGTGCAGAAGCTGATCTCCGAAGCCGAGATGGGCGAACTGTTCAAGGTGATCGCGTTCTCGCGCGGCATCGACGGCACGCTCGACGCGTTCGCGCGCGGCGACCGCTCGCACGCGCTCTGACGGGAGCCTAGGATGCTGCGCTGGCTGATGGCGTCGTTCGTCGCGGTGATGATCCTGACGCGCTGCTGGCCGTGGCTCGGCAAGTTCGGCATCGGGCGGATGCCGGGCGACGTCACGCTGACGCTCGGCGGGCGGCGCTACCCGTTCCCGTTCATGTCGACGCTGGTGCTGACGATGCTGGTGTCGATGGTGGCGCGGCTGCTCTGAGTCGTGCCGAATGCGGCGGCGCGTCGCGGTCCGGCCGCGGCGCGTGCGTGATGGTTCGGCGCATTACGGGGTTCGCGCATCACAGCTCGATTTCGCCGAGGATCCGGTGCGCGAGCGCCTTCGCCTCGTCGAACGCCTCTTCCTCGCTCGGGCTCGTCGAGTGGACGTCGTAGCGCATGTTCTCCGTGTCGTCGCCGTCGTCCCGCGCGAGGATCACGTAGCCCTGGAACTGGCCGTTGCCCGCGTGCTGCGTATGCGCCTTGGCCGTGTAGATGCCTTTCGTGAACGTGTTCGTGTCCATCGTGCCTCTCCCGCAAAAGGACACTTCATCGTAGCACTGCGGCGCAGCATGTACAGCGCCGCTTATCGGCGACCGATCAGCGCGCCGTCATCCTCCCGTCACCGTTCGAGCAGCGCGACGACCTCGTCGAGCGTCGGCGCGTGCGCGCCCGTATGCCGGCACGCGGCGGCGCCCGCCGCGAGCGCGAACGCGAGATGGTCGCGCCACGACCGCTGCGGCGCGGCCATCAGGCTGAACAGCATGCCGCCGATCGACGCGTCGCCCGCGCCGACGGTGTCGACCACCTCGACACGCGGCGGGCTGGCCTCGAGCACGTCGCCGTCCGCGTGGAGCGTTGCCGCCTGCGCGCCGCGCGTGACGAGCACGGCCGCCCGCGGATTCAGCGCGCGCACCGCCGCGACCGCGTCGGGGCCGTCGCCGCCGAACAGGTGGCGCAGGTCCTCGTCGGACACCTTGATCAGGTCGGCGAGCGCGGCCATCTTCTCCAGCGTCGGCCGGTACGCGGCCGTCATCAGGTTCCGGTAGTTCGGATCGAAGCTGATCTTCACGCCGCGCGCGTGCAGGTCGGCCGCGAGCGCGACGAGCGTGCCCGCGAGGGGTTCGCGCACCAGGCTGATGCAGCCGAAGTGCGCCCATTTCACGTGGTCGGCCCAGCCGGCCGGCAGCCGCGCCGGGTCGAACGCGAGATCCGCGCTCGCTTCGCCGATGAAGAAGTACGCGGGCGGCCGCGTCTCGTGGACGATCGCGAGCAGCGGCGCACGCGGCACGCGCTGCAGGAAGCGCAGGTCGAGCCCGGCGGCCTCGCTGGTGCGCCACAGCACGTCGGAGAAGCAGTCCTCGCCGATCGCGCCCGCGAGCGCGCTCGGCAGGCCGAGCCGCGCGACCGCGCGCGCGACGTTCCAGCCGGCGCCGCCCGGCACCGACGTCCACTGCGCGTCGCCCGCGCGCACCATGTCGGTCAGGATGTCGCCCGCCGACACGAAGGCCGGAAAGGTGCCGCCGCTCATTGCGTCGGCTCGCTGCGCGCCGCGCGCGCGAGGGTCGCGAGCACGTCGTAGCATGCGCCCATCGTGTGATAGTCGGTCTTGCCGGCCGGGCTCTTCTCGTCGCTGTACTTGCGGTTGTCGCAGGTGAGGATCCGGTACCACGCGCCGTAGCGGTGATCGACGAAATGCGCCCAGCTGTAGCGCCAGATCTCGTCGTACCAGTCCCAGAAGCGCTCGCTGCCGGTGCGCGCGCCGAGCATCGCGGCCGCCGCGAAGGTTTCCGCCTGCACCCAGAAATACTTGTTGTGGTCGCAGATCGTGAAGTCGGGGCCGAAGCCGTAGCAAAGGCCGCCGTGATCGGCGTCCCACGCATGCGTGAGCGCCGCGTCGAACAGCTCGGCCGCGCGCGGCACGAGCCAGTCGAGCGGGCGGTGCCGCTCCAGGATCAGCAGCAGCTTCGCCCATTCGGTCTGGTGCCCGGGCTGGAAGCCCCACGGACGGAAGATGTTCGAGCTGTCTTCCTTGTTGTAGTCCCAGTCGACCGCCCAGTCCGCATGGTAGTGCTCCCACACGAGGCCGCCCGACAGCGCAGCCTGGCGCTGCGTGATGTGGGTCGCGAGCTTTTCCGCGCGATCGAGGTAGGTGAGGTGGCCGGTCGCCTCGTAGGCGGCGAGCAGCGCTTCCGTCATGTGCATGTTCGCGTTCTGGCCGCGATACGACGACACGTTCCAGTTCGGCGTCGCGTCGTCCGCGTAGAGGCCGGCGGCCGCATCCCAGAAGCGGTGTTCGGCGAGCTCGTAGGTCGACGCGATCAGCGCGCGCGCTTCGTCGATGCCGGCCATCGTCGCATGCGCGGCGGCCAGCAGCACGAACGCGAGCCCGTAGCAGTGGCGCGTGCCGTCGAGCGTCGCGCGCTTCGCGCCGTCGCGCCAGTCGAGTTCCCAGTCGTAGCCTTGCAGCGCTTCGTCCCAGTGCGCGTCGCGCAGGAAGCGCAGCCCGTGGCGCGCGTAGTCGAGATGGCGCGGATCGCCGAAATGCCGGTACGCCATCGCGTAGTTGAAGACGAACCGGCAACTGCTGACCAGGTGCCGCGAGGTGCGGTTGTAGATGCTGCCGTCGTCGCGGAAGTAGTGGTAGAAGCCGCCCGTCGGGTCGAACGCGTTCGTCGCGTAGAACCGCAGCGTGTCCTCGACGTGCGACAGCAGGAACGACGGATCGCGGAAGCTCGCGACGAACGGTGCCGCTTGCGCGTGGTTGGCCGGCGTGGCCGTGCGGGATTGGACCGGGGGCATGTTCATGATTCGGTGACCGTGGCGGTATCGAGTGCCGGTGAGCCGGCGGGCTGGCTGCTGGCCCGTACGATTAGCTCGACGGGCAGGGAGATCTCGGTGCGCTCGGGCGCTTCGGCGAGCAGCAGTTCGACGCCGCGGCGGCCGAGCGCTTCCTTGTCGACGGCGAGCGTCGTGAGCGGCGGGTTTGCATGCGCGGCGGCCGGGATGTCGTCGAAGCCGACGATCGCGATGTCTTCCGGGATCCGCACGCCGCGCGCGATGCACACGCGCTGCGCGGCCAGCGCGGCGGCGTCGTTGTACGCGAACACGGCGTCCGGGCGCGGGCCCGGCGCGTCGAGCAGCTGCTGCATCGCCCGCGCGGCGCCGGTGTCGGGGTCGAGCCCGGCGTCGATCGTCACTTCGTACGCGGGATCGAACAGCCGCCCGGCCTCGAAGAACGCGCGACGATAGCCGATCGCGCGCTGCGCGATGCTGTAGTGCGCGGCCGAGCCGCCGATGAACGCGATCCGCGAGCGGCCGATGGCGAGCAGGTGGCGCATCGCGAGCGCCGCGCCCGTCGCGTTGTCGATGTTCACCGAACGCAGGCCGGGCGCCCACAGGTCGATCAGCACGAGCGGCCGGCCGGTCGCGGCGAGCGCCTCGATCGTCTCGGGCTCGATGAAGCCGGCCACCGCGATCGCGTCGGGCGCGTGCGGGCGCATCTGGCGCAGCACGTCGTCGTTCGGGCCGACCGTGAGCAGCGTCGGCACGATGCCGCGCTCGCGGCACGCGTCCTCGACGCCGTGCAGCACGTGCGAGAAGAACGGGCTGGCGGGAAAGCGGTTGTGCTGGCGGTGCAGCAGGAAGGTGAGCCGGCGGATGCGCGGGCGCAACTGGGCCGGGTCGTAGCCGAGCCGCTGCGCGATCTCGACGATGCGCGCCCGCGTGGCTTCGGACAGGCCCGGCTGGTTCTTCAGCGCGCGAGAGACGGTGCCGATCGAGACCTCTGCCGCCCGCGCTATGTCGCGAATGGTGGTGCCCATCGTTCGGGGTTCGGTTTGTTTAGGGTGACGGCGATTGTATAGTAAAACGTAGTGCCTAATTCGGGTCGGATAACCGGGGAATACCCGGAAATAACGGGTTTTTACGCGCTAATCTGCGAAAACGCCGTTACTAAAAATACTAAACAAAATGCGAAAAAGGCAAGGTGATCGCACGGGATGAGGGGGCGGGAGGCGGCGCGTCGCGTGCGTTCGGATGTTCGCCGCGGAAGGGGCGGGCGCACGGCAGACCCTTCTGCAGATCGGGGCGGCAGGGGCGCTGCCCCGGCAGTGTCGTTCGGGCAACGGGATGTCCGTCCGCGGCCGGCGACCCGCGTGCGGATTGCCGCTGGCCGCTGTTCAGCCTGCCGCCGCGTGCGGCGGCTCGCCGTGATCGCGCAGCGCCGCGCGGCCCGCGTCGAGATCGACGACCGCGAGCCCGCCCGGCTGCTGTTTCGCGCGCCGCTTCGCGAGCGCCGCGACCGACGCGATCTCGTCGCTGCCGTAGCGCATTGCGCCGTTCGCGCCGGCCGGCACGCCGACCGCGCCGATCGCCATCGTCACGAAGCCGAAGAACGCGGGGTTGCCGTGGCGGTCCTCGCCGCGCAGCCCGCCCGCCAGCCGGTCTGCCTGCGTGTAGAAGCGCCGCGCGCCGTCGTTGAAGCGCGCGATCGCGTCGGCCGCGCGCGTGCGCCAGTCGTCGCGCTGGAACAGCACGAGGAAATCGTCGCCGCCGACATGCCCGAGAAAGTCGCGCTGCGGATCGCACACGCCGGCCAGCACCGTCGCCGCGAACTTCAGCACTTCGTCGCCCTGCCAGTAACCGTACTGGTCGTTGAACGGCTTGAACTGGTTCAGGTCGACGTAGCACGCGTGGAAGCCGGCATCGCGCGCCAGCAGGCGCTCGATGTGCGCGCTGATCGGAATGTTGCCGGGCAGGAACGTCAGCGGATTCGCGTAGCGCGCGGCCTCGATGCGCATCTCGGTCACCGCGCGCACGAGGCTCTCGCCGGTGCCGAGGCCGACGTAGCGGCCGTGCTCGGTGATCACGAAGCCGTCTGCGAGATAGCGCTGATCGTGGCTCGCGAGCAGCATCGCGAGCTGCTCGACCGTCGTCGCGTTGTCGATCATCAGCGGCGCGTCGTTCGCGAACTGCAGGCACGGCTTCTTCCCGAACACCTCGCGGTGGTACGGCAGCGCGAAGCGGTCGATGAAGCCGCGCCGGTTCACCAGCGCGACCGGCCGCCCGCGTTCGACGAGCGCGACCGCGTGCAGGGCGGGCATCCGGTTGAACAGGTCGAGCACGTCGTTGCTGGTCGCATCGCGCGGCAGCGCCGGCGCGGCGACGAGCATCTTCGCCGCGATCGTGCCGGCCGGCCGCACGGCGCGGGTCGCACCGGGAAACACCGCGATGTGCGGGGTGCGGATCGCGTCGCGGGCGGCCGGCGCGACGACCGGCGACGGTTGTGCGTCCGGCCGGCCGAGCAGGAAGCCCTGCACGCAGCAGATGCCCATGTCGCGCACGACGATCAGGTCGCACTCGTTCTCGATGCCTTCCGCGATCAGCTGCGCGCCGCTCGAGTGCGCGAAGTGCTGCATCGCCCTGACCGCCTCGAACTTGAGCGGATCGCGCGCGATGTCATGGATGAAGAAGCGGTCGATCTTCACGACATCCGGGTGCAGGCGCAGCCACAGGTTCATGCTCGCGTTCGCGGTGCCGTAGTCGTCGAGCGCGAACTGGATGCCGGCGTCGCGCAGCGATGCGACCGCCGGCCCGATGCGCGCGACGTCCGGCAGCGCGGTCTGCTCGGTCAGCTCGATCACGATGCGCTCGGCGCCGATCCGCGCACGGACGAGCAGTTGCCGCGCGCGCTCGCGTTCGCGCGCGAGTTGCACGATCGTACCCGCGCTGAAGTTGAGGAACAGCTTGCCGTCGCAGCCGAGCGCCGCGAATGCGTCGAGGCAGGTGAGCGCGGCCGCCTGTTCGAGCGCGACGGTCGTGCCGTCGCGGGCGGCCTGCGCGAATAGCGCGGCCGGCTGTTCGAGGTCGGTGCCGTGCGGGCCGCGGATCAGGCCTTCGTAACCGACGACCGTGCCCGACCCGAGGTCGACGATCGGCTGGAACACGGCCGCGAGCGCGCGCTCCGCGATCAGGCGGGCGGTGGGGGCGGCGGGCGAATCGGGATGGGGCGCGGGCATGGGCGAGGGCGGCCGAGACGACGGGACGCCCGACTTTAACGGCAGCGCGCGCGGAGAATTGAATGAAGATTTCGTGACGCGATGCGCGTCGATGGTGCATGCGTCGTGTTGGGCGGGGGATTTGCGGCGGCGCGGCGGGGGAAGTGGGGGAAGCGGGAAGCGGGAAGCGGGAAGCGGGAAGCGGGAAGCGGGAAGCGGGAAGCGGGAAGCGGGAAGCGGGAAGCGGGAAGCGGGAGGCGGGAAGCGGGAGGCGGGAGGAGAAAGACGAATACACCCGCGCGGCCAGCCATGCCGGCCGCGCTGCCACCCGCGTCAGCGCTTGCCCGGGCTCAGCGCACCGCGCCCGCGTGCGGCACCGTCCGCACCCTCGTCGCCGTCGCGCTCGCCGCTCATGTCGCGCGCGCCCCAGCGCTGCGCGAGCGCCGCGCAGGCCATCAGCTGGATCTGGTGGAACAGCATCAGCGGCAGCACGATCGCGCCGACCGCCTGCGCGGAGAAGATCACCTTCGCCATCGGCACGCCGGCCGCGAGGCTCTTCTTCGATCCGCAGAAAATGATCGTGATCTGGTCGGCCCGGTTGAAGCCGAGCCGCTTGCTGACGAACGTGGTCAGCACCAGCGCGATCACGAGCAGCACGACGTTGACGACCAGCAGGCCGCCCAGGGCGCGCGCCGGAATCTGGTGCCACAGCCCCTGGTTCACGGCCTCGCTGAACGCGACGTAGACGACGAGCAGGATCGAGCCCTGGTCGACGAAGCGCAGCACGCCGCGGTTGCGTTCGATCCAGCGGCCGATCACGGGCCGCAGCAGCTGGCCGGCGATGAACGGCACGAGCAGCTGCATCACGATGCTGCCGACGGTGCTCCACGGCGACGCCGCCGCGGCCGACTGCGACGTGATCATCAGCCCGACGAGCGCCGGCGTCACGAAGATCCCGAGCAGGCTCGACGCGGACGCCGCGCACACGGCGGCCGGCACGTTGCCCTTCGCAATCGACGTGAACGCGATCGACGACTGGACGGTCGACGGCAGCGTGCAGAGGAACAGCACGCCCGCATACAGCGTCGGCGTGACGAGCGGCTGCAGCACGGGCTTCAGCGCGAGGCCGAGCAGCGGGAACAGCGCGAACGTGCTGAGCAGCACGACCGCGTGCAGCCGCCAGTGGGTCGCGCCCGCGACGACGGCTTCGCGCGACAGCTTCGCGCCGTGCAGGAAGAACAGCAGGCCGACCGCGATGTTGGTCGCCCAGTTGAACGCATGGGCGGCCGGGCCGCGACACGGCAGCAGGCTCGCGAGCACGACGGTGCCGACGAGCGCGAGCGTGAAGTTGTCGGGAAGGAAACGGGGACGGGCCATCGGGAAACTCGATTCGGAAACGGCGGGCGCGCATGTCGCGCGCGCGAAGCCGATATTGTCCCGGTTGGTCATTCAATACACAAATTCATTGTATGAATCCATTGATGAGCCGGTCGCATGCTGCGGCCGCGCAACAGTGCGCGCCCACGGACGCCCGGCGATGCGCAAAACGGCAGAAGAATGTTCTGTCGCGATCGCGCCCTGAAGTGAAAAAACCTAGCAGTAACATGGTGTTACACCCATGCCGGCGACCTAACACTTTTTGGCTCGACACCGTTTCGGACGGCTCATAAATTACTGCTGAAAGGCTTGCGTCGGCCGGAAACAGTCGGCAGCGAGCGGCAACAGGCACTGAATGATGACGGAACGGGTGAAACTGAAGGTCGGACGATGGGTGGCAGGCGTGCTCGGCGCGCTGCTGATGCCGCTCGCGCTCGCGCAACCGCCGCACGGCGGCCAGGCGTTCGGCGGCGGTCACGGTTTCGGTCATGGTTTCGGTGGCGGCGACATGCGCACGTACGGCCAACCGGCCGGCAACGCGCAGGTGTGGCGCCGGGCGCTGCCGCCGGGCGGCGCGCGTGCCGGCGGCGTGAGCGGCTACGGTTCCCGCTGGGGCCTGCGGCCGACGCCGTCTTACGGCCATTACGCCGCGCAGAGCCCGTATCGTCCGATCAGCGCCGATTCCCGCCAGATGCCGCGCCCGCAGGGCGGCGGCAACGTGCCGCTGCGGGCCGGCTCGATCCGCGCCGACGTCGCGCGCTACAACGAAGAGCGCGGCGGGCGTCCGATGCCGCCGCCCCGTGCGCAGGAAGAGCCTTCCCACTCGCCGTTTTTCTCCCCGTTCTACCGAAACTGAGCGCCCCGCGCGCTCGCCGAGCGCCTCGCGCGTTCGCTCCCCCAGTCGGCTGTGATGCGAATTCGCCACAGTCGCGCGCAGATTTCCGCTGATTTTCCCGTCGCATTGCGCTATCTTTCGCGCCCGGCACGCGCGCGCCCCGCGGCCGTCCCGTCGCGTGCCCGCTCCGCGCGGGGCCGCTGCGGCGCGCCTCGCCATGTGCCGATTCCGCGAAGTTAATGCTGCCGCTATACCCGCAATAAGTGTGCGCAATTTTGACCGGACGCACGATCCGTAAAGATGGCTGCGCCCCATACGACGCAAGCAATCGGCTCCAAAAAACAACGCTCGCGCCACTTATCGTCTGTTCGACAAATCCTGGAGATCCCATGAAAGCATTCGCTCGCCGTGCGTCGCGCACGTCCGTCAAGCTGATCGCCGCGGCCGCCTGCGTGGCGGCAACCGCACCCGTCCACGCGCAATCGAGCGTCTCGCTCTACGGTCAGGTCGACGAATGGGTCGGCGCAACGAAGTTCCCGGGCGGCAATCGCGCATGGAACGTGTCGGGCGGCGGGATGTCGACGTCGTACTGGGGCCTGCACGGCGCAGAGGATCTCGGCGACGGCTACAAGGCGATCTTCACGCTGGAAAGCTTCTTCCGTGCGCAGAACGGCCAGTTCGGCCGCTTCCAGGGCGACACGTTCTTCGCGCGCAACGCGTACGTCGGCGTCAGCTCGCCGTACGGCACGGTGACGGCCGGCCGCCTGACGACGCACCTGTTCCTGTCGACGATCCTGTTCAACCCGTTCTACGATTCGTACACCTTCTCGCCGATGGTGTACCACGTGTTCCTCGGCCTCGGCACGTTCCCGACCTATCCGAGCGACCAGGGCGCGGTCGGCGATTCGGGCTGGAACAACGCGCTGTCCTACACGTCGCCTTCGTTCGGTGGCCTGAATTTCGCGGCGATGTACGCGCTCGGCAACACGGCCGGCGACAACCGTTCGAAGAAGTGGAGTGCGCAGTTCAACTACGCGAACGGCCCGTTCGCGGCGACCGCCGTCTATCAGTACGTGAACTTCAACAACGGCCCGCAGGACCTGAGCTCGCTCGTGACCGGCATGAAGAGCCAGGGCATCGGGCTGGTCGGCGCGACCTACGACCTGAAGTACGTGAAGCTGTTCGGCCAGTACATGTATACGAAGAACGACCAGGTCGCCGGCAGCTGGCACGTGAACACCGCGCAGGGCGGCGTGTCGGTGCCGCTGGGCGTCGGCAACGCGATGGCGTCGTATGCATACTCGCGCGACGGCGGCGGCCTCGACCAGACGCGCCAGACCTGGGCCGTCGGCTACGACTATCCGCTGTCCAAGCGCACCGACGTCTACGCTGCGTACATGAACGACCACATCAGCGGCCTGTCGAGCGGCAACACGTTCGGCGCCGGCATCCGCGCGAAGTTCTGACGATTCGTTTTTTCGGACGCGCGCGAGCACCGCGCGTCCCGCCTGCCGGCATTCCGCCCCGAAACGGCGCCGTTTTTCGCGGCGCCGTTTTGCCTTTGTTGACCTTTTTGTTTCCTCGCCTTTGTTACCCTATCTCGTAATTGCATGATTCCCAGGAATTGCGAGCTAGTTCGATGGATACCCTCGTCAGCATGAATGTGTTTCGCTACGTCGTCGAAGTGGGCAGCTTCGTCGGCGCGGCCGAGCGCATGCAGATGTCGGCCGCGATGGCGAGCAAGCACGTGATGCATCTCGAGCAGCAGCTCGGCGCGCGGCTGCTGCATCGCACGACACGACGCGTCGCGCCGACCGAGGCGGGACGCGAATACTATGAGCGCCTCGTGCAGGCGCTGTCGGAACTCGACGAAGCCGGACAGGCGGTCGGCGCCGCGAGCGTCGTGCCGCAGGGCCGCCTGCGCGTGACGTCGCTGTCCGCGTTCGGATTGCGGCACGTGATGCAGGCCGTCACCGATTATGCGGGCCGGTTCCCGGACGTGACCGTCGACATGACGCTGTCCGATCGCGTGGTCGACCTGATCGAGGAAGGCTACGACGTCGCGGTGCGCGCGGCGCCGAACGGACTGAAATCGTCGTCGCTGGTTGCGCGGCAGATCGCGACCGCGCACATCCTGCTGGTCGCGTCGCCCGAGTATCTCGAGAAGCACGGCACGCCTCAGACGATTGCCGATCTCGCGCACCACAACTACCTGCGTCGCGATTCGAATTCGACGATGCTCGATTCGCTCGTGATCGACGCGGCCGCCGCGTCGCGCGTGAACCTGAACGGCAACCTGATCGTGAACCATCTCGAGGGGCTGCGCGCGGCCGTGCTCGCGGGCGCGGGCATCGCGCTGCTCGGCACCGAGGTGGTGGGCGACGACATCGAATCCGGCCGGCTCGTGCCGGTGCTGCTCGACGCCGTGCCGCCGCACGAGGCGCCGATCTATGCGGTGTACGCGAGCCGTCGCCACGTGTCCGCGAAGGTGCGCTCGTTCGTCGACTTCCTCGCCGCGCGTTTCGAAGGGCAGTCGCTATGCCCGTCGATCGAGTCGCGCCTGCGCGTGCTGCCGATCACGCGGATCAAGCGCGCGGGCTGACCGGCGCCGGCCGCCCGCGGGCGGACATCAAAAAAGCGCGAGCCTTGCGGTTCGCGCTTTTTTGTTTTGTCCGGCGTCATGCGCGGCGGTGGCGCAACCCGCCGCCGCTTGCGTCAGCGGGCGATGCCGAGCCGCGCCTTCGCTGCGTCGTACTCGCCCTTCAAGCGCTCGACGAGCGCGCCCACGCTCGGCAGGTCGTCCATCAGGCCGACGCCCTGGCCGGCACCCCAGATGTCCTTCCACGCCTTCGCCTTGTCCCCGCCGAAATTCATCTTCGACTTGTCCGATTCCGGCAGCGCTTCCGGATCGAGGCCCGCCTTCTCGATGCTCTCGCGGATGTAGTTGCCGTGCACGCCGGTGAACAGGTTCGTGTAGATGATGTCCGAGGATTTCGCGTTGACGATGGCACGCTTGTAGTCCTCGACCGCGTGCGCTTCCTGCGTTGCGATGAAGCGCGTGCCCATGTACGCGAAGTCGGCGCCCATCGCCTGCGCGGCGAGGATCGAGCCGCCGTTCGCGATGGAGCCGGACAGCACGATCGGGCCGTCGAACATCTTGCGCACTTCGCCGACGAGCGCGAACGGCGACGTCGTGCCCGCGTGGCCGCCGGCGCCGGCCGCGACGAGGATCAGCCCGTCGACGCCGGCTTCGAGCGCCTTCTGCGCGTGGCGCAGGTTGATCACGTCGTGCAGCACGATGCCGCCGTAGCCGTGCACCGCGTCGACGATCTCGCGCGCCGGCGCGCGCAGGCTCGTGATGAAGATCGGCACCTGGTGGTCGACGCACACGCGCACGTCATGCTCGAGCCGGACGTTCGACTGGTGGACGATCTGGTTGACCGCGATCGGGCCGATCACCGCGTCCGGGTGCTTCGCCTTGTGGTCGGCGAGCTCGGACTGGATCTGCGTGAGCCACTCGTCGAGCAGTTCGGCCGGACGGGCGTTGAGCGCGGGGAATGATCCGACGATACCCGCCTTGCATTGCGCGAGCACGAGTTCGGGGTAGCTGACGATGAACATCGGCGACGCGATGACGGGCAGCGTCAGGTTCTGCAGGACGGCGGGCAATGCCATGTGATGTCTCCAGTCTCGAGGGGCGGCCGGATCCGGCGCGATCGCGTCGGATCCGGCATCCATGCTTGGCGGTCGAACGGTGTTTCGAGTGTAGCGTTGCAGCGGCACATTCATATTAATACGAACGGTCGTGCGATTCTACGCGAGCTTAACAAACTGCGCGGCATGGCGACAATCGAGTGAGTGTTCTCTTTCTAGGCATTCGGGCATCTGGCGCGCGCAGCAGTCGGCCGGGCGCTCCTACAATAGCCGCCATAACAAACCAACGAGAAACAAACCATGTCGTTTGAGGCGTTTGCACCGTTTCGCGTGACGGTGCAGGACACCGACATCTTCGGTGTCAAAGGAGGCGCGGGGCCGCCGCTTCTGTTGCTGCACGGCCACCCGCAGACCCACATGATCTGGCATCGCGTCGCCGCGACGCTGGCGAATCACTTCACGGTGGTCGCGACCGACCTGCGCGGCTACGGCACGTCGGGCAAGCCGCCGAGCGACGCGCGGCATGCGCCGTATTCGAAACGCGCGATGGCGGCCGACCAGGTCGCCGTGATGCGGCATTTCGGCTTCGAGCAATTCCACGTCTGCGCGCACGATCGCGGCGCGCGCGTCGCGCACCGGCTCGCGCTCGATCATCCGGCGGCCGTCGAGCGGATGATGCTGCTCGACATCGCGCCGACGCTCGCGATGTACGAGCAGACCGACCGCGCGTTCGCGACCGCGTATTTCCACTGGTTCTTCCTGATCCAGCCGGCGCCGCTGCCCGAAACGCTGATCGAAGGCCGCACCGACGCGTACATCGAGCGCGTGATGGGCAACCGTTCCGCCGGGCTCGCGCCGTTCGCGCCGGAGGCGCTCGCCGCGTATCGTGCCGCGCTTGCCCAGCCGGGCGCCGTGCATGCGATGTGCGAGGACTACCGCGCGTCGGCGACGATCGATCTCGAACACGATCGCGCGGATCTCGAGCGCGGCAACAAGGTCGCGTGTCCGCTGCGCGTGCTGTGGGGCGAAAACGGGATCGTCGGCCGTTGCTTCGATCCGCTCGACGAATGGCGGCGCGTCGCGCGTGATGTCAGCGGCCGCGCGCTCGATTGCGGGCACTACATTCCGGAAGAGGCGCCCGTCGCGCTGATCGACGAGCTGCTCGCGTTCTTCGAGGCGCGCGACGCGGCCGCGTGAGCGGTGCCGGCCGCCGCGGGCAGGGCGGCGCTTGCTGCATATTGACGGTCGGCGGCGGCCGGCGACCGTCAGCGACCGTCAGCGGCGCGCGGCGTCGTCTTCGACGAGCGGCGGCAGGCGGCGCGGCACGGGCGTCGACTTCACGATCGCCGTGCTGGTTTCGGCGCGCTCCGTCACCTTCGACAGGATGTCGTCGAGGTGCTCGATCGTGCGCAGGTAGAGCCGGCAGATGAAGCAGTCCTCGCCGGTCACCTTGTCGCATTCGACGAATTCCGGAATCCGCCGCAATACTTCCTCGACGAGATGCAACTGCCCCGGCAGCGGCTTCACGCGGACGATCGCCTGCAGCGTGTAGCCGAGCGCGCGCGGGTCGAGCTCGACGGTGAAGCCCGCGATCACGCCCTGCGCTTCGAGCCGCCGCACGCGGTCGGCGGTCGCGGGCGCCGACAGCCCGATCTGTCGCGCCAGTTCGCTGGTGGCGATGCGCGCATCCTCGGCGAGCGCCGCGAGGATCGCGCGGTCGGTCGCGTCCAGTGACGCAACGGCGGGCGGGGAAAGGCGTTTCGACATGATCGCTTTTCTTTCGAAGGTGAATCGGTTGTTTCGCTTCAGTTTAGCCGTGGATGCACGGAAAGCAAGTTCCTAGAATCGAAGTCATCCCCTCTCGTCAAACGGAGTCCATGATGGCCTCGAACGAAATCCGCCGCGGTGCCGCCGAGATGGTCGTCGCGATGATGATGTCCGGCACGATCGGCTGGCTCGTGATGTCGTCGCAGCAACCGCTCACCAACGTCGTGTTCTTCCGCTGCCTGTTCGGCGCCGCGACGCTCGCGATCGTCTGCGCGGCGCTCGGCTTCCTGCGCCGCGCGCTGTTCTCGCCGCGCATGCTCGCGCTCGCGACGCTCGGCAGCGTCGCGATCGTCGCGAACTGGCTGCTGCTGTTCGCCGCCTATTCGCGCGCGTCGATCTCGATGGCGACCGCCGTCTACAACACGCAGCCGTTCATGCTCGTCGCGCTCGGCGCGATCGTGTTCCGCGAACGGATCAGCGCGTCGACGATCGCATGGCTCGCGCTCGCCTTCGTCGGGCTCGTGTGCGTGGTGCGTGTCGAGCCGGCCGTGCTCGCGGTGCCCGGCGAATATCTCGAAGGCGTCGCGCTGTCGCTCGGCGCGGCGTTCCTGTACGCGGTGTCGTCGATCGTCACGAAGCATCTGAAGGGCACGCCGCCGCACCTGCTCGCGCTGCTGCAGGCCGGCCTCGGCATCGTGCTGCTCGCGCCGTTCGCGCACTTCGGCACGTTGCCCGCGACGGCCGCGCAGTGGCTCGACCTCGTCGTGCTCGGCGTCGTGAACACCGGTCTGATGTATGTGCTGCTGTACGGCGCGATCCAGAAGCTGCCGGTCGCGATGACGGGCGCGCTGTCGTTCGTCTATCCGGTCGTCGCGATCATCGTCGATCGCGTCGCGTTCGGGCAGACGCTCGCGTGGACGCAGGTGCTCGGCGCGTTGCTGATCCTGCTCGCGGCGGCCGGCGTGAACCTCGGCTGGCGCATCGTGCCCGCGCGTCGCGCGGCGGTCGGGAACTGAAACGGTCGTGCGATTCGGTCGCTACGGCCTGCCGCTACGGTTCGCCGCTGCGGCTTGCCGGCAACGCCCGTCGGCGCCGCGTCCTGGAACGGGGATCGCGCGCGAAAAATGCTGTAAGAAGTTGTAGGGAAACACCCGATGCGACGCTGCAGCGTCGCTCGTATGATGCGGGCTGTGACGTTGATCACGTTCACAGGATTCCGATCTCATGCCGTTCGCCAGACAGGCCGAACGGCATTTTTTTATGCGCGACCCGTGAATGGCTTGTTCGGCATCGGATCGTTTTACGCGAGCGAATCGGGATCGATCCGGCCGCCCTCGATCACGAAGTGCGGGCCATCGACACTCGGGGCGAACAGTCGCCAGTCCTCTTCGTGGGCGATGCCGGCGGGCGTGATCGCAAGGCCGATCCCGCCGGACAACGTGATCCAGGCTTGCCCCGATTCGCCGCCAAGCACACGTTCAACGACCATCGGGCCCTGCTTGATCAACAACGCATCGAGTCGTTCCACCATGTTGCGCGCGTTGTCGTCGGACCCGGAAAGATCATTCCGGGTCGCGACGATATTGTTTGCTCGCCGGACTTGCCAATCGCATTGAATGTGCAGTGCCCAGGCTCCGACCCATTTCACCGTACCTTTTCGGGTGGTGGTCTGCCGCATCTGGCCGAACTGTATCGTAAGCATGTCGGCTGCGTGATTGATGCCGCCGATGTCGAGACCTTCGAGAACAGCGAGGTGCCGGGTGATCTGTTCGTGAATGCTGCTCATTAGCTCCCCCCAAACATGTCTTGTGCACGCTCGAGGATTTCATGATATCCGAGCCCTTCTCCGCTTATCTCTTCGTGCAGCAACCGTGCCTGACGCTTATTCAGATCCATCAATTTGACAACGGCCTTGAATTGCCTGTTTTGTGCTTGATTGTTGCCGGGCAGGCCATCGCTGCCCGCTAGTTGAAGGACTTCATTGACGATTGGTGCGTCGGATCCATATTCAAACGGTTGCGCACGAGTTAGCGCTCTCGCAATGCTGCCGTCTGGCAGCCTGTCTCCGGGATTCGCTCGCCATATTGCAATTCCATCGTCGGCGGGACGCCTCAGCCTCGTGCGGATGGGCAGGCCGAAACTGGCCGCTGTACGGGCCGGGCGCTTGAATAACTGGGATGGCGTAAATGTGACCGAGTACGACTGCCGCTCGTCATTGGCGCGACCGGGAGTTCCGGACGGGCGTGCCTGTTCGATGACCGCGACGACATCGCCGTTGCTCACTGCGCGTTGTAGCGCCTGTGCCAGTCGCCGCGGATCGGTACGATCGACATAATGGTCGGCGCGGCAATCCTGCAGAAACCTGCGAAGGGCCGCCAATTGCGCGGTATCGCGTGCCAGATCTCCCGCGCTGATTACCTGTACCCGATCCTTCCCGGCCTTTTCACCCGGTGAGCCTGTAGGGAAGCGCGAACGATATTCGCTACGACCGTAGAGCGAGCAGCGCTGGCCAACTCCCACTGAAAGTTCAAAGGACATGGACCCTCTCTGTGAAGAGGGTTCAAGCAACCACTGACGCTCGCTGTCAGCCCTCGTCGCAACTTACGGAGAGGGCAGATCGTAAGATGACCGCGCGCACAACCACGATTCACAGTGTCGGTCGAGCGGGCTGAAATCCGTTGTTGGGGGCCTGAAACACCGGCGCAGCGTGGCGGTGTCCGATTTTGCGAATGCGTTGCAGGGCTCGAACAAGGTTAGCGAGTGTCATGCACGTCAGGTGCGACTGCGGCGCAGACGGTTTCGATCCGGGAGCCACGCTTACGTCTGGGGATCTTTATGCGCCGCTCCGGGCGAGCAGGCGCCGCCGCGCGTCGAGGCGCGCGAGCAACGCGCGTCTCGCGTCGTCGTCCGACGCGCGCCATCCCTTGATCTCGTCGCGCGTGCGCAGGCAGCCGGCGCACCAGTCGGTGCGCGGGTCGATCCTGCAGACGTCGGTGCACGGCGACGCGACCGTGCCGACCGATACCGGCACGTCGCTCATGCTTCGTCGCGCAGCGCGACGTCGGCGACCGGCGCGCCCGTCAGCGACACGAGTTCCTGCGGCGACAGGTTGAACACCGCATGCGGATGGCCGGCGGCCGCCCACAGGCTGTCCAGCTCGAGCAGGTCGGCGTCGATCAGCGTGACCGGTTCGACGAGATGGCCGATCGGGCAGACGCCGCCGATCGCGTAGCCGGTGTTGTCGCGCACGAACTTCGCATCGGCGCGGCCGACCGCGCCGACCTGGGCGGCGACCTTCTTCTCGTCGACGCGGTTCACGCCGCTCGCGACGACGAGCACCGGCAGGCCGTCCGATTCGCGGCGAAACAGGATCGACTTCGCGATCTGCGCGACGGAGCAGCCCAGTCCGGCCGCAGCCTCGGCGGAGGTCTTGCCGGTTTCGGCGAGCATCACGATGCCATTCGCATGCCCGCGCTCGCGCAGCAGCAGCGCGACGCGTCGCGCGGAATCGGGGAGAGAGTCGAATGAAGCGGGTGTCGTCATGGGGGATCCGTGAATGTCGGGGTCAGACGCAGCTCGGCGTGTCGGCCGCGCTCTGCGCCTTGGCGAGCAGCGCGCGACCGGCGCGCGACACGTTCGCGCGGCCGATCGCGTTCGAGATGAAGTCGCCGGCGGCGACCACCTGCGCGAGGTCGATGCCGGTGTCGATGCCGAGGCCCTGCAGCAGGTACAGCACGTCCTCGGTCGCGACGTTGCCGGTCGCGCCCTTCGCGTACGGGCAGCCGCCGAGGCCGGCGACCGACGCGTGGAAGATCTCGATCCCTTCGAACAGCGCCGCGTAGATGTTCGCGAGCGCCTGGCCGTAGGTGTCGTGGAAGTGGCCCGACAGCCGTTCGCGCGGGAACACGCGCGTGACGGCCGAGAGCACTTCGCGCGTGCGTTTCGGCGTGCCGACGCCGATCGTGTCGGCGATGTCGATCTCGTCGCAGCCGAGCGCCGCGAAGCGTTCGACGACGTCGACGACCGAGGCGACCGGCACCTCGCCCTGGTACGGGCAGCCGAGCGTGCACGACACGCTGCCGCGCAGCCGCAGGCCGGCGTCCTTCGCGGCCTTCGCGACCGGTTCGAAGCGCGCGATGCTTTCCGCGATGCTGCAGTTGATGTTCCGCTGCGAGAACGCCTCGCTCGCCGCGCCGAAGATCACCACTTCGTCGGCGCGTGCGGCGAGCGCGTTCTCGAAGCCCTTCAGGTTCGGCGTGAGCACCGAATACACGGTGCCCGCGCGACGTTCGATGCCGGCCATGACTTCGGCGCCGTCGGCCATCTGCGGCACCCATTTCGGCGACACGAACGACGCGGCCTCGACGTTGCGGAAGCCGGCGCGCGACAGCCGGTCGACGAGCGCGATCTTCACGTCGGTCGGCACGAAGGTCTTTTCGTTCTGCAGCCCGTCGCGCGGGCCGACTTCGACGATCTTGACGGCGGTGGGGAACGTCATGGTTGTCTCCAATGTTGTATAGGGCGGAATTCAGTAGCCGCGTGCGTAGTCGACGATGCCGCCGACGCGCTCGCCGCGCTCGAGCGCGCGGATCTTGCGGGCGATCTGTTCGACGGCTTCGTCGCGCAGCGTCTCGGCCGAGCTGTGCGGCGTGATCGTGATGCGCGGTGCGTGCCAGAACGGATGATCGACCGGCAGCGGCTCGTGGTGGAACACGTCGAGCGTCGCGGCGGCGACCCGGCCGCTCGCGAGCGCGTCGAGCAGGTCGGCTTCGACGAGGTGCGCGCCGCGTGCGACGTTCACCAGATAGGCGCCCGGCGCGAGCCTGGCGAAGGTGCGCGCCGACAGGATCCCGTCGGTATCGTGCGTGCTCGGCAGCAGGTTCACGAGCACCTTCGCGCCGTCGATGCACGCGTCGAACGCGTCGTCGCCCGCGAAGGTCTCGACCCCGTCGAGCCGTTTCGGGCTGCGGCTGTAGCCGCGCACCGGCAGGCCGAGCGCGGCGAGCGCCTGCGCGACCTGCGCGCCGAGCACGCCGAGGCCGAGCACCGCCACGGTGAAGCTCGCGCGCGGATGCGGCTCGAGCACCTGCCAGCGGCGCTCGCGCTGCAGCGCCTCGTATTCGTCGAAGCGGCGCAGGTAGCGTAGCACCGCGTGCGTCACGTATTCGATCATCTGCCGCGCCATGCCCGAATCCTCGAGGCGCACCAGCGGCACGTCGCGCGGCAGCGTGCCGGGATGCGCGCGGTCGAGCGCGAGCAGCGCATCGACGCCCGCGCCGAGGTTGAAGATCGCGCGCAGGCCGTCGCGCGGCGCGAACAGCTCGCGCGGCGCGCGCCACACCAGCGCGTAGTCGGCGGCGGCCGTGTCGCCCGGCTGCCACGCGCGCAGCTCGGCGTCGGGCAACGCCTGCGCGATCGCGTCGCGCCATGCGTCGGCTTCCTGATGCGGCGAGTGGAACAGGATCTTCATGCGCTTACTTCGCGAACAGCTGGCCGATGTCGGCGAACGCCTTGAACTCGAGCGCATTGCCGCACGGATCGAGGAAGAACATCGTCGCCTGCTCGCCGACCTCGCCCTTGAAGCGGATATGCGGTTCGATCACGAAGCGCGTATCGGCGGCCTTCAGTTTGTCGGCGAGCGCATGCCATTCGTCCATCGACAGCACGACGCCGAAATGGCGCACGGGCACGTCGTCGCCGTCGACCGGATTCACCGCGCTGTTGCCGGTTTCGTCCGGCGCGAGGTGCGCGACGAGCTGGTGGCCGAAGAAATCGAAGTCGACCCAGTGCTCGGAGCTGCGCCCCTCGGGGCAGCCGAGCAGGCTGCCGTAGAACGCGCGCGCGCCGGCGAGGCTCGACACGGGGAAGGCGAGATGGAACGGGCGCAGCGCGCCGGCGGGCGTAGCGGACATCGGGGGTCTCCTGTCGATCGGAACCGGCGCGGCGGCGCGCGGCATCGATCCGATGCATGGCAAGCGGGAAGCCAACATTCTACGGTTTCGCGGCGCGTTGCGCCGCCGCGAGGCGGGCGGCCCGCACCGGCGGCCGTCCCGGCAGCCGTCCCGCGCACAAGCAAAGCACAAAATATTGGTTCGGCCGCCGCGCGCGCCACGCCACAATCGAACCTCGTCTCCAAGCAAAGCAAGCGAGGGCAATCATGCGCGCATGCAGCAAATCGGCGTGGCCGCCGCGGCTCGTGACCGTTCCTGGCCTGCACGGCAGCGAAGGCGCCCACTGGCAGACCTGGCTGGAGCGGCAGTTCCCGCGTTCCCTGCGGGTCGAACAGGCCGACTGGGACGCCCCCGATCTCGCGCGCTGGGCGCAGTCGGTGCGCGCGCTGCTCGACCGCGAGCGCGGCCCGTTCGTGCTGGCCGCGCACAGTTTCGGCTGCCTCGCGGCCGCGCACGCGCTCGCGCAACGGCCGCAGGCGGCCGATGTCGCGGGCGTGCTGCTCGTCGCACCGGCCAGTCCGCTGAAATTCACGTTCGCCGGGCCGTTCGACGCGCGCCGGCTCGCGGTGCCGTCGATCGTGATCGGCAGCGAGACCGATCCGTGGATGCCGCTCGCCGATGCGCGCACGCTCGCGCAGCGGCTCGGCAGCGCATTCGTGAACCTCGGCGACGCGGGGCACATCAATACCGCGGCCGGCTTCGGGCCGTGGCCGCGCGCGAAGTATTTCATCGACACGCTGGTGCATTGCGCGGCGCCGTTGCGCTTTCGCGACGCGGACGACGGCTTCGACGCCGCGCTCGTCGACCGCGCGCTCGCGCACGCGATCTGACACGCACGGGCACGCGCTGCGCGGCGAGTGCCGCGCACCGTCGTGCCGCCGTGCTTACGACGCGGCGACCGGCCGCACCGCGGCCGGATCCGAGTAGCTCGACCGGCCATTCTCGACGTGGCCCGCGAAGCGGCGCGAGAACGTGCCGTCCGCACCGTCGCTCACCGTCACGTCATACCAGTGGTGGCTCGACGCGAGCGCCCATTGCTCGACGTGTTCGTCGCCGCCGTGCAGCGTCACCTGGCGCGCGGGCGTGCCGTACGCGTTGTCGGTCAGCGTCAGCGTCACGTGACCCGCGCCATGGTTGCGCAGCTTCAGGTACAGGTTGCCGTTCGCGATGTCGTAGCCGGCCTTCACTTCCGGCTGCGCATGGTTGCGGCGGCGCGCGGTCGCGGCCGACACGTTGCCCGCGAACATCCGCACGAAGCCGTTCGGCCCGTACACCGAGAACGCATACGCGCCGTTCGTCTCCGTCAGGTCGAAGTCCGCGTGCAGCACGCGGCGCGCGCCGACCGTATAGCGCCACGGGCCGTCGGTGCGGTTCGACGCGTACACCTGGAAGTGCGCGCCCTGGTTGCCGCGGTTCGCGAACTCGATGCGCAGCGTGGTGCCGCCGTAGAGGCTCGCGTTCACATGCAGTTCGTACGGCAGCGCGCGTGCGGGGCGCACGCCGGGTTCCTGCGGATCGATCTGCGACGGCGTCGCGGGCACGGTCGGCGCCGGTTGCGACGTGCATTGCTGGTCGGCGATCGAGCGGTACTGGCTCGTATCGGGCAGCGTCGGGAACGTCGCGTCGGACGAGCGGAAGTCGAACGCGGCGGTGAGGTCGCCGCAGACGGTCCGGCGCCACGGCGTGATGTTCGGCTCGTCGACGCCGAAGCGCTCGCCGATGAAGCGGATCACCGACGTGTGGTCGAACACCTGCGAGCACACGAAGCCGCCCTTCGACCACGGCGACACGACCGTCATCGGCACGCGCGGCCCGAGGCCGTACGGCAGCCCGTCGGCCGTGTAGCTGCCGCCGCGGCCGGGATTCACGACCGTATGCAGCTCGCCGTCGGTCGTCACGGTCGATGCGCCCTGCGCGGCCGACGTCGGCGGCTGCGGCGGCACGACGTGATCGAAGAAGCCGTCGTTTTCGTCGTACATGATGAACAGCACGGTCTTCGCCCACACGTCCGGATTCGACGTCAGCGCGTCGAGGATCTGCGACGTGTAGTTCGCGCCGTACGCGGGCGTGTATTTCGGATGCTCGGAGAACACGGCGGGCGGCAGCAGCCACGACACCTGCGGCAGCCGGTCGTTGATCACGTCGTCCTTCAGGTTGTCGAGCGTGCGCACCGTCTGCGCGCGCTGGTACAGCGACGAGCCCGGCTTCGCGTTGATGAAGTTCGTGAAGTTCTGCAGGATGTTCGTGCCGTAGTTGCCGTTGTACGGATCGGCCCACGTGAGCCCCTGCTGGTAGATCTGCCACGACACGCCGCGCGCCTCGAGCCGTTCGGGGAAGGTCGTCCACGACAGCAGCTGGTACGCGGGCGGCAGGTCGCCGTCGACGTAGTCGGCGTTGTCGAGCAGCGGGCCGCCGAACTTGCCGGTCGGATCGACCGTGCCCGTCATCAGGTACGAACGGTTCGGGTGCGTCGGGCCGGGCAGCGAGCAGAAGTAGTTGTCGCAGACGGTGAACGCATCGGCGAGCGCGTAGTGGAACGGGATGTCCTCGCGCACGTGATAGCCCATCGTCATGTCGGTCTTGTTCGCGGGCCACTGGTCGTAGCGGCCGCCGTCGATCGCCGCGTGGGTCTTCGCCCACGAGTGGTCGAGCGCGCCGAGGCACTGCGCGCTGGTCGTCTTCGTGTCGAGCCGGAACGGCAGCACGGGTTTCGTCGGGTCTTCCTTCGACGGCTGGTACCACACCGGCTTGCCGTTCGGCAGCGGGATCGGGAAGCGGTCGTTGTAGCCGCGCACGCCGCGCAGGTGTCCGAAGTAATGGTCGAACGAGCGGTTCTCCTGCATGAACACGACGATGTGCTGGACATCGCGGATCGTGCCGGTACCGCGTGCGGCCGGAATCGCGAGCGCGCGGCGGATCGATTCGGGGAACGCGTTGAGCGCGACGGCCGCGCCCGCTGACTGTGCGACGGTATGCAGGAAACGGCGGCGGCTGGATGACGTCATGTTATTTCACCTCGGTTCTGCGATCGGGGGACGGGGACGGGAACGGCGGGATCAATGCGCCGACGAGGCGGCGACGCCGGATGCGCCCGTGTTCGTCGCGGGCTTGGCGTCGTCGTCATCGTCGGGCGGGTAGTGGACGACGGGCGGCGCGAGCGGTGCGGCATCGGAGGCGGCGTTCGCGCTTGCGTCGCTGTTGAATGCGCTCGCGGAGCCGGACGAGGCGCCGGCCTGTTGCGAGGCGTCGGCCGCGTGCGCGTCGTGCGGCGCATCGTCGCTGCAGGCGGCGACGAAGGTGGCGGCACATAGAACGACGACGAGGGCAACACGACGCATCACTTCTCTCCTGGCAGGCGGATCGGGAAACGTTTTCGAGTATGCCGATGCGATGCGACGATTCGGTGAATCGTTTGCGACCGGAGCATGATCGCGAATGGCTTTCGTCGAGCCGACTAAATGCTTTCGCATGCTTTGCCGCGCAGGCGGGGGCGGTGTTTCAGCGTCGCGGCGTGCGGCGCCGCACCTCGCTGCGCAGCCAGTCGAGCCACGTGCGGATCGCCGCTTCGTGCGGATGATCGGGGCGCCACACCACGTAGTGCGCATACACGTCGGTCACGCGCACCGTCGACACGCGCACGAGCGTGCCGGCCGCGAGTTCGGGTTCGATCAGCGAGCGGCGCGCGAGCGCGACGCCGCGTCCTTTCAGCGTCGCGTCGATCAAGGCATTCGCGTCGGTGAAGCGCGGCGCGCGCGCGGATTCGGTGAGGTCGAGCCGTGCGGCCTGGAGCCACGGTTCCCATGGTTGCGCGGGATGGCGCAGCAGCGTCGCGCGCACGAGATCGGCCGGCGCGCGCGGCGCGATGCCGTCGCGATTGCGGTACGCGGGGCTCGCGACCGGAAAGACCGTCTCGTTCATCAGCTTCTCGGCGACGACGCCCGGCCAGGTGCCGGGCCCGTAGCGCAGCGCGACGTCGATGCGGTCGCGCTTGCGCAGCGGCGCGAGCGCCGCATCCGGGTGCAGCACGATCGCGATGTGCGGATGCGCGGCCGCGAAGCGCGGCAGGCGCGGTGCGAGCCAGCGCTCGGCGACGCTCGGCAGCACGCTCACGTTCAGCGTGACGTCGCGGGTGCGCGGGCGGCCGCGCACGGCGAGCGCCGGCTCGAACGCGCGTTCGAGCACGCTCAGGCCCTGGCGCACCTGCAGCACGAGCGCATGCGCGGCATGGGTCGGCGTCGCGCCGTTGCGCTCACGCGTGAACAGCGGATGGCCGAGCTGCGCTTCGAGCGCACGGATGTGCTGGCTGACCGCGCCCTGCGTGAGCGCGAGTTCGTCGGCCGCGCGCGTGAAGCTCTGCAGCCGCACGGCGGCTTCGAACGCACGGAGTGTCTGCAGCGGGGGAAGGTGGATGCGTCGCATCACGCATTAGTAACACTCATGCCCGAGCACGACAATTCATCGTTTGCGGCGGCGGGCCGTGCGTTCCTACACTCGGTCCCGTCTTTCAACAGGCCCGCCGGGCAACACCATCATGAACGCATATCGTCTCTATCTTTCGCCGGGCGCGTGTTCGCTCGCCGCCCACATCGCACTCGAGGAAATAGGCGCGCCGTTCGACGTCGAGATCGTGTCCGTGCGCGAGCAGCAGAACCTCGACGCGCGCTATCTCGCGATCAACCCGAAGGCGCGGGTGCCCGTGCTCGCGATTCCGGGCGAGCCGCGCGTGTTGACCGAAACGCCCGCGATCCTCACGTATCTCGCGCGGCGCCATTCGGACGCGCAGTTGCTGCCGCTCGACGATCCGCTGCGCGAGGCACGCTGCCACGAATGGCTCGCCTGGCTGGTCGGTTGGGTGCACGGCGTCGGCTACGGCACGCTGTGGCGGCCGGGGCGTTTCATCGGCGATCCTGCGCTGCACGGTGCGATCAGCGCGCACGGGCGCGCGCTGATCGATGCCGCGAACGCAACGATCGAAGCCGCGCTCGCCGACGGCCGCACGTGGGCCGAGCCGGGCGGCCATTCGATCGTCGATCCGTTCCTGCTGGTGCTGTATCGATGGGGTGTCGCGATCGGGCTCGACATGACGCGGCATCCCGCGTGGACCGCGCATGCGCGGCGCGAGGCCGAGCGGCCGGCCGCGCGGCGCGCGCTGGCGCGCGAGGCGGCATGACGGTGCGCGGACGTCGCGGCGCGTGCGGTATGGGCGTGATGGACGGCGACGTCCGCGCGTTCCGGGCGATGACGCGCTATCGCGCAAACAGCGGGTAGGTCGCGCCGGCGATCAGCGCGGTCACGAGCCAGACCACGCTCCACGAACTGACGGCGAGCAGCGGCGGAATCGCGAGCGGGGTCGCGAACAGCCCGAGGTAGACGATCGTGTTCGCCATCCCGAGCGCGGTGCCTGCGTGGTTCGCGCCGGCGAGCGTCGCGAGTTCGGTATACGCGACGCCGTGCCAGGCCGACACGCAGATGCCGGCGAACACGAGAATCGCGACGATCGCGGCGAGCGGCACGTGCGGGCTGCCGGCGGTCGCGGCCGCGAGCAGCGCGAACGATCCGGCCGCGACGCAGACCGACCCGCGCAGGTACGCACGCCGGTTGCCGTGCCGGTCGGTATGGCGGCCGCTCCACACGCGCATCACCATGGCGCCGAGCTGCAGCGCGACCATCGCCGCGCTGATGCCGGCGAGGCCGAGCCGGCCGAAATCGTGCAGGAACACGGTCGCGAACGTGAGCACCGCGAACTGCGGCGCACAGAGCGCGCCGATGCCGAGCACGATGCGCCACACGCGGCCGCTGGCAAGCGGGCTGCGCGTGGGCGCGTCCGGCAGTTGTCGCGCGACGGGGCGGTGCGCGGCGGCCGGCGCGGCGGGTGGTTCGTGCAGCCAGCGCCACGTCAGCGCGGCCGACCCGGCGCACAGCAGCATCAGCGTGCCGTAGACCGCGGCGAAGCCGGCATGCGACGCGAGCGATGGCAGCAGCGCCGCGCCGCCGCCGCCGCCGAGCGGCACGGCAGTCTGCCGGATGCTCATCGCGAGCCCGCGTTCGCGCTCGCCGAACCAGCGCATCACCGCGCGTCCGCTCGATCCGTTCACGCTGCCGCCGAGCAGGCCGACGCAGCACATCGCCGCGACGACGCGCAGCAGCGGCGGCACCGCGTGCGCGGTCGGGACGATCGTGGCCACCATCAGCGCCAGCATCGCGGCGGTCGCGACGAGTCCGGTGAGCAGCACCCGGCGATCGCCGAAGCGGTCGGCGGCGATCCCCCACGGCAGCTCGGACAGCGCGACGCCGAAGCCCAGCGCACCGAGCACGAGGCCGAGCGCGCCGTTGTCGAGGTGGTAGGCCGAGCGCATCCACACGGCGGTGGTCGGAATGCCGGCCGCGGCGGCGGAAAAGCTCATGTTCGCGGCGACGCCGGCCGCGAGCACGCGCCAGCGATGGGCCGGGCCGCGCGTGTCGCGCGCGGGCGAGGACGGGGAAGCGAGGCAGGAGGTATCCATGGCGACAGGGCCCGTTTGGAAATTGACATCGCCAGTGTGGCGACCTACATTCATCCTGAAAATCGGAAAGTTTTTGATGAATCGTTCGATAAAACGGGATGATTGAGATGTCCGGACAAGACCCTGCCCATGGCGCGACGTCGCTCGCGGCACCCGACGCCACGCTGGCCCGGCCGAACTTCGACGTCGCGGCGTTGCGCAGCCTGGTCGCGGGCGTGGATCTCGGCAGCTTCGCGAAGGCCGCCGATCGCGTCGCGCGTTCGTCGTCGGCGGTGAGCGCGCAGATCCGCAAGCTCGAAGAGCAGGCCGGCACGCCGCTGTTCGTGAAGGCCGGGCGCGGGCTCGCGCTGACCGACGCCGGCGACGCGATGCTGCGCTATGCGCGGCGGATGATCGAGCTGAACGACGAAGCGGCCGCGGCCGTGCGCGGCGTGAATCTCGACGGCTGGGTGCGGGTCGGCCTGCAGGAGGACTTCGGCGAAGCGATCCTGCCCGACGTGCTCGGGCGTTTCGCGCGTGCGCATCCGAAGGTGAGGATCGAGGCGCGCGTCGCGCGCAACGCCGAGCTGCTCGAGCGGCTCGACGCGAACCAGCTTGATCTCGCGCTCGTGTGGGGCGACCCGGCGTCGGCGACGCTGGTGTCGCGCGCCGGCATCGACAGCGACGCGATCGCGCAGGTGCCGATGCAGTGGATTGCGGCAGTCGGCGCGGGCGGCTTCGGCATGGCCGACGGCGACGGACAGGGGGAGGCGGCGGACGACAGCGCCGCGCGACTTCGTGCGATCCGCGGATCGGGCGAGCCGCTGCCGCTCGTCGTATTCGACCGGCCGTGCCGCTTCTTCGGCGCGGCGACCGACGCGCTGGATCGCGCGGGCGTGCCGTGGCGCGTCGCGTTCACGACGCCGAGCCTGGCCGGGCTGTGGGCCGCGGCGGCGGCCGGCCTGGGGCTGACGGTGCGCTCGCACTACGGGCTGCCCGCGTCGGTGCGCGTGCTCGATGCGGCGTCGTGCGGGCTGCCGGCACTGCCGAGCCTGCCGCTGATGCTGCTGCGGCGGACGTCGTCGGCGACGCCGACCGTCGAGCGGCTCGCGCGGATCGTCACGCAGGCGGTGCGGGATGCGACGGCGGGGGAGGTGGGGGCGCTGGCGGCTTGATATCGATCGACACGCATGCGCATCGGCTGGAATTTTGACGGTCTGAAACGGTTTCGGGCGTGAAACCCTACGCTGCCGCGACAACGTGCGCCGACGCCTCCAGCGCTGCACACAGCCTGCCCAGTCTCTCCCGCAACCCCTCGCTCGCCGGCACGAACGGCAGCCGCAACCCGTCCTCGCACCACCCCTGCGCGGCCAGCACCGCCTTCACCGGCGCCGGATTCGGCTCCGCGAACAGCGCCGCGACGAGCGGCTGCAGCGCGACCGACAGCCGTCGCGCGTCGGCGAGCCGGCCGTCGCGCAGCAGCGCGTGGATGCGCACGTGCCATTCGGGCAGCACGTGCGCGCTGCTGGCGATCGCGCCATGCGCGCCGGCACACAGCGCGGCGAAGTTCTGGTTGTCGTCGCCGGAGAGGATCGCGAGCGGCGTGTCGTGCACGAGCCGGCTCATCCGGTCCAGCGTCCCGCCGCATTCCTTGATACCCGCGACGCGCGGATCGCGCGCGAGCGCCTGCAGCGTCTCCAGTTCGACGTTCACGCCGGTGCGGTACGGGATGTTGTAGACGAGGACGGGCAGGTCGGCCGCGTCGACGATCGCCTCGACGTGGCGGCGGATCCCGTCCTGCGTCGGCCGAACGTAGACGGGCGGCGTGACGAGCAGCCCGTCGGGCCGCAGCGCGGCGAGTTCGCGTGCGCGGGCGGCCGCGAAGTGCGTCGCGCTCGCGGTGAGTCCGACGACGATCGGCAGGTCGGGCACCGCATCGCGCAGCGTCGCGAACACGGCGTCCTGTTCGCGCGCGTCGAGCAGCACGCCTTCACCGGTCGTCGCGCCCGCGACGAAACCGGCGATGCCCGCCGCCGCATAGTGACGCGCGAGCCGCGCGAGCGCGCCGTGGTCGACCGCGCCGTCGTGGAACGGCGTGATGAGCGGCAGCCAGATACCTTCGAAACGTGTGTGCATGCAAAGCCTCATGGTGGAAACGGAGTGGGAAGGAACCGTTCCGCCGGCGGGGTGCCGGAGCGAGGCGTGCGAGCAAGGAGAATGAAACGACCTGCGGGCATCCCGTCCGGCATTCGCCTGACGGGACGCGACGTCCCCGTCAGTCGAGGAGTCGTTTTTTCAGTTTCAGCCCGGCCGCGCGCGCACCTGCCGCGATGGCGGCAAGGATCGACGAGGCGCGCAGGGCAGCGGACATGGATGAACCGTGAAAAGGGCTGAGCGGCGATCTTAACACCGGATCCGGCGCGTACGCGAGCGACGCGTGCCGTTTAGCAGGATTCGAGATTTGCTTTGCACGACAGATTGGAAAGCGCGTCGCGCCCCGCCGCTAGAATGCCCGCTTACGTTTCGATGACAGCGCGTACGCGTGCCGTCACGCACATTCACCACCACTGGAAACGGGGCATATCACGATGGCAAGCATCAAGGGGATCGGCCGCTGGCTGCACACGGGCACCGCGGCGGCGCTGGTCGTGGCGGCAACGGCCGCGCAGGCGGACACGTCGATCCTGAACGTGTCGTACGACGTCACGCGCGAGCTGTACAAGGACATCAACGCGAGCTTCGCCGCCGCCTACAAGCAGCAGACGGGCGAAACGGTGACGATCAAGCAGTCGCACGGCGCGTCGAGCGCGCAGGCGCTGTCGGTGCTGCAGGGGCTGCAGGCCGACGTCGTGACGATGAACCAGCCGAACGACATCGACCTGCTCGCCGAGCGCGGCCAGTTGTTGCCGAAGGACTGGCGCGCGCGCTTCCCCGACGCCAGCTCGCCGTACTCGACGACGATGGTGTTCCTCGTGCGCAAGGGCAACCCGAAGGCGATCAAGGACTGGAGCGATCTCGCGAAGCCGGGCGTGCAGGTGATCATCGCGAACCCGAAGACGTCGGGCAACGGCCGCTACGCGTATCTCGCCGCGTGGGGCTACCAGAAGCAGAAGGGCGCGACCGACCAGCAGGCGCTCGACTTCGAGAAGGCGGTGTTCCGCAACGTACCGGTGCTGGACTCGGGCGGCCGCGGCGCGACGACGACCTTCACGCAGCGCGGCATCGGCGACGTGCTCGTCACGTTCGAGAACGAAGTCGCGCTGATGGACACGGGTGCGTCGGGTGCCGAATTCGACGCCGTGTACCCGTCGGCGAGCATCCTCGCGGAGCCGCCCGTCGCGGTCGTCGACAAGGTTGCCGACAAGAAGGGCACGCGCAAGGTCGCGCAGGCGTATCTCGACTACCTGTACACGCCGCAGGCGCAGGAGATCATCGCGCAGCACCATCTGCGCCCGCGCGACGCGAACGTGCTGAAGAAGCATGCGGCCGAGTTCAAGCCGCTGAAGACGTTCAGCGTCGAGCAGGTTTTCGGCAGCTGGGCGAACGCGCAGAAGACCCACTTCGCCGACGGCGGCACGTTCGACCGCGTGATCGTCGACCGCAAGTAAGCACCTCGCACCTCGCACGCCGCACGCCGCGCGCCGCGCGCGTGCGCGCAGGATCACCGCGAAGCCGGCCGCCCATGCGGCCGGTTTTTTTCGTGCCGCACGCGCGGGCCTGCTCCGCATTGCCGCGCATTCCCGGCCGCCGCCTTCGCGTGCTACGCTCATCGCCTCCTTGCTCCAGGCCTCGCGCGATGAACGTCGATTCGTCCTCCCCAGCCTCCCGCGGCCGTGGCCGCAAGATCTGGTCGGGCACCCGCCCCGTGATCGCGTACGGGATGCCGCCGCTCGGCTGGCGCGACCTCTATCACCGTGCACTGACGGTGAGCTGGCCCGTATTCTTCCTGTCGCTCGCGCTGCTGTTCCTGCTGCTCAACGGCGGCTTCGCGACGCTCTACCTGCTCGGCCGCGCACCGATCGCGAACCAGTCGCCGGCCGGGTTCGCCGGCGCGTTCTTCTTCAGCGTCGAGACGCTCGCGACGGTCGGCTACGGCGACATGCATCCGCAGACCGTCTACGCGCACCTCGTCGCGACCTTCGAGATCTTCATCGGGATGTCGGGCATCGCGCTGGCGACCGGCCTCGTGTTCGCACGGTTTTCCCGGCCGCAGGCGAAGATCCTGTTTGCGCGTTACGCGATCGTGCGCCCGCTGAACGGGCGGATGACGCTGATGGTGCGTGCCGCCAATGCGCGCCAGAACGTGATCGCCGAAGCACAGGCGAAGCTGCGGCTGATGCGCGTGGAAGGCACGCACGAGGGCTATACGCTGCGCAAGATCCACGACCTGTCGCTCGTGCGCAGCGAGCATCCGATCTTCCTGCTCGGCTGGAACCTGATGCACGTGATCGACGAAACGAGCCCGCTGTTCGGCGAGACGGCCGAGTCGCTGGCCGCGCGCGACGCGTCGCTGCTGATCACGATCGAGGGCTCCGACGAGACGACCGCGCAGGTCATGCAGGCGCGCTACTCGTGGGAGCATGCGGACATCCGCTGGCGTCACCGCTATGTCGACCTGATGCACGACGAAGGCGGGATCACGCACATCGACTACACGCATTTTCACGAGGTCGTGCCGGTCGACGCCGATACCGACGAACGCGGTTCGCCGGGCGTGGTGGTCGAGGCCGGCGCGGCGGGGCAGGCGCCCGGGCCGGCTGCGTGACGTTGGCGGGCGGCGCGAACCGGCGCAGGCATTCGGGGGCGACGGCCGCAACCGAATGCCGCGCAGCTCACGCGTCACGCATGCAGCAGGCGCGCCGCTTCGCGCTGTTCGACCGCCACCGCGCGGCGGTAGCCGTCGCGGTCCTCGGCGCGCGCGACATAGTCGCCGAGCACGCCGTCGTGCGGCAGCAGGTGCGCGTCGAGCGCGATCTTCAGCGTGCTGGCGAGCAGCAGGTCGGCCGCGGTGAAGCGATCGCCGACGAGCCAGCGGCCATGGGCGAGCGTTTGCGCGAGCGCACGCTGCACGCGCGTGATGTTGCCCCAGCCGAAGGCGACCGGATTGCCCGACGCACCGGTGAATTTCTCGGCCATCGCCGGCTCGAGGCAGGTGGGCGTGAAGAACATCCACTGCAGGAAGCGGCCGCGCAGCGGATCGTCGGGTGCGATGCCGAGCCCGGCGCCCGGGCAGCGATCGGCGAGATACAGCAGCACGGCGCCGGATTCGGCGAACGGTTCGCTGCCGTCGTCGAGCGCGGGCAGCTTGGCCATCGGATTGACCTGGACGAACGCGTCGCTGCCCTGTTCGTGCGAGCGCAGGTCGATCGGCACGAGCTCGTAGACGGCGCCGATTTCCTCCAGCATCCACAGCGCCCGGAATGCCCGGGTCTTCGGCCAGTAGTAGAGCTTCATCGCGCCTCCGCGTATGGGTGTGCGTGTCGGTTCGGTGGATGCTCAAGCGTACCCGAGCCGGACAGGTTCGGACAGGGGCGGGCGGTGGACGCGGTCGACCCTGGCTCGGTGGTGGCGCGCGGGTTGTATGGGTTCGGTCGAGTGCGAAGGGGGAGCAAATTTCCCGCAAAAGCCACGTGTCATCTGAGTTCATGGATTAACTAGTTATAAATTAACTAGTTTGAGACTGGCGTATGAATGCGCGGCTGAAGCGGCCACGGCTGCACCGTTCCGCCGGCAGTGCGGCAGCGTCGGCGGCCGGCCGCACGAGCCTGGGCGATGGTCGTCGGCGCGGCACGAATCGCGGAAACCGGGTCACCCCGCGCGGGGCGGCCGAATGATGGAATTCAAGGCGATGCGATCGCATTCGGCGAGTCGGGCGCTGCGTGATGCGCCGCGCGTCGATTCGATCGCGCACGGAGAACGGCAACGAATGGCGAACGACGATCGCACCACGATCATTCCCCGGCGCACGCCGGAATCGGCCGCGATGCGCGCCGAACTCGAGCGGACGATGGCGATCACCGCGCGGCTCAACCGTCTGACGTTCGACGATGCGGACGAGGTCCGGACATTGTTCGGCGAACTGATCGGCAAGACGATGGACGACGGTTTTCTGCTGATCCCGCCGTTCCATGCGACGGGCGGTGCCGATACGCGGATTGGTCGCAACGTGTTCGTCAACCAGAACTGCACGTTCCATGACCTCGGCGGCCTCGACCTCGGCGACGACGTGATGATCGGGCCGAACGTCAGCCTCATCACGTCGGGCCATCCGGTCGAGCCGTCCCGCCGGCGCGACGCAGTCGTCGCCCGGCCGATCGTGATCGGGAGCAACGTGTGGATCGGCGCGGGTGCGACGATCATCGGCGGCGTGACGATTGGCGAAAACTCGGTTGTCGGCGCGGGTGCCGTCGTGACGCGCGACGTTCCGCCGAATACGCTGGTTGGCGGAAACCCGGCGCGGATCATCCGTTCGATTGCCGAGTGACGGCGCTCGCGGGCGCCGCCCGCTGCGGAGCGGGTGTGGACAACCGGCCTTTCCACTCACTCGAAATGCTGTGGATGCGAACGGTGAGCGCGCGTCTGGAGGCCGAATTCAAGGGGCTTCCGGGCATTTGACGCTGATCGCGGACAGGAGCATGAACCGACGTCGCCGATGCGCTGGCGGTAAATGTTCGCGCAACGTCGGTTGTGGATATCCCGGCCTTCAAACCACTCGGCACGCTGTGCATTTCACCGGTGAGTGTGAGCGCATGCCGCCGGATGCGCGACGCAGGGTGTGGACAACTGGCGCCCGCAACGACGAAAAATGCTGTGCCTTTGAACGGTGAGCGCCGCCGACCGACTGCGCGTGAGACTTGCCTGGTGCGGACTTCCGGGCGTCGAACGAAATTCGGAGCGCCGCGCATTCTAACGGCGCGCGCGGATCGGCGATAGATCCGCACGCGTGTCGCGGTGGGGATATCCTGCCGCAGGATTCACTCGAAGCGCTGTGTATTTCAAGGGTGAGTGTCGGCACCCGGTCGAATCGGGTGCCGGCATGCGCGCCCGTGCGCGATCTTCGACGCGGCTTCGAGGGTCGCGCATTCTAACCGCACTCGCGATCGCGCGTTCCATTCGATTACTTGCCGCGATGTGGATATCCGGTCGCCGAAACCAGTCGACGTACTGTGTATTTCAGCGGTGAGGGCGGGGGCGGGCTGCTCGGCGGCGTCCGCGCGAGTCCGGATGCGCGGGCCTCGGCGTGGTTTCCGGGGCCGTTGTTCGCGCGTGAATCACCGCCTTTGTGCGATACCGTGCCGACGCTCACCGTTGAATTTCACAGCGTCTCGAGTGGTCTTGGATCGAGCTGTCCACACCCGAGTCGGCGCCATCGTTCGATCGCCGTGTCGTCGCTCACTGTTGAATTTCACAGCGTCTTGAGTGGTCTCGGATCGAACTGTCCACACCCGAATCGGCGCCATTGTTCGATCGCCGTGCCGACGCTCACCGTTGGAATTCACAGCGTTTTGGGGCGTCGTGCGTCGAGCTATTCACACCCGAATCGGCGCTCTCGATTGATCGGGTGCTGTCGCTCACCGTCGAGATTCACAGCGTTGCGAGTCGTCGTGGGTCGGGCGATCCACACCTGAGTCGGCATCCTCATTCGATCGCGTGCTGGTGCTCACCATCGAAATTCACAGGGTTTTGAGTGTCTGGTGGTGGCGATATCCACACCCGTACCGGCCCCTCGTTTGGCTGCGCAACGGTACGCACTGGTGAACCCCAAGGCCCCGCGAGGGCTTGCGGATGGGCGCCCATCCACCCTGAAGCCAGCACCCGGCACGCACCCGCCGAACACGCGTCATCCTGCGACGCCCCGTCGCCCCGTCGCCCCGTCGCCCCGTCGCCCCGTCACCCCGTCACCCCGTCACCCCGAAACGTCGCGAGGGTCGACCGCGGTGTGGATATCCCGCCGCTGAATCGACTCGCAATCCTGTGTATCCGACAGGTGAGCGCGAACGTCGGATCGGCGGGACGGGGATCCGACGATGTGGATATCTCCAGCCGACATCGACTCGCCGCGCTGTGGATTTCAACGGTGAGCGTCGGCATCCGCCCGCCCTGCGGACCGATCGAGGTGTGGACATCCGGCCTCCGACGCGACTCGAAACCCTGTGCAATCGACTGGTGAGCGCACCCGCCCGCCGCCCCGGCGTTGTGGACATCCCGCACCCGCGACCAATCCGAACGCTGTGCAATCCACGGGTGAGGACGCGTCCGTTCCGCCGCCGGAACCCTTGTCGCACGGGCCTCGAGCGCCCGTCGCCGCGCCCGGGTCCGCCTCCCGCGCAGCGCCGCCTTTCCGAGGCAACCGGCCCACCTACCCCGACACGCCCCCAAAGGCCGCCGGCCACCCCGCGCGAAAACTCTCTCAATTCCCGGTCAAAACCTGCGCAGTTTTTCTCACTCCGGCGTCGCCCGAGCAAGATGAGAAAAAACTTTCTCGTCTCCCCGCGAAAAAATAGAGCCATCCAGCCGCCCCCGGCCGGCGTCGCCCGACGCCCCGGTGCGCGGCCCAGAACACACAATCAGGAGACATCCCCATGACCGCCCGCCTGCCCGTCGACGGCACGCCCGCTCTATCCGACTACCGTCTGACCGACAACCTGACCGCCACGCGCGGCCGGATCTTCCTGACCGGCACGCAGGCGCTGGTCCGCCTGTTGCTGATGCAGCGCGCGTCCGACACCGCGCAGGGGCTGAACACGGCCGGCTTCGTCAGCGGCTACCGCGGCTCGCCGCTCGGGATGGTCGACCAGCAGCTGTGGAAGGCGCAGAAGCTGCTCGACGGCAGCGGCGTGCGTTTCCTGCCGGCCATCAACGAGGAACTCGGCGGCACCGCCGTGCTCGGCACGCAGCGCGTCGAAGCCGACCCGGAGCGCACCGTCGATGGCGTGTACGCGATGTGGTACGGCAAGGGCCCCGGCGTCGACCGTGCCGGCGACGCGTTGAAGCACGGCAACGCCTACGGTTCGTCGCCGCACGGCGGCGTGCTGGTGGTGGCGGGCGACGACCATGGCTGCGTGTCGTCGTCGATGCCGCATCAGAGCGACTTCGCGATGATCGCGTGGCACATGCCGGTCGTGAACCCGTCGAACATCGCCGACATGCTCGAGTTCGGCCTGTACGGCTGGGCGCTGTCGCGCTACTCGGGCGCATGGGTCGGCTTCAAGGCGATCTCCGAGACCGTCGAGTCGGGCTCGACCGTCGATCTCGACGCGCTGCAGACGCAATGGCCGGCGCCGGCTGGCTTCACGCCGCCGGCGGGCGGCCTGCACAACCGCTGGCCCGACCTGCCGAGCCTCACGATCGAGGCGCGCCTCGCCGCGAAGCTCGACGCGGTGCGCCATTTCGCGCGCACCAACAGCATCGACAAGTGGATCGCGCCGGGCGCGCAGGCGAACGTCGGCATCGTCACCTGCGGCAAGGCGCACCTCGACCTGATGGAAGCGCTGCGCCGCCTCGACCTGACGGTCGCCGATCTCGACGCGGCCGGCGTGCGGATCTACAAGGTCGGCCTGTCGTATCCGCTCGAGATGACGCGCATCGAGACCTTCGTCGACGGGCTCGCCGAAGTGCTGGTGATCGAGGAGAAGGGCCCCGTCATCGAGCAGCAGATCAAGGACTACCTGTACAACCGCACGGACGGCGCGCGCCCGCGCGTACTCGGCAAGCACGATGCGCAGGGCGCCTGCCTGCTGACCGAACTCGGCGAACTGCGCCCGTCGCGGATCCTGCCGGTGTTCGCCGAATGGCTCGCGCGGCACAAGCCGGCGCTCGATCGCCGCGAACGCGTCGTCGATCTCGTCGCGCCGCAGATCCTGTCGAACGAGGCGGACGCGGTGAAGCGCACGCCGTACTTCTGCTCGGGCTGCCCGCACAACACGTCGACGAAGGTGCCGGAAGGCTCGATCGCGCAGGCCGGCATCGGCTGCCATTTCATGGCGTCGTGGATGGAGCGCGACACGACGGGCCTGATCCAGATGGGCGGCGAGGGCGTCGACTGGGCCGCGCACGCGATGTTCACCAACACGAAGCACGTGTTCCAGAACCTCGGCGACGGCACCTACTTCCACTCGGGCATTCTCGCGATCCGCCAGGCGGTCGCCGCGAAGACGAACATCACGTACAAGATCCTCTACAACGACGCGGTCGCGATGACGGGTGGCCAGCCGGTCGACGGCAGCATCTCGGTGCCGCAGATCGCGCGGCAGGTGGAGGCGGAAGGCGTGTCGCGCTTCGTCGTGGTGTCCGACGAACCGGAAAAGTACGACGGCCATCACGGGCAGTTCCCGTCGGGCACGACGTTCCACCACCGCAGCGAGCTCGACACGGTGCAGCGCGAGCTGCGCGAGACGCCCGGCGTCACCGTGCTGATCTACGACCAGACCTGTGCGGCCGAGAAGCGTCGGCGCCGCAAGAAGGGCGAGTTCCCCGACCCGGACAAGCGCCTGTTCATCAACGACGCGGTGTGCGAAGGCTGCGGCGACTGCGGCGTGCAGTCGAACTGCCTGTCGGTCGAGCCGCTCGAGACGCCGCTCGGCCGCAAGCGCCGCATCGACCAGTCGTCGTGCAACAAGGACTATTCGTGCGTGAACGGCTTCTGCCCGAGCTTCGTGACGGTCGAAGGCGCGGCGCTGAAGAAGGCCGCGGGCGCGGCGTTCGACGAGGCGGTGCTCGCCGTGCGCGTCGACGCGCTGCCGGTGCCCGCGACGCATCTCGACGCGGCGCCGTACGACATGCTCGTGACGGGCGTGGGCGGCACGGGCGTCGTGACGGTCGGCGCGCTGATCAGCATGGCCGCGCACCTCGAAGGCAAGAGCGCGTCGGTGCTCGACTTCATGGGCTTCGCGCAGAAGGGCGGTTCGGTGCTGTCGTTCGTGCGGATCGCGTCGAGCGACCGATGGCTGAACCAGGTGCGCATCGACACGCAGCAGGCCGACGTGCTGCTCGCGTGCGACATGGTCGTCGGCGCGAGCGCCGAGGCGCTGCAGACGGTGCGCCACGAGCGCACGCGGATCGTCGTCAACACGCACCGGATTCCGAATGCGTCGTTCGTGCAGAACCCCGACGCGAACCTGCATGCGGATGCGCTGCTCGAGAAGATGCATCACGCGGCCGGCGACGGCTACCTGTCGAGCTGCGACGCGCAGGCGCTCGCCGCGAAATTCCTCGGCGACTCGATCGGCGCGAACATCCTGATGCTCGGCTACGCATGGCAGCTCGGCCTCGTGCCGGTGTCGCTCGCCGCGATGATGCGCGCGATCGAACTGAACAACGTCGCCGTGCCGATGAACAAGCTCGCGTTCGCGATCGGCCGGATGGCGGCCGGCGACGCGGCGGGTCTCGACGCGTTGTGGAACGCGCGTCACGCGGTGGCCGTGCAGGTCGTGCCGGAGACGCTCGCCGAACTGATCGCCGATCGCGAAGCGCGCCTCGACGCATACGGCGGCGTGCGTTACGTCGAGCGTTACCGCGCGCTGGTGAACGCGGCGCGCGCGAAGGGCGACGACGCGCTGACGCGTGCGGTCGCAACGACCTTCTATCGGCTGCTCGCGGTGAAGGATGAATACGAGGTCGCGCGGCTTTACGCGGACGGCGCATTCCGCACGGCGCTCGAAGCGCAGTTCGAAGGCGTGCCGGGGCAGGACTATCGCGTGAAGTTCAACCTGGCGCCGCCGACGGTCGCGAAGGCCGGCCGCGACGGCAGCGTGCCGAAGAAGCGCGTGTTCGGCCAGTGGATGTGGCCGGTACTCGGCACGCTCGCGCGCGTGCGCAGCCTGCGCGGCACGTGGCTCGATCCGTTCGGCCGCACCGCCGAGCGCAGAATGGAACGCGCGCTCGCGGACGACTACGAGACGACGCTCACGCGTGCGTTCGCCGCGACGACCGCCGGCAATGCAGCGCAGGTCGCGCAGCTGGCCGACCTGCATGCTCGCGTGCGCGGCTTCGGACACGTGAAGGTGCGCAACCTCGCGGGCGTGAAGCGTGCGGAGCGCGAGCTCGCGCTGCAACTCGGCATCGACGCGGCGACGAGCGCGGCCGTGCAGCACGCGCTCGACGAGATGAAGGGCGCGGGGATGCTGAAGGGGATTCCGGTGGTCGTCGCGAAGTAGCGCGAAAGCGTGCGGAAGTGAAAACGGCGACGCTTGTGCGTCGCCGTTTTCATATCGGGAAGCCGTCCGGTCGCCCCACGGCGCAGCCGCTCAGATGATCCCTTTCTTGCGCGTCGACAGCGCCGTTTCCGACAGGTCGATCTCGCGGATCAGCTTCGTCAGCGTCTCGTCGGAAATCCTGCTTTCGCCGCGCAGCCGGTACAGCACCGAACGTTCCGCGCGCACCGCCGCGATCCGCATCTGCAGTTCCATCGTCTCGGTCTGCTTCGCTTCCGCGCGCGGTGTCGGGCCGTCCTCGGCGAGCGCGGCGAGGCGCCGGCGGTACTGGTCCATCACGCGCGCGGAGATGTCCGCGCAGCGCGCGGCGCCCGATTCGTCGAGATCGGCCGAGATCGCGTCGTGCGACGAGTCGATCGCCCGGATCGCGGCCTGCGCGGCGGCCGCGCGCGCGGTGCGCTCCTCGTCGGCGAGCGGATTGCGCGTCGAGCGCACGCCGCGCAGCAGCAGCGGCAGGCCGATCACCGCGACGATCAGCGAACCGAGAATCACCGCCGACGCGACGAAGATCGCGGTGTCGCGCCCGGGCAGCGGCGCGCCGTCGGACAGCGCGACCGGGATCGACAGCACACCCGCGAGCGTGACCGCGCCGCGCACGCCGCCGACCGTCATCACCGCGATCGTGCGCACGCCGGCCATCGTGCCGGCGAGGCCGTGGCGCGCGGCGCGGCGGCTCGCGATCCAGCGCAGCAGCCAGACCCACAGGAAGCGGATCGCATACAGCGCGAGCATCATCGCGCACACGTTGAAGATCATCCGGCCGACGAGCGCGTCGCTCGTGTGGTGCGCGTCGACGAGCGCGCGGCCGATGATGTGCGGCAGCTGCAGCCCGAGCATGATGAACACCATGCCGTTGAACACGAACTCGATCATCGCCCACGTGCTTTCGGCCCGCACGCGCGACGCGACGGTGCTTTTGCGGGAGAAGCTCGTGTAGTTCATCATCATCCCGGCCGACACGGCCGCGAGCACGCCCGACAGTTCGAGGTGCTCGGCGAACAGATAGGCGGCGAACGGCACGAGCAGCGTCATCACGATGCCGGGGGCCGGATCGCCTTCCTGCTCGGCGTTCAGGATGCGCGTCGACAGCGCGCTGAACACCCACGCCACGATCGCGCCCGTCGCGAGCCCGCCGGCGGCGACGATCACGAACGTGACCGATGCGGCGCGCAGCGAGAACATGCCCGTGAGCGCGGCCGCGACCGCGAACTTCAGCGCGACCAGGCCCGACGCGTCGTTCATCAGCGCCTCGCCTTCGAGGATGTGCATCAGTTGCGGCGGGATCCGCCCCTTGCCGGCGATGCCCGACAGCGCGACCGCGTCGGTGGGCGACAGCACGGCCGCGAGCGCGAACGCGATCGGCAGCGGCAACTCGGGTATCAGCCAGTGCGCGAAGTAACCGACTGCGAGTACCGTCATGAACACGAGCCCGAACGCGAGCATCAGGATCGCGCGGCGCTGCAGGTACAGCTCGCGTTTCGGAATCCGCCAGCCGTCCGCGAACAGCAGCGGCGGAATGAACAGCAGCATGAAGATTTCGGGATCGAACGTGACGTGCAGGTTCAGCTTCGGCCAAGCGAGCATCGCGCCGAACGCGATCTGCATCAGCGGCAGCGGCAATTGCAACGGCAGGATGCGCGTGACCGCGCCGGACAGCGCGACGGTCAGCAGCAGGATCAGGACTGTGAAGACGATTTCCATCGATACGGCAATTGTGGAGAATGAAACGACCGTACGGAGTTTAGCGTGACGGCGTGACGGGTGCGCTCGCGTGCGCCGGTGCGCATGCACGCAAACGGTGCATCCGGCCTGCGCCACGCTGGTGCGCCGCCGCCGCACGCAGGCGTGGCGCGCGTGTTCAGCGCTTGCACGGAGCTTGCTTGATGCTTGCGTACCGTCCGGCATCGGCCGGACAACCGAGGATTCCAACCATGACAATGCGCACGCCGTCCCGTTCACCCGCCGCGTTCGGCCGCATCCCCAGGAGGACGCCATGACGATCGCGCAACAGGAGCGTCCGGCCACCGCATCGCCGTATCGTTTCGAGCGGGAGATGAGCTCCGGCCTCGAACGCCTGGCGACGCAGCATCGCGACCTGACGCTCACGACCGTGTTCCAGCCGATCTTCAGCCTGTCGCACCAGCGTGCGGTGGGCTACGAGGCGCTGTTGCGCGCGCATGACGCGCTCGACCGCGCGGTGTCGCCGCTCGACGTGTTCGGCGAGGCCGCGCGCCAGGGCGAGCTGCTGCAGCTCGACCGGCTCGCGCAGGCGCTGCATCTCGAGAACTTCACGCTGCTCGGCGCCGAGCGCGAGTGGCTGTTCCTCAATGTGCATCCGGGCGTGCTGACCGATCCGTTCCAGGCCGCCGCGCTGCTCGCGAACCTGAAGCGGATCGGCATGCCGCCGCGCCGCGTCGTACTCGAAGTGCTCGAACAGCGCGCCGAAGACATCGAGCGGCTCGCCGACGCCGTGCGCGAATTCCGCGCGCAGGGCTTCCTGATCGCGCTCGACGATTTCGGCGCCGGTCACTCGAACCTCGAGCGGATCTGGCAACTGAACCCGGACATCGTGAAGCTCGACCGGATCATGCTGTCCCACGCGGCGCACCGCACGGGGCTCACCGCGATCCTGCACGGGCTCGTCACGCTGCTGCACGAGGCCGGCAAGCTCGTGCTCGTCGAGGGGATCGAGACCGAGCACGACGCGCAGATCGCGCTGTCGTGCGAGGCCGATTTCGTGCAGGGCTATTACTTCGGCCGTCCGGCGCCCGGGCTGCCCGACAGTGCGACGGCGACCGGCTGCATCGGCGAGCTGACCGAGCGGTTTCGTCAGCAGACCGAAGCGCGCGAGCGGCGCGACGCGCAGCGGCTCGCGCCGTACCTGCGCGCGTTCGAGCGCGCGGCCGAGCGGGTGGCGGCCGGCGAGCCGCTCGACGAGGTGTGCTGGAACTTCCTCGCGCTCGACGACGCCGCGCGCTGCTTCCTGCTCGACGCGCGGGGCCGGCAGGCCGGCCGCAACGTCGTGTTGCGCGCGGACCGCGCGCTCGCCGAGGCGCGCTTCTCGCCGCTGTCGGATGCGCAGGGCGCGAACTGGCTGCGCCGGCCGTATTTCCGCACGGCGATCGCCGAGCCCGGACGCGTGCAGGTGACGCGCCCGTACCTGTCGATCAACGAGGCGCAGCCGTGCGTGACGCTGTCGGTGGCGGTGCGGATCGGCGATGCGCAGCACGTGCTGTGCGGCGATATCGACTGGCACGACGACGCGGCCGACGGCGCCTAGCGCCGGCCGGCATGCTGGCGCGGTTCACGCCGCTCGGCTAGGATGCGCGAATTGTCCTGACGATTCGCGAGCCGCCGATGAACCGAACCGCCGCTTCCTCCGTCCTCCTCGAAGTGATCGCCACCACCGTCGGCGATGCGAAGGCCGCCGCCCGCGCGGGCGCCGACCGGCTCGAACTCGTGACCGCGATCAGCGAAGGCGGGCTCACGCCGAGCGTCGGCCTGATCGAGGCCGTCGTGGCCGCCGTGGCGATTCCCGTCAACGTGATCGTGCGGCCGCACAGCCGCGCGTTCGTCTACGACGCCGACGACCTGCGCGTGATCGAACGCGACGTGCGCGCGGCCGTCGCGGCCGGTGCGAACGGCATCGTGTTCGGCGCGCTCGATGCGCGCGGCGACGTCGACCTCGATGCGCTCGAGCGCGTCGCGGCGGCCGCGGACGGACGCGACCTGACGTTCCATCGCGCGTTCGACGTGTCGCGCGACCTCAATGCCGCGTTCGACACGCTGCTGCGCGTGCCGGCCGTCACGTCGGTGCTGACCTCGGGCGGCCATCCGGCGGTGCTCGACGCGGTCGCGACGATCACGCGGCTGGTGCGGCAGGCGGCAGGCTCGACCTGCACGGTGCTGGCCGGCTCCGGCCTCACGATCGACGCGGTCGGCGATTTCGTCCGCGCCACCGGCGTGCGCGCGGTGCATTTCGGCTCGGGTGTGCGGCCGCGCGGCGAGGTGCTGGCACCGGTCGACGAACAGCGCGTTGAGCGCGTGCGCGCGGCGCTCGACGGCGCGGCGGCGCACGTGTGACGCGCACGCTGAAGCCGCACGGCGGCGATCGGGTGAAAAAAAGCCGAGGCATGCCCCGGCTTTTTCATGTGCCCGCGTCGCGCGACGTTGCCGTTTACGCGTTCTCCGCCAGCGCGTCGGCCTGGCTCGCGCGGATGCCGAGGCGCTCGAACAGCGCGCGGTCGCGCTGCGTCTGCGGGTTGCTCGTGGTCAGCAGCTGGTCGCCGTAGAACATCGAGTTCGCGCCCGCGAGGAAGCACATCGCCTGCATCGCGTCGTCGAGCTGCTCGCGGCCGGCCGACAGGCGCACGACGGCCTTCGGCATCGTGATGCGCGCGACCGCGATCGTGCGCACGAACTCGAACGGGTCGAGCGGCGCGGTGCCTTCGAGCGGCGTGCCTTCGATCGCGACGAGGTTGTTGATCGGCACCGACTCCGGATACGGGTTCAGGTTCGCGAGCTGCGAGATCAGGCCCGCGCGTTCGCGGCGCGATTCGCCCATCCCGATGATGCCGCCGCAGCACACGTTGATGCCCGCGTCGCGCACGTGGTCGAGCGTGTCGAGACGATCCTGGTACGTGCGCGTCGAGATCACCTGGCCGTAGAACTCCGGCGACGTGTCGAGATTGTGGTTGTAGTAGTCGAGGCCCGCGTCGGCAAGCTGCCGTGCCTGCTCGTTTTCCAGCATGCCGAGCGTCATGCAGGTCTCGAGGCCCAGTTCCTTCACGCCGCGCACCATCTCGGTCAGCGCCGGCATGTGGCGCTCCTTCGGGTTGCGCCATGCGGCGCCCATGCAGAAGCGGCTCGCGCCGCTCGCCTTGGCCGCGCGCGCGGCGTCGAGCACCGTGTCGACGTCCATCAGCTTCTCGGCCTTCAGGCCCGTTTCGTGGTGCGACGATTGCGAGCAGTAGCCGCAATCCTCCTCGCAGCCGCCCGTCTTGATCGACAGCAGCGTCGACAGCTGCACCGCGTTCGCGTCGAAGTGCTCGCGATGCACCTGCTGCGCGCGGAACATCAGGTCGTTGAACGGCAGCTCGAACAGCGCGACGACGTCGGCGACGCGCCAGCGCTGCGGCGCCGGAGCGGCCACGGGGATCGCGTCGGGTTGCACGGCGGCGGTCTGGGCTTGGGTCATGGTGGTTTTCCTGTCGTGAATGCGGGGATCGGGGCGTCAATGCCGCGCGTGGCGCAGCGTGTCGACGAGCGCGGCGATGTCGAGCATCGCCGCGGCGGATTCGGGGGCGGCCGGGCACAGGTGCGCGATACGGCCAAGGAGCGGCGCGCGATGCTCGCGCGCGAGCCAGTCGCGGATCGTCGCGACGTTCTCGTCGGCGTACGACATGGCCGGGTCGACGTGGTTCGCGACCCAGCCGGCAAGCGTGAGGCCGCGCTGGCGAATCGCGTCGGCAGTGAGCAGCGCGTGGCTGATGCAGCCGAGCCGCATGCCGACCACGAGCACGACGGGCAGGCCGAGCGCGACCGCGAGATCGGCCGTGTCCTGCGTGTCGTTCAGCGGCACGCGGAAGCCGCCGACGCCTTCGACCACGACGACGTCCGCGCGCGTCAGCGCTTCGCGGTGGCTCGCGACGATCGTGTCGAGGTCGATCGTCACGCCTTCCTGCGCGGCGACGATGTGCGGCGCGGCCGGCGCCTTCAGCAGGAACGGCGTGCGCAGCTCGGGCGGCAGCACGACGTTCGCGGCCGCGTCGAGCTGGTCGGCGTCCTCGTTGCGCCAGACGCCGTCGCGTTCATACGCACCGGCCGCGACGGGCTTCAGCGCGGCCGCGCGCAGGCCGTGCCGCGCGAAGCCGTGCAGCATGGCGGCCGACACGAAGGTCTTGCCGATCTCGGTGTCGGTGCCGGTGACGAAAAGGGAAAGGGGGGCCGTCATGCTGCTTCCTCGCTGGCTTCGATCAGTGCGGCTTCGAGCCGTGCGAGATCGTCGAACGAATGCGCGGCCGACAGCGAGATGCGCAGCCGCGACGTGCCGGCCGGCACCGTCGGCGGCCGGATCGCGGGCACCCACAGGCCGTGCGCGTCGAGCGAGCGCATCGCCGCGAGCGTCGCGTCGTTGCTGCCGATCACGAGCGGCTGCACGGCCGTGTGCGAATCGACCGGCTGCCAGCGCGTCGCGCGCAGCAGCGCGCGCGTGCGCTCGATCAGCGCGCCGAGGTGCGCGCGTCGCGCATCGCCTTCGTCGCCGGCGATCACCTTCAGGCTCGCCGATACCGCATGCGCGACGGCGGGCGGCGCGGCCGTCGTGAAGATGTAGCTGCGCGCGCGCTGGATCATCCATTCGATCACGGTCTCGTGCGCGATGACGAACGCGCCCGCGACGCCGGCGGCCTTGCCGAGCGTGCCGACGTACACGAGGTTCGGCGAGCGCAGCGCGGCGGCCGCGAGCGCGCCGCGGCCCTGCGGGCCGAGCACGCCGAAGCCGTGCGCGTCGTCGACGACGAGCCACGCGCCGTGGCGTTCGGCCAGCGCGACGAGTTCGGCGAGCGGCGCGAGGTCGCCATCCATGCTGAACACGGTGTCGCTCACGATCAGTTTCGTTTCGGCCTCCGACGCATCGAGCAGCGCGGCGAGCGCGGCCATGTCCGCATGCGGATAGACCTGCACGGACGCGCGCGACAGCCGGATCCCGTCGATCAGCGACGCGTGGTTCAGCGCGTCGGAGAAGATCGTCGCGTGCTTGGCCGCCAGCGCCGTCATCGCGGCGAGGTTCGCCATGTAGCCGGTGCTGAAGTACAGCGCGCGCGGCGCGTCGGAGAAGCCGCCCGCGAAGCCGGCGAGTTCGTCCTCGAGCGTCGCGTGCGCACGCGAATGGCCGCCGAGCAGATGCGAGCCGCCGCTGCCGGAGCCGTAGCGCTGCGCGCCTTCCGCGAACGCGGCGACGAGCGCCGGATGCGCGGCGAGGCCGAGGTAGTCGTTGCTCGCGAAGCCGACGATGTCGCGGCCGTCGACGCGCATGTGCGCGTCGCACGCGGTGTCGGCGGTGCGGCGCACGCGGCGCAGGCCCTGCGCATCGAGTTCGGCGAGGCCGCGCTGCAGCGTGTCGAGCAGCGGCGTGGTGGTGTCCCGCGCAGGTTGTTTCATCACGCAGCCTCCGCGAGCGTCGCGTCGAGCGTGTCGCGCGTGCGTTGCGCGAGCCACGCGATGTCGTCGTCGCTCATCACGTACGGCGGCATCAGGTACACGGTCGTGCCGATCGGGCGCAGCAGCAGTTCGCGTTCGAGCGCGCGCTCGAAGAAGCGCCGCGAGAAGCCGCGTGCCGCATCGCCGTCGAGCGCGACGTCGAACGCGAACAGCGTGCCGCGTTCGCGCAGGTGACGCACCTGCGGGTGCGCGTCGAGCGGCGCGAGCGCGGCGCGCATCGCGGCCGACTTGCGCGCGTTGCCGGCGAGCACGTCGTCGCGCGCGAACAGGTCGAGCGTGGCGACCGCCGCGCGGCACGCGAGCGGGTTGCCGGTGTACGAATGCGAATGCAGGAAGCCGCGCGTCGTGTCGTCGTCGTAGAACGCCGCGAACACGTCGTCGCGCGTGAGCACGAGCGACAGCGGCAGGTAGCCGCCGCTGATGCCCTTCGACAGGCACAGGAAATCGGGCCAGACACCGGCCTGCTCGCACGCGAAGAAGGTGCCGGTGCGGCCGCAGCCGACCGCGATCTCGTCGGCGATCAGGTGCACGCCGAATTCGTCGCACAGCGCACGCAGCCCGCGCACGTACGACGGATCGTGCATCGCCATGCCGGCCGCGCATTGCACGAGCGGCTCGACGATCAGCGCGGCGATCCGGTCGGCGCGTTCGGCGAACAGGCGCCGCACGTCGTCGAGCGCGCGGCCCGCGACGTCGGCGGCCGTCTCGCCCGGCAGCGCGCCGCGCGCATCCGGCGACGCGACCACGTGCGCGTTGCGGATCAGCGGGTCGTACGCATCCTTGAACAGCGCGACGTCGGTCACGCCGAGCGCGCCGATGGTCTCGCCGTGATAGCTGTTCGCGACGCACACGAATTCGCGCTTGTCCGCGCGGCCGCGGTTGCGCCACGCGTGGAAGCTCATCTTCAGCGCGATCTCGACCGCCGACGCGCCGTCCGACGCGAAGAACGCATGGCCGAGCGTGCGCGCGGTGAGCGCGTGCAGCCGCTCGGCGAGCTCGATCGCCGGCTCGTGCGTGCAGCCGGCGAGCATCGCGTGTTCGAGCGTGTCGAGCTGGTCCTTCAGCGCCGCGTTGATGTCCGGGTTCGCATGGCCGAACAGGTTCACCCACCACGAGCTGATCGCGTCGAAGTAGCGGCGGCCGTCGCGGTCGTACAGCCACAGGCCCGCGCCGCGCGCGACGGGAATGAGCGGCAGGCGCTCGTGGTGCTTCATCTGGGTGCAGGGATGCCAGACCGCGCGCAGGCTGCGCGCGACCCAGTCATCGGTGGCTGGCGTACTCAAGGCGACTCCGGGGGGTAAAACGGCGGCGGGCATCGAACGGGATGCCGCGCGGCGACGGACGGAAAACGCGCTGAGATTAGCGTGTTCCGCCGCGCGTTGCACTACCGGTTACAAACGCCGCACAGCCTTGTCGGACGGGAGTTCGCCGCAGATCCGAGGGGCTCGGGACGGTACGCGCCAGATGCCCCGAAATGACCGCAGATGACGACGTTCGAGTGACACCCCCCGACAGAAAAAAATCGTCGGGCAGGCGGACGCGGGAGGGCGAAAAATCGGGGCGGCAAGAGAAAAGGGGCGAGAACGGGGGCGCGAACGGGGGCGCGAAAAGGGGCGCGAAGCGCGATGCCATACGCGCGGCGGCGGGCGAACGGTGTGTGGAGTCAGGCGCGGCCGGGGTTCATGAAAGGCCGGAAAACGACACCGGAGGGCATTGCGGGCGGGGCACTCTTGATGGCTCACGTGAGCGCGGGAACGGGCGTGCGAACGCCGTTGCGGGCCGCGCGAGCATTCACGAAACGGAGGAGGGGAAAAAGGGGCGCGGGAAGAACCCGCCCCTGACGCGTGTCGCGACTCGCGCGTCAGCGCGAAGCCAGTGCGCGCGTGTCGGCGTCGTGCGTGCCGGCGTCGCCGTTGGCGGCCGTTTGCGTCCTGTTCGCGTTCCACACGACGCGATCGTTGACCGCATACAGCCGGCATGCGCCCGTACCCTGCTTCGCGCAGTTGTCGAGCGCGAGCGCCATCGGATCGTCGCCGCCTTCGGCCCACGACCATGCGCCTTCCGCGGACACCGCGAACGCGCGGCTCGGATGCTGGCTCAGGAAGCGGCGATAGCCTTCGCGGCCGGCTTCGTCGAGGAACGGCACCGCCTCGACCGCATCGATCGACGCATAGCCGGTCGCATTCGGTTCGTGCGGGTTGGCGACCGCGTAGCGCACCGAGGTCGGCAGGTTCAGTTCCGCGAGGAACGCATGCACGGCCGGCCACCACACGGGCACGCCGTCGCGGTCGACGATCAGCCGGTGCGCGTCGTCCTTGTAGCGGCCGAAATCGATGAACTGCGCGCGCGTGCCGTGCGACACGTATGCGTCGTGCATCTGCGCGACGAGCGCGGGCGTCCACACCGAATCGTTGTCGCCGTACAGCCACAGCGACCGCACGGCCGTATGCGCGCCGTACTGGTCGAACGCGTCGACGAGATTGCGCTGCCAGCCGTCGCAGAGGTCCTGGCGCAGCCCGCCGGAGAAGTTGATGATGCCGCGCACGCCGGGCGCCGCCTCGGTGCCGTACGCGACCGACACGAGGCCGCCGTGCGACGTGCCCGCGACGACGATGCGCGACGCGTCGATGTACGACTGACGCGACATGTAGCGAACCGTCGCGTCGACGTCGGCGGCCTGCGCGAGGCCGTTCTTGCCGACGTTGCAGCCTTCCTGCAGGTACGTGCCGCCCGACCCGGCGAAGCCCTGGCGGTTCGGCGCGATCACCGCATAGCCGCGGCGCACGAATTCGCGCGCGAACGCGAGCGGCCGGCTGCGCGGCTGCTGATGAAGATCGCCGGTGTTCTTGCCGTGGTTGAAGACGACGAGCGGGAACGGGCCGGGGCCGTTCGGCTTGAACAGCGTGGCCTCGAGCATCACGGCGCCCGAGGCATCGGCCGGAATGCTGATGATTTGTTCGTTGAGGTTCGCGGCGACCTGCGGGAGGCCCGAATCGCCGTAATCGAAGCGCTCGGCATGGGCGAGCGAGCCGCTGGCCGTGGCCGCGCCGGCATTTGCGCTCGGCAGCGTACCGGCCTGAGCGGCCGACAGCGCACAGGCCGCCATCCATCCCACCAATACCTTGCTGAACGCCATTCGTAAGCCCTGCCATGCAACATGACCAATCTGACGGCCATCGTAGCCCGACAAATTCAGGTTGTGCAATGCGGGAATTACCCGGCGTCTGACACGGCAACTATTTGTCAGCGTTCACTTACTTCGCCGTCGACATAGCGCCAGAAACCGTGCTCGTCGCGTGTGAAACGACTCGTCTCGTGGAGCCGGTACGCGCGCCCGCCGACCTTGTAGCGGGCCACGAATTCGACCTCCGCGCGGTGTTCGTCGAGCGGCGCATGGCGTTTGATCGCGAGGCCGAGCCAGCGCGGCGCGTCGGGCGCATTCGGGTCCGCATCGAGATCGGCCGGGCAGGTGCGCGCGTCCCAGGTCGCGCGCAGGTAGTCGGTCGCGCCGAGCACGTACGCGCTGTACCGCGAGCGCATCAACTCGAGCGCGGTCGGCGCGGCTTCGCCGCCGTCGATGAAGCGGCCGCAGCAGGCCGCATAGCGTGGCGCCGGGGCTTTGCCGGCAGGGACGGGGGACGCGCCGCCGCACGGGCACGCGTCAGGTCGGTTCAAAATCATGCGAATCGTGAATTAACGACGCCGGGTTGTGATGCCGGCTCACCAACTGAGCTCGACGCCGTCGTACTGGAAGAAACGGCCGTTGGCCTGCGACACGTCCGCGCCGGCTTCGGCGATCACGCGGCGCATGCCGGTCACGCTGGTTTCCGGATCGATCGCGGCCTGCGCGCCGCCCATGTCAGTGCGCACCCAGCCGGGATGGAGCGAGATGCACGCGGCGTGGCGCGTCTGCAGCGACGCGATGCGCAGCACGTCGTTCAGCGCGGCCTTGCTCGCGCGGTACAGCCAGCCGGTCGTGCCGGTCGCCTCGGCGATGCTGCCCATCCGGCTCGACACGACGGCCAGCACGCCGCGCGCGTCCTCGACGAGCGGCAGCAGGATCGGCAGCAGCTGCATCGGCCCGCGCACGTTCGTATGCATCACCGCGTCGAAATCCTCGGCGTCGATCGTTTCGACCCCTTCGGTGCGCGGCCCGTATACGCCCGACACGAGCACCGCGGCGTCGAGCCGTTCGCCGTCGAGCTTCCAGCCGAGCGCCGCGATCTGTTCGGGTTGCGCGATGTCGAGCGCATGCGCGTGCGCGCCGAGTTCGCGCAGCGCGGCGAGCGAGGCATCGTCGCGCGCGGTCGCGATCACGTTCCAGCCGTCGCGCCGGTATTGCCGGACGAATTCGCGTCCGAGGCCGCGCGATGCGCCGACGATCAGTACGGTTTTCATGTTCGCCGCTCCTTTGCGTTGCACCGCCGTCGCGGCAGTGTCGGTATCAGATCAGTTCGACGGCCGTCGCGGCCGCGTGACCGCCGTTGCTCCGGCTGCCGCATGCGCGCCGCGCACCCGTCGGGCGACGGGATGCCGGCGAGCGCGCCTCGGCATCATGATGCGCCTTCGGCCGGATGACGCGCGGCGGGGCGCTTGCGTGCCGCGTCCGCGCGGGTGGGTTCGTCGGTTCGTCGGGTCGTCGGTTACTTCGCGTCGCCGCACGGCTTCAGCGTGTCGGCGACCGCCTGCGCGACGTCGTCGAGCTGCGCGGCATCCGCCGCGACCATGTCGTTGTCGGGCGCGTGCTGGCCGCGCGCGGTCAGCGCCGCGACGCAGCGCTTGTAGGTCGCATCCAGCGCGTCGAAGCTCGACACGGCCATCCCGAGGTTGCGCATCCGCCCGTCGTGCACGCCGTACACGAGGCCGTGCACGGTGAGCGACTGGCCGCGTGCCCATGCGTCGTTGACGATCGTCGTGCGGCACACGTTGACGACCTGCTCGATCGAGTTCAGCTCGATCAGGCGGCGATAGCGCGCTTCGCCGACCGGCCATTCGTCGAGCAGCGACGCGTGGCGTTCGCGCACGTCCTGCACGTGATGCAGCCAGTTGTCCGCAAGGCCGACGCGGCGGTTGTGCAGCGCCGCGTTCACGCCCGAGCAGCCGTAGTGGCCGACGACCATGATGTGCTTCACGCGCAGGATGTCGACCGCGAACTGGATCACCGACAGGCAGTTCAGGTCGCTGTGCACGACGACGTTCGCGATGTTGCGGTGCACGAACACTTCGCCCGGCGGCAGGCCGATGATCTGGTTCGCGGGCACGCGCGAATCCGAGCAGCCGATCCACAGATATTCCGGCGCCTGCTGGTCGGCGAGACGCGCGAAGAAATCGGGATCGTCGGCGAGCTGGCGCTTGACCCAGGCGTCGTTGTTGTCGAACAGGTGTGAAAGCGGATTGTCTTGGATATTCATCGGTGTGGATTCCGTTGGCGGAAATCGGGTCGATAACGGGTTCGATTCGACTTGATTCGGTCGTGCGTCAGGCGGCGCGCTGCGCGTCGCCTGCGCCGTCACCGGCGTCCGGCGTCGCGTCGAAGCGCGCGGGGTAGCGCACGCTGAAGCGCAGCGCCATGTCGTACGGGTAAAAATCGGGCAACTCGCCCTGCAGCAGCTTGTCCTTGCTGGCCTGCCACAGCGCGGGTTCGAAAAAGTCGGCGTGATGCTTCATGAAGACCGTCCGCACGCGCGGGTCGCCGAGCAGGAACGGTCCGTAGGTTTCCGGAAAGATGTCGTGCGGGCCGACGGTATACCACGGTTCGCCGGACAGTTCGTCTTCCTCGTTGCGCGGCGGCGGCACGCGCCGCACGTTGCAGTCGGTCAGGTACTCGATCTCGTCGTAGTCGTAGAACACGACGCGGCCGTGACGCGTGACGCCGAAGTTCTTGTACAGCATGTCGCCCGGGAAGATGTTGGCCTTCATCAACTCCTTCACCGCGTTGCCGTATTCCTTCACGCCGTGCTCGATGTCCGCGTCGGTGCCGTTCTGCAGGTACAGGTTGAGCGGCGTCATGCGGCGCTCGATGTACAGGTGCTTGATCACGAGGTTGCCGTCCTCGTATTCGAGCAGCGACGGCACTTCCTTCTCCAGCTCGCGCACGAGCGCATGGTCGAGCCGCGAGATCGGCAGCGCGACGCTCGAATACTCGAGCGTGTCGGCCATCCGCCCGAGACGGTCGTGGCGCTTCACGAGCTGGTACTTCTCCATGATCTGCGCGCGCGTCGTTTCCTTCGGCGGCGGGAACTGATCCTTGATGATCTTGAACACGTACGGGAACGACGGCAGCGTGAACACGAGCATCACGAGGCCCTTGATCCCGGGCGCGATGATGAAGCGGTCGCTCGAATGCGACAGGTGGTGCAGCAGGTCGCGGTAGAACAGGTTCTTGCCCTGCTTCTGCAGGCCGACCGACGTGTAGATCTCGGCCTTCGGCTTGCCCGGCATGATCGTGCAGAGAAAATCCACGTAGGCGGACGGCACGCCCATGTCGACCAGGAAATACGAGTGCGAGAAGCTGAAGATGATCTGCAGCAGGTCGCGCCGCAGCAGCACGGTGTCGAGCGCGAGCAGGCCCGGGCGCACGTGGCGGATCGGCACCGCGAACGGCAGCACGCGATCGGCGTTGATGATGCGGCCGATGATGTACGCGCTCTTGTTGCGGAAGAACAGCGACGACAGCACGTGGATCTGGAAATTCGGCGCGGCGTCGAACTGGCCGAATTCGTCGGAGATCGCCTGCATCACGCAGCCGATGTCGCGCGTGAGATCCTCGAACGGCGGCTCGAGCTGGAAGTTCGTGACGATGCGCTCGAGCGTGGCCGCGAGCCCGTCGGTGCCGGGGTAGTACGCGCGATAGGTCGGCTTCGCGGCCGGCTCGTCGTTCTCGAGATATTCGGTCGAGATCGCGGGCCGCACGAAGATGAAATCGTTGCTGAAATACGAGCGGTGCAGGATCTTGCAGCACACCGAATTGAAGAACGTTTCCGCGCACTCCGGCTGGCGGTGCGACGTGAGCAGGCCGATGTAGTGCAGCTTGATCTGCTGCCACACCTCGTCGTCGATGTTCTCCGCGTCGTATTCGTCCTCCAGCACCTCGACGCATTCCTGCACGCGCTCGTCGTACGATGTGATCCGCTCGCGCGCCAGCCGCTGCAGGCCGTGCCAGTCGGTGCGCTCGTATAGCGTCTTCGCCTCGACGGCGGCTTCCCGGAAGATCCGGTAGTGGCGGTCGAAGTATTCGAGCATCGTTTGCGCGACGTCGAAACCGATCTGCGACGACAGCAGTTTGGGGAAGTGATTCATCGCGTGCAGGCTCGTTCGAGAGGGGCTGTAAGCACTCGCCATTTTAGCGCCCAAGTCGGCGTTTCAATGACTTTCGGGGGCCGGCGCCAAGCGCCGTCAATGGGCGGGTTGCTCGCCGTTGCATACCGTTCGGTGCATCTTCGCGTAAAGATACGGGTACGGAACCGATTCTGGCACGAACTTTTTTTGACCGGCCGGCGCCCGCCGGGCACGCGTTTCGCGCGACGGCGATAGAATCGACGCGATGCCCGCCGCGGCCTGCCGCCCGCGCGCTTGCACTCGCATTCGCCCCTCCGCATTCGTACCCGCATTCGCACTGATAACGACGAGACACCCCACCGATGAACGCACTGGAACACCAACTCGACTATCCCTTCGCCGACACGCTGCCCGCCGCGGGCGACACGTTCGAGGTCGCGCCCGGCGTGCGCTGGCTGCGCATGCCGCTGCCGTTTTCGCTCGATCACATCAATCTCTGGCTGCTGCGCGACGAGATCGACGGACAGGCCGGCTGGACGATCGTCGACTGCGGGATCTCGTCGGACGCGATCCGTACGCACTGGGAACAGATCTTCGACACGCATCTCGACGGGTTGCCGGTGCTGCGCGTGCTCGTCACGCACTGCCATCCCGATCACTTCGGGCTGGCGAACTGGATCTGCGAAGGCGGCGACCGGGGGCGCTGGAACGTGCGGCTGTGGATGACGCTCGGCGAATACCTGTTCGGCTGCCTGATGGCGGCCGGCAACGGCTCGAATGCCGGCGGCGCGGCCGCGGCCGATCACTTCGCGCGCCACGGGCTGACCGATCCGGCCGCGCTCGACAAGCTGCGCAACCGCCGCAGCTACTACTCGGACCTCGTGCCGGCCGTGCCGCCGCGCTACCGGCGCCTGCGCGAGGGCGACGCGGTGAAGATCGGCGCGCGCACGTGGCGCGTCGTCACCGGCTACGGCCATTCGCCTGAACATTGCGCGCTCCACAGCGAAGCGGACGGCGTGCTGATTTCCGGCGACATGGTGCTGCCGCGCATCTCGACCAACGTGTCCGTGTTCGATCTCGAACCGGAAGCGAATCCGCTCGCGCTGTACCTGGAGTCGCTCGGCCGCTACGAGACGATGGCGTCCGACACGCTCGTGCTGCCGTCGCACGGCAAGCCGTTCCGCGGCGTGCGCACGCGCATCGCGCAACTGCGCGCGCACCACGACGCGCGGCTCGACGAGGTGCGCGTCGCCTGCGCGGAGCAGCCGGCGAGCGCGGCCGACATCGTGCCGATCATGTTCCGCCGCCGCGAGCTCGACATCCACCAGATGACCTTCGCGCTCGGCGAGGCGCTGGCCCACCTGAACCTGCTGTGGCTCGCGGGCGAACTCGTGCGCGAGCAGGGTGAGGACGGCGTCATTCGCTTCGTGCGGCATTGACCATGCACACCGGCGGTCATGTATCCGGCGCTTTTGTAGAATTTCCGGTATTCGAACTCGATACCCGTCACGGCCCATGTCACGCAATATTTCCCTCGCCGACGTCATCACGCTAGCCGGCGTCCGGGCGCTGGCCGATCCGCAGTCCTTCACGCGCGGCAAGGCTTATTTCCACGACGGCGTCGTCTCGCGGCTGACCGAGCGCGGCGGCGTGCTGTCGGCGACCGTGCGCGGCACGTATCGCTATCACGTCGAGTTCGCGGTAGGCGACGATGGCGGGTTGGACTACGTGTGCAATTGCCCGGTAGGCGACGAAGGGGCGTTCTGCAAGCATGCGGTGGCGGTTGCATTGTCGTGGCTCGAAAACAGCGGCGAGGAGGTTTTTCACGACGAGGCGCCCGAACCGGCGCGCCTGCGGCGCAAACGCAAGACCCATGCGGAGCTGATTCGCGACTATCTGGAGACGCTCGACGAGGAGGCATTGCGGAACTGGCTGTTCGAGGCGGCCGAGCGCGACCGATCGTTGCGCGACAGACTATTGTTCGACGCACGTGCCGCGAATGCTGGCGACGTGGCGAGCCTGCGCGCCGCCGTACGGCAATTGACGCGCGTGTCTCGGCCGCTCGGCTGGGATGAAGCGCATACGTATGGAGAGGCCCTCGTCGAAGTGGCCGACCTGCTGCGTCGCCAGTTGGCGGGCCCGCATGCCGCGCAGGTGGTCGAACTCGCGGAGCTGGCGATTGCGGATGCCGAAGCGAGCCTCGAACAGATCGACGACTCGGACGGCAGTGTGGCGCCCGGCATCGGCGAACTGGCCGACGTGCACCTCGACGCATGCATCCGGACGCGGCCGGAGCCGGTGAAACTGGCCGAACGTTTGTTTCGCCTGCAGGCCGATGGGCAGTGGGATACGTTTCGCGACGTGCTGCCGGCCTATGCGGAACCGCTGGGCGAAGCGGGGTTGCGCCGCTATCGGGAACGGGTCGAACAGCATTGGGCCGCATTGCCTCCGCTGGCACCGGGGCGCGACGATCGGCACTCGTACGAATCCGGGCGGCTGAATCTTGAACATGCGATGGAATCGCTGGCGAAGCACGACGGGGACGTCGATGCGCTGATTCGCATCTGGTCGAAGGATTTGTCTGCGTCGTACCGATTCGCGCAAATCGCGGAATTGTGCGCGGAACATGGCCGTTTCGACGAAGGGCTGGCGTGGGCCGAACGCGGGAGAGGCGAGTTGAAGGATTCGCACGACGATCGTCTGCTACGTTTCTGCATCGACGAATACGTGCGCCGGCGTGCGTTCGATCGGGCGGACGAACTCGCGTGGCAGCGCTTTACCCACCACCCGACGGCAGATGCATTCCGCGCGTTGATGAAGGTCGCGACGGCGACGAAGCGACGCGACGCCGTGCGGGAACGGGCGATTTCGCATCTGCTGTCACTGGCCCGGCAGCGGGAAACGCCGGGGCGGGCGGCCGCGGCTGTCCGGCGCTGGGAACCGTCGCCGCGCAGCGAGCTGGTGAAGCTGCTGCTCGCCGAGCGGAGTCACGATGCGGCATGGGACGCGTTTCTCGGCGGGCCGGTCGCGGTCGATGTCTGGCCGACGGTGGCGGCGGCGCGCGCGAAGACGCATCCGGAGGACGCGATTGCGCTTTATCACCGGTATCTGCCGTTCGCCGTCGATCACGGCGCGGGCGGCGCGCGGTACGACGAGGCGTTCGGTGTCGTGCGCGACATTCGTGCGTTGCGGGCCGCGCATCGCCAGCAGGCGGCATTCGATGCGGAACTGGAAGCGATCCGCAAGACTTACCGTGCAAAACGCAACTTCATCAAGCTGCTCGCGAAGCTCGACGCTTGATCAAACTGAACAGGAGAGGGGGCATGGAGTTGAATATCGATCTGCGGGCTCTCGACGATACCGTTCTCGCACTCTTGTATCTGACGCTGCACGATGGCAATCGCGCATGGAAGAGCTTTGATTGGGGTGTGCTGAATCGGTTGCATGAGCGCGGTTTGATTGGCGATCCGATCAACAAGGCGAAATCCGTCTACCTGACCGAGGAAGGCTTGCGCGAATCGGAGTGGCTCTTCAGGCAGCGGTTCGTCGAATCGGACGTCACGCGCAACGACGAGCGACCGTGATCGTCACGCGACGGGCTCGTCACGCCACCCGTCGCGCTGCCATGGCATCGTGTGTGTCGCTGCGAGCGCCGCGAGAAACGTGGCGTCGTGCGACGCGACCACGAGCGCGCCGGGGAAGTCGGCGAGCGCGGCCTCGATCGCGCGCACCGACTCGAGATCGAGGTGATTGGTCGGCTCGTCGAGCAGCAATTGTGCGGGCGAGCACGACCTTCAACCGCCTACCGCGGCGTGGTGCCGAGCCGCTGATCGAGAAACGCTGCGATCACGTGCGTCATGCATGCACCCGAGTGATGCGGGCATGCTGCACGGCTCGTCGCGTGCCAACTTGATTTTCTGCTGATAGCGCCGGACCTATCCTGTGATGTTTCGCGCCGCGCCCTTGCGTGGCTCGCGCACCATTGACAGGATGGTTGACCGTATTCGCGTGGCGAAGCGGCTGAGCACCACGTTCGCGCATACCGAGTTATAGCGGAGCGTCGCATCGTCGTGTTACACGGGCGGCGGTTCGAATATGCTCAGGCCGAAGCCGAAGCCGAAGCCGAAGCCGAAGCCGAAGCCGAAGCCGAAGCCGAAGCCGAAGCCGAAGCCGAAGCCGAAGCCGAAGCCGAAGCTGCGTAGCGATAGTGCGGGATGCTTTGCAGGTTTGCGAGCGCCGGGGGAAATCGGTATGCCGGTGACGTAACTTGCGAACAATTGGTCGCACAGTGCGAAGTGGGGCGCGTCGAACGCGGCGACGATCGCATCGGCAAGCAGGCAGAGATATCAGGTGTGGTCTACGAATGAAAGCAGGTGTTCGAGGCTGGGCGCCGTCGATGCTGGTGAGACGGTGAAGAGTAGTCGGTGATCGAGGTGGCAGCTTGGCGCAGGAAGTGATTTCGACACAGGCCAGATTATATTGAGATGATTGACCCCGCAATCATCGTTGACGGAGAAAACACATCCCCCTATCGTTCGCATACTTTATTAGGAATGCGATCATGCGAGAAATGACCTGGTGGGGACTACTACTGTCGATAGTGTTATTTGCCGGATGCAATTCAGTTTCGATGGATGCCACGAAACGTGCCGACCTTCAACACGTCAGTATCTCGAAAAGTGTGAGCGTTCCGTCTGAACCCTATTTCACCGGCAGAGCCGACGCATGGGGTGCGGGAATGGGAGGTGCCGTGGGTGCGGCAATTGCGGCATCAGTGAAGGCTGGTAATCCCGGCCAGCAAATCAGTTATTTCCTGAAGCAGCAACAGATTGACGTCGGCAGCATCGTGAGGGCCGCTTTTGTCCATGGACTTGAATCGGATCCGAAATGGTCTCGACTCATTCGAGACGATGGAGACGCGTATTTTGACCTCAAGGTCAATCTTTATGGGCTCGCCAGTACTCCAAACCCGTTCTCGTCCGATTACAAGCCAATGCTCTCGGTTACTGCGTCGTTGATCGACAAGAACGGCAATGTGCTTTGGCGCGCAACAGACTTTGTGGCAACGCTCAATTCTGCTACGCCGGTGGCGACCTACGCGGCCTTCCTCAGTGAGCCAACTTTGCTCCGAGATGGCTTTGCCGCCGCCGCGGCAGAGATTACACGGACACTCCTGACCAAGATGAACTAATCACCGACTTTTCGAGCCGTTTTTCGGCGCAGGCAGTCCGCTCGCGCTACATTCACTGTCGCCTGTACTGCGCCGCGCGCAAGAAGAAAACCGGCGCATAACACGCCGGCCTCGATTTCAGAACGATGCGGTGACTATCGCGCCGAATTACTGCACCGCGACCGCCGCGAAGTTCTGCCGTCCGAACGGGCTCACGTGATACCCGCTCACGTTCGCACGCGTGAGCGCGGCCGCGGTCGGGTAGCCGAGCGGAATCCACAGCGCCTGGTCGTGGATGATCTTCTGCGCCGATTCGTACAGCTTCGCGCGCTTGCCCTGATCGGCGGTCGACTTGCCGTCGGCGATCAGCTTGTCGAGCTGCGCGTCGCAGAAGCGCGCGAAGTTGATGCCCGACTTCACCGCGTTGCAGCTGAACAGCGGCGACAGGTAGTTGTCCGGATCGCCGTTGTCGCCGGCCCAGCCCATGAACAGCATGTCATGCTGGCCGAGCTTCGCCTGCTTGATCAGCTCGCCCCATTCGATCACCTTCACCTCGGCCTTCACGCCGATCTTCGCGAGGTCGGCCTGCAGCAGTTCCGCGCCGGCCTTCGGGTTCGGGTTCAGCACGCTGCCGGTCGGACGCGTCCAGATCGTCGTCGAGAAGCCGTTCGGGAAACCGGCCGACGCGAGCAGCTGCTTCGCCTTCGCGGGATCGTACGCATACGGCGCGACGTCCTTCGCGTAGCTCCACGTGTTCGGCGGATACGGGTTGTTCGCGGCCGTCGCCGTGTTGTCGAACACCACCTTCAGGTAGGTCGCGCGATCGAATGCGAGGTTCAGCGCCTCGCGCACCTTGTCGTTGTCGAGCGGCTTCTTCTGCGTGTTCAGCGCGACGAACGCGGTCATGAACGCGGGCGTCTGCACGACCTTCAGCGCGCTTTCGCCCTTGGCGGCGAGCACGTCCTGCGGCTTCGGCGACAGCGCGATCTGGCATTCGCCGGCCTTCACCTTCTGCATGCGCACCGAAGCGTCAGGCGTGATCGCGTAGATCAGCCGGTCGACCTTCGGCTTCGTGCCCCAGTAGGCCGGGTTCACGTCGTAGCGGATCAGCGCGTCCTTCGTGTAGCTCTTCAGCACGAACGGGCCGGTGCCGATCGGCTTCGCGTTCAGGTCAGCCTGCTTGCCGGCCTTCAGCAACTGGTCCGCGTATTCGGCCGAGTAGATCGACGCGAAGCCCATCGTCAGGATCGGCACGAACGTCGCGTTCGGCTCGTTCAGCACGAACTTCACCGTGTTGTCGTCGACCTTCGTGACCGACTTCACGAGCTTCACGAGGCCCATCGACTGCGCGTGCGGGAAGCCGCTCGCGCCGGCCACCTTGTGCCACGGGTTCGCGTCGTCGAGCATCCGCGAGAACGTGAACACGACGTCGTCCGCGTTCAGCGGCCGGCCCGGCTTGAAGTAGTCGGTGGTCTGGAACGCGACGTTCGGGCGCAGGTGGAACGTGTACGTGAGGCCGTCGCTGCTGGCTTCCCATTTGTCGGCGAGCGCGGGTACGACCTTCTTCGCGGCTTCGTCGTACGACACCAGCGTATTGAAGATCACGTCGGCCGATGCGTTGGTCGTGACGAGCGAGTTGAACTGCACGACGTCGAAACCGTCCGGGCTCGCTTCCGTGCAGACGGTGAGCGGCTTGGCGGCGGCGAGGCCGGGAGCGGCGAGGGCGGCGGCGAGCGCGGCCGCGGCGAACAGCTTGACGTGCATAGGTTCTCCCACGTGACTTGTGATTTTTGCTGGGTGTCGGAATGCGGGCGCGGCCCGGTAACAGGCGGGGCCGGCGCGGCTGGCGGATAGCATACCGTCAAAGCGCGCGGTGCGTGAAAAAAGGCGCCGGAACGCGGTGAATTGAGCGAAAAACGGCTGCGTTCGCGACGAAATGCGTGCTGGGGCGGCGCAGAGGCGGGGCAGGGAGGCAGGGGGGCGGGGAAGCGAGGAAGCGAGGAACGAGGAGGCGAGGAGGCGAGGCAGGCGGGCGAACAACAGACGGCCGAGATGCGGCCGGGGAGCGCGCCGGTCAACGCGAATCGGCGCGCTTCCTCCGGATCGCCGGAATCGGCAGGATCGCCGCACCGGCGTGCGACGCGTCGTGTGGCCGGCAGGAGGAAGCGGCGCGCGCGGCGTCGTCACGGGGCCGCGGCGCCGAAACCGCACCGCCCGGCGCGAGCGGCGCGCCGGACACCCGATGCACTCAGTGCGCGCCGGCCTTCGGCTTGCGCGGCGCCTTCTCGAACAGGCGGTCGTAGAGCCAGCGCGGCAGCACGTGCAGCAGCTTCGCGACGACGCCCATCTGCCATGGAATCACGCGGAACGCGTGCTGCCGCGCGATCGCACGCGCGGCGCGGGCCGCGAAGCGGTCGGCGTCCATCAGGAACGGCATCCGGTACGGGTTGTGCGCGGTCATCGGCGTGCGGATGTAGCCGGGCGCGATCGTCACGACGCCGACGCCGGCCGGGCGCAACTCGACGCGCAGCGCCTCGAGATACTTGATCGCGGCCGATTTGGACGCGCTGTATGCGCCGGAGCCGGGCAGGCCGCGCACGCCGGCGACGCTCGCGACGCCGACCAGCGTGCCGTGGCGCGCGGCCGTCATCGGGCCGACGAACGGCTCGAACGTCGCGACCATCCCGTAGTAGTTGATGTCCATCACGTTGCGGAACGTGGCGAGATCGCCCTGGCCCGTGACGGCGCCCTGGCTGATGCCCGCGTTCGCGATCACGACGTCGGGGCAGCCGTGCGCGGCGATGAACGACGCGGCGGCCGTCGCGAGCGCATCGGCGTCGCGAACGTCGGCGGAATAGACGGAGACGGACAGCTTGGGGAAGCGTCGCGCGAACGCATCGAGGGCCTCGGTGCGGCGCGCGACGAGCGCGAGCGTGGCGCCCTGGCGGGCGTATTCCTCGGCCATCGCGAGGCCGAGGCCGCTCGACGCGCCGGTGATGAAGACCTTCAGCGGAGTAGTCATGCCGGCGCGCGGGCGGGGATCAGAGCTTCTTGTCCTGAACCTGCTTCACGAGGTAGTCGAGCACTTGAGCGGTGCCCGGGATGCTGTTCGTGTAAGCCGGGCCCGTCTTGTACTTGCCCTGGACGACGATCGTCGGCACGCCGTCGATCGCGTAGTTCTTCAGCAGCTCGGCCGACTGCTTCACCTGGCCCTGCACGCTGAACGAGTTGTACGCGTCCATGAACTGCTTCTTGTCGACGCCTTGCGTCGCCAGGAAGTCGGCCTGCGCCTGCGGCGTCAGCAGGTAGTTCTTCTGCTTGTGGATCGCGTTGAAGATGGCCGGCGTGACCTTCTCCGAGATGCCGAGCGCGGACACCGCGTAGAACAGCTTCGAGTGCGGGACGAAATCGTCACGGAATGCGACCGGCACGCGCTTGAAGTCGATGTTGTTGCCCTGCTTCTTCACCCAGGCCTCGACCGTCGGCTCGAATTCGTAGCAGTGCGGGCAGCCGTACCAGAAGAACTCGATGACCTCGACCTTGCCGGCCGGCGCGGACACCGGCTGCGGCGACTTCATCACCTCGAAGTCCTTGCCGGACACCGGTGCGGCAGGCGTTGCCTGGGCGAAGCCGGCAGCGGCCAGGCCCAGGGACAGAAGGAGCGTGCTAAGCAGTTTTTTCATGTTGTAGACGTCGAATCAGTTGCTCGGGTTACGAAACGTAACGGGTTCTGCGTGGGCGCGGCCGGTTGCTTACTGCTTCGTGAAACGGATCACCGCCGTGTCGACACCTGCATCGGACAAGCGCTGACGGGCCGAGTTCATATCCTCGAATTTCGAGAACGGGCCGACGCGCACGCGGAAATAGGTCACGCCGCTGACATCGCGCTTCGACACCTTCGACTCGAAGCCCTGGAAGCCCAGGCGCGCGCGCTGCTGCTCGGCGTCGCCTTCCGTCTTGTACGCGCCGACCTGCAGGAAGTAGCCGGTGTTCGCGTCGCTTGCGGTCGGCGGCTTCGCTGCCGCGGCGGACGTCGCGGACGGCGCCGGCTTCGGCGTGTTCGCGGCCAGTTGCTGTTGCTGCTGTTTCTGCGCGGCCGCCTGCTGCGCCTGCTTCTGCGCGGCGAAGCGCGCGAGGTCGTCCTCGCCGCCTTGCTGCTGCTGTTGCTGCGCCTGTTGCGTCTTCTTCGGCGGCGGCGGGTTGTCGGCCGGCTTCGGCGCGACGGCGACGCCGTTGCCCGACGACGTGTTGTTCGACGCGGTGGTGTTGCTCGAGCCCGCCGTGCCGGTCGTGCCGTTCGTGTTGCCCGACGGCGGCACTTCGACGATCTGCGGCTCGGGCAGCAGGCCGCCCTGGGTCTGGTTCGCGGCCTGGCCGGGCGCGGTATTGGGCGGCGCGGGCTGCGCGGCCTGCGGCACCGGCTGGCCGGGCGTCTTGCCCTGCAGCGCGCGGTTCGGGTCGAACTGCTGCGGCTGGCTCGCGCCGCTGTCGGCCGGCGGCGGCGCGACCTTCGACACGAACGGCGACGGCGAACGCGTGATGTAGAGCGCCACCACCACCGCGATCGCGAGGCCGACGATCAGGCCCAGCACGATTCCAAGAAATGTCCCTCCGGCTTGTTTCGATTGCTTCGAAGTTCGGCGTGGTTGTGCCATTGCTTGAGTCACCTGCAAAAAGAATCGTGAAAAGGCCGCGGCGGGCATCCGATGGCAGGTGCTCCTGCCGCGGCCATTCGCTGCCCGGTTCGGGCCGCTTACATCTTGGCGGGCGCGGACACGCCGAGCACCGCCAGACCATTCTCGAGCACCTGCCGGGTCGCGGCGAGGAGCGCGGCGCGCGCGTTGCGCGGCGCTTCGTCGTCGACCAGCACGCGCTCCGCATTGTAGAACGAGTGGAATTCACCAGCGAGATCGCGCAGGTAGAACGCGACCGCGTGCGGCGCCAGTTCGTTCGCCGCATGCGTGAGCATGTCCGGATACTCGGCGAGCTTCTGCATCAGCGACACGGCCTGCGGGCTCGTGAGCTGCGACAGGTCGGCGCCCGGCAACTGCGCCGCGTCGACGTTGTAGCGCGACTTCAGTTCGTTGAGCACCGAGCAGATCCGCGCATGCGCGTACTGGACGTAATAGACCGGGTTTTCGTCGTTCTGTTTCAGCGCGAGGTCGATGTCGAACACGAATTCGGTGTCGGCCTTCCGGGAGATCAGGAAGAAACGGACCGCGTCGCGGCCGCGCGTGATGGTCGCCTCGTCGATCTGGTCGGGTGCCGCTTCCTGGCCCGGCGCCGCGCCGCCCGACCATTCGATCAGGTCGCGTACCGTCACGTAGCTGCCCGCGCGCTTCGACAGCTTCACTTCCTGGCCGTCGCGCATCACGGTGACCATCTTGTGCAGCACGTAGTCGGGATAGCCCTTCGGAATGCCGACGTGCAGGCCCTGCAGGCCCGCGCGCACGCGCGCGATCGTGCCGTGGTGGTCGGAGCCCTGGATGTTGATGACCTTCGTGAAGCCGCGCTCCCACTTCGTCACGTGGTACGCGACGTCCGGCACGAAGTACGTGTACGTGCCGTCCGACTTGCGCATCACGCGATCCTTGTCGTCGCCTTCGTCGGTCGTGCGCAGCCACAGCGCGCCGTCCTGCTCGTAGGTCATGCCGGCCTTGATCAGCGCGTCGACCGTCTTCTCGACCCGGCCTTCGCTGTACAGTGACGACTCGAGGTAGTACTGGTCGAACTTCACGCCGAACGCCTGCAGGTCCATGTCCTGCTCGTGACGCAGGTACGCGACCGCGAACTTGCGGATCGCGTCGAGATCGTCGATGTCGCCCGCGCCCGTGACCGGCTCGCCGTCCTTCGCGGCGACCGTCTCGCGGTTCAGGTAGTCGCGTGCGATGTCGGCGATGTATTCGCCGTTGTACGCGGCTTCCGGCCAGCCCGCGTCGCCCGGCTTCAGGCCGCGCGCGCGCGCCTGCGTCGAGATCGCGAGGTTGCCGATCTGCACGCCGGCGTCGTTGTAGTAGAACTCGCGGTGCACCGCGTAGCCCTGGCTCGCGATCACGTTCGCGAGCACGTCGCCGAGCGCCGCCTGGCGGCCGTGGCCGACGTGCAGCGGGCCGGTCGGGTTGGCCGACACGAATTCAAGCAGCACTTGCTTGCCGGTTTCGCGATCCGACGTGCCGAACGCGCGACCCTGGTCGAACACGGCGGCGATCACCGCCTGCTTCGCGGCGGCCGTCAGGCGCAGGTTGATGAAGCCGGGGCCGGCGATGTCGGCCGCGTCGACGAGCCCTTGCGCGGCCGGCTGGGCCGTGAGCGCGGCGACGATCTGCTCGGCGAGCTGGCGCGGGTTCGTGCCGAGCGGCTTGGCGAGCTGCATCGCGACGTTGCACGCGACGTCGCCATGGGCGGCGACCTTCGGGCGCTCCAGCGTGATGGCCGGGGCGACGAACGCCGAGTCGGCGCCTTTCAGCGCGTGTGCGACCTGCGTGACGCTATCCGCGAGCAGGGCTTCGAGGGTCTGTTTGTGAGCTGGCAGCATGCTGGTAGAAGGCTTCGTTGGTGGCGGCCGGAAACGCCGGCCGGCCGGCGCGCTTTTTAAGCGCGCGTTTCAGGGATCGCAGAATTTTAACAGGTGCTAATATGCCGCTCAGGCGCCCCGCGTCCGCGAGGCCGGACGCCGGTCTGCCGGCGTCCCCCCAACCGCGCCGAGCAGGCACAACAAGATGAAAAGGGAATTGTCATGATTACGTTCAAGAGCAAGGCGGCACAGGATCTCGACGTGCTGAAGGATTTCGCCGTATACGTGCTGGGCCTCGTCGGCAAGCAGCTGGGCGAACGCGGTGTCATTACGCACGACGAACTGGACCACGCGATCGCGAAGCTGGAAGGTGCGGTCGCGCAGGCGAAGCAGGAGCGCGCCGAGCACGCCGGCCATTTCCACGAGGACGACGCCGACCACGCGCACCACGAAGTGCCGCCGAGCCTGGCGCAGCGCGTCGCACCGTTCCTCACGATGCTGCGCGAAGCGAAGGCCGGCGAGGCCGACGTGCACTGGGGCTTCTGAGCTTCGTTGCCCGGCTGACGCCGATCGAAAGGTTGGAACGGCAAGAACGAAGGCCCGCACGAAGCGGGCCTTTTCATTTTGTCTGACCAAAAGGGCGGCGAGCCGCCCCCGGTCGCGCGGCTCAGAGCTGCGGCGCGAGCGCGCGGCGCGCGTCGTCGAGCGACAGCGCCATCCGCCGTGCGTAGTCGTCGAGCTGATCCTGCCCGATTTTGCCGACCGAGAAGTACCGGCTGTCCGGATGCGCGAGGTAGAAACCCGACACGCTCGCCGCCGGCAGCATCGCCAGCGAATCGGTCACGCTCATCCCGATCTCCTCCGCCTGCAGCGCGGTGAACATGTCGCGCTTCACGAGGTGGTCGGGGCAGGCCGGGTAGCCGGGCGCCGGGCGGATGCCCGCGTACTGTTCGGCGATCAGCGCATCGTTGTCGAGCGTCTCGCCGCTCGCGTAGCCCCACAGCTCGCGGCGCACGCGCGCGTGCATCGCTTCGGCGAACGCTTCCGCGAAGCGGTCGGCGAGCGCCTTCAGCATGATCGCGCTGTAGTCGTCGTGGTCGGCTTCGAACTGCTTTTCCTTCACGTCGACGCCGAGGCCGGCCGTCACCGCGAACATCCCGATGTAGTCGGCGACACCCGATTCCTTCGGTGCGATGAAGTCGGCGAGCGAGCGGTTCGGGCGCATCACGCCGTCGACCACCGGGCGCACGCTCTGCTGGCGCAGGTTGCGCCACGTGAGCAGCACTTCCGAGCGCGAGTCGTCGGTGTAGATCTCGATGTCGTCGTCGTTGACCGTGTTCGCCGGCAGCAGCGAGATCACGCCGTTCGCGGTCAGCCAGCGGCCCTGGATCAGGCGCGCGAGCATCGACTTCGCGTCGGAGAACACGCGCCGCGCCGATTCGCCGACGATCTCGTCGTTCAGGATCGCCGGGTACGGGCCCGCGAGATCCCAGGTCTGGAAGAACGGGCCCCAGTCGATGTAGTTCGCGAGTTCGTTCAGGTCGTAGTTCCTGAACACGCGGCGGCCGATGAACTTCGGCTTCACGGGCTGGTAGCCCGCCCAGTCGACCTTGGTCTTGTTCGCGCGCGCCTCGGCGAGCGTGACCATCGGCTGCGCCTTGCGGTTCGCGTGCTGGTCGCGGATCCGTTCGTAATCGGACTTCAGTTCGTCGAGATACTTCGCCGCGCCTTCGTCCGACAGCAGGTTCGACGCGACCGACACCGAGCGCGACGCGTCCGGCACGTAGACGACCGGGCCTTCGTAGTGCGGCGCGATCTTCACGGCCGTGTGCACGCGCGACGTGGTCGCGCCGCCGATCAGGAGCGGGATCTTCTTCACGCGGAAGTAGTCGTCGCGCTGCATTTCGGACGCGACGTACGCCATTTCCTCGAGGCTCGGCGTGATGAGGCCCGACAGCCCGATGATGTCCGCGCCCTCGACCTTCGCCTTCGCGAGGATCTCGTTGCACGGCACCATCACGCCCATGTTGACCACTTCGAAGTTGTTGCACTGGAGCACGACCGACACGATGTTCTTGCCGATGTCGTGCACGTCGCCCTTCACGGTCGCGATGACGATCTTGCCCTTCGCGCGCACGTCGCCGCCCGCTTCCGCGAGCAGGCGCTTTTCTTCCTCGATGAACGGGATCAGGTGCGCGACGGCCTGCTTCATCACGCGCGCCGACTTCACGACCTGCGGCAGGAACATCTTGCCCTGGCCGAACAGGTCGCCGACGATGTTCATCCCGTCCATCAGCGGGCCTTCGATCACGTTGATCGGGCGGCCGCCCGCCGCGTCGATCTTCGCGCGCACCTCTTCCGTATCCTCGACGATGAAGGTCGTGATGCCGTGCACGAGCGCGTGCGAGAGCCGTTTCTCGACCGGCTGGTTGCGCCACTCGAGGTTCTCTTCCTTCTTCGCGCCACCCGCCTTGAACTTGTCGGCGATCTCGAGCAGGCGGTCGGTGGAATCCGCGCGGCGGTTCAGGATCACGTCCTCGACGCGCTCGCGCAGCTCCGGGTCGAGATCGGCGTACACGCCGAGCTGGCCCGCGTTCACGATGCCCATGTCCATGCCCGCCTGGATCGCGTGGTACAGGAACACGGTGTGGATCGCCTCGCGCACCGGGTCGTTGCCGCGGAACGAGAACGACACGTTCGACACGCCGCCGCTCACCTTCGCGTACGGCAGGTTCTGCTTGATCCAGCGGGTCGCCTCGATGAAGTCGACCGCGTAGTTGTTGTGCTCCTCGATGCCGGTCGCGACCGCGAAGATGTTCGGGTCGAAGATGATGTCTTCCGGCGGGAAGCCGACTTCGTTCACGAGGAAGTCGTACGAGCGCTTGCAGATCTCGGTCTTGCGTTCATACGTATCGGCCTGGCCGGTTTCGTCGAACGCCATCACGACCGCGGCCGCGCCGTAGCGGCGGATCAGGTTCGCGTGGTGGCGGAACGCGTCCTCGCCTTCCTTCAGCGAGATCGAGTTCACGATTGCCTTGCCCTGCACGCACTTGAGGCCGGCCTCGATCACGTCCCACTTCGACGAGTCGATCATGATCGGCACGCGCGCGATGTCCGGCTCGGAGGCGATCAGGTTCAGGAAGCGCACCATCGCCGCCTGCGAATCGAGCATCGCCTCGTCCATGTTGATGTCGATCACCTGCGCGCCGTTCTCGACCTGCTGGCGCGCGACGGCGAGCGCCTCGTCGAACTGGCCGTTGAGGATCATTCGCGCGAACGCCTTCGAGCCGGTGACGTTGGTGCGTTCACCGACGTTGATGAAGAGGGTCCCGGACGTGACGTTGAACGGCTCGAGGCCGGCAAGGCGCATCATGTGATCGGTCATGGCGGTGCGAATTCGTGTGAGGGAGGGCGGGCGTTGGTGCGGTCGGTCAGGCGGCGTCGCTGTACTGGCTCGGCCAGCGGCGCGGTTTCACGTCGGCGAGCGCCTTCGCGATCTCGGCGATGTGCTCGGGCGTCGTGCCGCAGCAGCCGCCGGCGAGGTTCACGAGCCCGGCCTGCGCGAATTCCTTCAGCAGGCCCGACGTGACGTCCGGCGTCTCGTCGAAGCCGGTGTCGCTCATCGGGTTCGGCAGGCCCGCGTTCGGGTAGCACGACACGTAGGTATCGCACAGCTTCGCGAGCTCGGCGATGTACGGGCGCATCAGCGCCGCGCCGAGCGCGCAGTTCAGGCCGAACGTGAGCGGCTTCGCGTGGCGCAGCGAATTCCAGAACGCCTCGACCGTCTGGCCCGACAGGATGCGGCCCGATGCGTCGGTCACGGTGCCCGAGATCATGATCGGCAGGCGCTCGCCGGTGTCCTCGAACAGTTCGTCGAGTGCGAACAGGGCGGCCTTTGCATTCAGCGTGTCGAAGATCGTCTCGACGAGGAACAGGTCGACGCCGCCGTCGAGCAACGCCTTCGCCTGCCGGTAATACGCGTCGCGCAGTTCGTCGAACGTGACGTTGCGTGCGCCCGGGTCGTTGACGTCCGGCGAGATGCTCGCCGTCTTCGGCGTCGGCCCGATCGCGCCCGCGACGAAGCGCGGTTTGTCTGGCGTCGTGTAGCGGGCGGCCGATTCGCGCGCGAGCCGCGCCGATTCGACGTTCATCTCGACGACGAGGTCTTCCATCCCGTAGTCGGCCTGCGCGACCGTCGTCGCGCCGAACGTGTTGGTTTCGACGATGTCCGCGCCGGCCGCGAAGTACTGGTCGTGGATCTCGCTGATGATCTGCGGCTGCGTGAGCGACAGCAGCTCGTTGTTGCCCTTGATGTCGCGCGGGAAGTCCTTGAAGCGCTCGCCGCGATACGCGGCTTCGTCGAGCTTGTAGCGCTGGATCATCGTGCCCATCGCGCCGTCGAGGATCAGGATGCGCGATTTCAGCAGCGCGGGCAGTGCGGCGCCACGCGTGTAGGGCGCGTCGAGGGGGGCGGAAGCGGCGAGAGGGGTCGCGGACATGGCGGAAGGGCGGCGAAGACGGGAAAACCGTCATTGTAGCCGGTGCGCCGGGGCGCCGCCCGGCCTCGCGCGGCGCGGGCGGCGGCGCCGGCGCGATGCGTGCTCGCGACCGTTGTCCGCCCACCGGCGGCACCAAACGAAAACCCCCGCCCGGCGAACCGGACGGGGGCTTGGATCGGAGTGCTCGCGGCGCCGCCTCAGCGCGGCGAATGGTCCGGCGATGCGCCGGGCTGCGGGTCGTCAATGCAGGACGACGGGCATCATCATCAGGCTGTCGAACTGTCCGAGGAATTCGTCCACTTCGTCGAGCGACGGTTCATCCTCGATCAGCTGCTTCACGTGTGCGCGGAATCGCTCGGCGAGCTCGCCGTCGATGAAGATCTCGCGCTGCGCGTTCTTGTCGACGATTTCGTATCCGCCGGCATTCATCAGATGGTGGCCGGCCTGCGGCGCAAATTCGACGACGCAGTAGTTGGGGCTGTTGTAGATCATTTGCATGGCGGCACTCCTCTTCGCAGTGGCATCTGGCCTTGTTGTCCCGTAGGTGGGGCAGGCCTTGCCGGTTTCAAGGGGCTTGCGCTGCACACCCCGTTCTCCCGTTTGCGTGGGGTGTATCGGGTTAGAAGCCGATATCTATCAAACGTTTCTTATTGTGATCCGGTGTACCGAAATAGTTGTTAAAGAGTGTCATCGGCCATTTTAGCGGGAGCTTTAATCGGTCGAAATTGCCGATCGGTCGATCGTCACGGCGCGGCCGGCGACGATGCGGGCGGCGCAGCCGCTGGCGCGGGCGGTTGCACGGCGGCCGGCGGCGCGGGTTGTGCCGGCTCCACGACCGGTGCGCTGGCGGGTGCGTTCGTTGCGCCTTCCGTCGCGCCGTCGGCCGGTGCACCCGGCGGGGCGAGCCGGCCATGCCACAGCAGCTCGATCTGCGAGCCGTTCGGTTCCGATTGTACGAGCCGCGCGGGCAGCCAGCCGAGCGACGGCGCGAGCCACATGTCGATGCGGCGCGTGTCGCCGTCGCGGCGCGGCAGCCGCATGAAGTGACGTGCGCGGACGATGCCGGCCTGCGTCTGCACGTCCTCGTCGCCGATCACGGTGATCGGCCAGGTCTCGCCGCTGTTGTTGTCGATCACGAAGAACTGTTGCGTGACGCCCGGCTGGTACGCGGACGGATTGCCGCGCACGAGCCCCGACAGCTGCATCAGCATGCTGAAGCGATCCTGCACGCCGTCGGGCAGCGGCGCGTTGTTCGGCGTGCGCGTGAAAACCACCTGGTGCATCTCGCGGTTGAAGATCGCGATGTCCTCCGGCCGCTTGCCGCGCTTCTCGACATAGCGGTCGGGCGCGACGCCGAACGCGTCGATGCGGCCTTCGCTGCGGTAGGTGAACGGGCCGACGAACGGCACGGGCATCGATACCGACAGATCGTAGGTGCGCCCGTCGGTGCGCCAGTGGATCGTGCCGATCATGTTCTGCATCCCGTTGTAGAACGTGTCGTACTGCAGGTCGCCGGACGGCGGCGCCGCGAACTTCACGCCGCTCGTCGCGGGGCCCGGCGTCGCGGCGCCGCTCGCGCCGCCGGCCGATGCCGCGTGCGTGCCGGATGCCTCGGCCGTGCCACTCGCGGCGGAGGCGGCGGCCGGCGGCGGCTCGCCGTGCTCGGCCGTCTGCGTCGACGTGAGGACGGGCTCGGGCGACGGTACGGGCTTCGGCGCGGGCTTCGGTGCGGCGGCGGGCGGCTTCGCCGGCGCCGGCTCGGCCGGATGGTCGACCGGCTTCGGCGCGGGCTGGCGCTCGATCGGCCGCGGCTTCAGCAGCTCGATCTGTACCGGAATCTCGGCGGGCGGGGGCGGCGTGAACGCGTCGCGGTTGCGCATCAGCCACAACGCCGCGAGCGCGTGCAGCACCAGCACGACGACGAGCGCGGCGCCCACGCGCAGCCAGTGGCGGGGCGGGGCGTGGCGAGGACGGGTGTCGGCAGGCGGCATCGGCGGTCGGAGCAAGGTTGGGGCGGTGGTGGTGCGCCGCGCGCAGCGCGCGTCACAGCCATCGGACCGCCGGATGCGCCGCGCGTTCGCGGTGCATCTCGCGGGTGTCGCGCACCCCGCGAGTCAGGCGTCGCGCGCGTCCGGACTATAGCCGAGTTCGTAAGACAGTTTCTGCGCGCAGGCGCGCAGCGCGGTGTCCATCTCGCCGCCCCACGCGATGTCGAACATGCCTTCCTGGCCGAGCGCGACGATCGCGAGCGCGAGTTCGCCGACCGCATCGAACACCGGCATGCAGAACGCATGGATCGTCGGCAGCAGCATCCCTTCGACGCGCGCGGCCTGATGCGCGCGCACGTCGGCGAGCACCGCGTCGACCTCGTCGAGCGTGCGCGGACCGCCGTGATGCGGCGAGCGGCGCGTATCGGCGAGTTCGCGCTCGAGCATCGCCGCGGTCTTGCTGCGCGGCAGGTACGCGGCGAACAGCAGGCCCGTCGCGGAGCCGAGCAGCGGCATCACGTCGCCGAGCTTCAGCGACGCCTTCGCCGGGTGGCTCGATTCCATCCAGTGCACGATCGTCGGCCCCTGGTTGCCCCAGACCGCGATGCCGACCGTCTGGTCGACGCGGTCGCGCAACTCGGTCAGCGCGATCCGCGCGAGCTTCACGCCGTCGACGCGCGCGAGCCGCGCGAGCCCCATCTGCAACGCGAAGCCGCCGAGTTCGTAGCGGCCCGACACGGGGTCCTGCGACACGACGCCGAGCCGCGAGAAGCTGACCAGATAGCGGTGCGCCTTCGCCGGGCTCATGCCCGCGCGCTGCGCGAGATCGCGCAGCATCATCGCGCGCGGCTCGCTCGTCAGCACGTCGAGCAGGCGGAAGCCGACCTCGATCGACTGGATGCCGGAGCGGACCTTCTCGCCGCCTTCGCCGTGCTCGCCGGAGCCGGTGTCGTCGGTGTCGGAATCAGCGAGATCGTCGTCGGGAAGCGGGCTGGCAGGCATGGGCAACGGGGGCGCGGCAAGGCGGCAAGGGTCGGGACGAAAACGGCGTGCACGATCGTGGCGCGCCGCACGGATTCACCATCGTAAAATAGATTCCCTCCATCGTCACTACAACGGCAGATACCCCATGAAACTTGCATCGCTGAAGGACGGCACGCGCGACGGCCAGCTGATCGTCGTGTCGCGCGACCTGCACACCGCGGCGATCGCCGACGCGATCGCACCGACGCTGCAGCGCGTCCTCGACGACTGGGCGTTCTACGCGCCGCAACTGCGCGACCTGTACGACGCGCTGAACCACGGCCGCGCACGCAACGCGTTCGCGTTCGATGCGGCGAACTGCATGGCGCCGCTGCCGCGCGCGTTCCAGTGGGCCGACGGCTCCGCGTACGTGAACCACGTCGAACTCGTGCGCCGCGCGCGCGGCGCCGAGATGCCGCCGGAGTTCTGGACCGATCCGCTGATGTACCAGGGCGGCAGCGACGATTTCCTCGGCGCGCGCGACGACATCGTGTGCCCATCCGAAGCGTGGGGCATCGACTTCGAGGCCGAGGTCGCGGTGATCACCGGCGACGTGCCGATGAGCGCCTCGCCCGACGACGCGCTGAAGGCCGTGCGGCTTGTCACGCTCGTGAACGACGTGTCGTTGCGCAACCTGATTCCGGCCGAACTCGCGAAGGGCTTCGGCTTCTTCCAGAGCAAGCCCGCCACCGCGTTCGCACCGGTCGCGGTGACGCTCGACGAGCTCGGCGACGAATGGCGCGAAGGCCGCGTGCACCGGCCGATGATCGTCCACTGGAACGGCAGGAAGGTCGGCCAGCCCGACGCGGGCACCGACATGGTGTTCCACTTCGGCCAGCTGATCGCGCATGCGGCGAAGACGCGCAACCTGCGTGCCGGCTCGATCGTCGGCTCGGGCACGGTGTCGAACAAGGACGCGAAGCGCGGCTACTGCTGCATCGCCGAGAAGCGCTGCCTCGAGACGATCGAGCACGGCGCGCCGCAGACCGAATTCATGCGCTACGGCGACACCGTGCGCATCGAGATGTTCGACGCGGCCGGCAAGTCGATCTTCGGCGCGATCGAGCAGGCGGTCGCCCCGCCCGACGGCGCGGCCTGACGCACGCGCGAAACCCGGCCCCGGCCCGCGCGCCGGGTTTCGCCTGATGTTTGCCCGCGCGGGCTTGGCTACACTCGATTCAGGCGTTTCAAGAACCCGGGAGCTGCGCATGACCGATCTCGCCGCATACGGCGGTTACGAAGCACTGAAGGTGACGCGCCGCGATCATGGCGTGCTCGACATCGTGATGAGCGGCGAGGGCGCGAACCGCAGCGGCCTCGCGACCGCGAACGAGCGCATGCATCGCGAGCTCGCCGACATCTGGCGCGACGTCGACCGCGATCCCGACACGCGCGTCGCGGTGATCCGCGGCGAGGGCAAGGGCTTTTCGGCGGGCGGCGATCTCGCGCTCGTCGAGGCGATGGCGAACGACTTCGACGTGCGCGCCCGCGTGTGGCGCGAGGCGCGCGACCTCGTCTACAACGTGATCAACTGCAGCAAGCCGATCGTGTCGGCGATGCATGGCCCGGCCGTCGGCGCGGGGCTCGTCGCCGGGCTGCTCGCCGACATCTCGATCGCCGCGAAGGATGCGCGCATCATCGACGGCCATACGCGGCTCGGCGTCGCGGCCGGCGATCACGCGGCGATCGTGTGGCCGCTGTTGTGCGGGATGGCGAAGGCGAAGTACTACCTGCTGCTGTGCGAACCGGTGAGCGGCGAGGAGGCCGAGCGGATCGGCCTCGTGTCGCTCGCGGTCGAGCCGGCCGACCTGCTGCCGAAGGCGTACGAGGTCGCGGAGCGGCTCGCGCACGGGTCGCAATCGGCGATCCGCTGGACCAAGTACGCGCTGAACAACTGGCTGCGCAGCGCCGGGCCGACGTTCGATACGTCGCTCGCGCTCGAATTCATGGGCTTCTCGGGGCCCGACGTGCAGGAAGGCATCCGCTCGCTGCGCGAGCGGCGCCCGCCCGACTTCCCCGGCGACGCACCGTTCTGACGCGCGCTATCATCGAACCAAAGGCCGCCGCGCGCGCCGTGCCGGCCGCTTCGCTCACCCAGTCAACCAGGATGCCCGTATGACGACCGATGCCTCCGGCTCCAATCCTTTCGCCGGCTTTGCCGGTTTCAAGCCTGCCGACATGCTCGACCGGATGTGGGACATGATGCGGATGTCGCCGTTCGGCGGGATGGCGTCGTTTCCCGGCGCTGCGTCGGGGCTGCCGCCGTCGCTGTCGAGCATGTCCGACATGATGGCGCCGCTCACGAGCGTCGAGGAACTCGACAAGCGGATCACCGATCTGCGCGCGGTCGAGCAGTGGCTCAAGCTCAATCTCGGGATGCTGCAGTCCGCGATCCAGGCGCTCGAGGTGCAGCGCGCGACGCTCGCGACGCTGCGCGCGTTCGGCGCGTTCGCGCAAAGCTCGATGTCGGCGGCCGAGGAGGCCGCGGTCGCGGCCGCGCAAGCGGCTTCCGCGCCGCGCGCCGACGCGCAGCAGGCGCCGCATGCCGAGGCAGCCTCCACCGCGGCCGACGCACCGCCGGCAGGCGACGCCGCGCAGCAGGCGTTCGACCCGGCCGGCTGGTGGAACCTGCTGCAGGCGCAGTTCAACCAGCTCGCGAGCCTCGCGATGACGCAGCCGGGCGCGCAGCCTGCGGCGCCGGGCGCCGCCCCGCCCGAGCAGGCCGCACCGACGGCGCGGGCGGAACAGCCCGCAGCGGCCGCGGCCGCCGCGCCGCGCAAGCCGGCCGCGAAGCGCGCGAAGCCGGCCGGCTCGGCCGCGGCGCGCGCGGCGGCCGCTTCGTCGCCCGAAACGCGTCCGCCGAAGCGCTCGACGTGACGCGAACCGGATAGCAGGTCGATCATGCGGCTCGCGCTCGTGCTGATGGGGGGCGGCGCACGCGCCGCCTACCAGGTTGGCGTGCTGAAGGCGCTGGCCGAGATCGCGCGCGAGGCCGATCCGGACCGGCATACGGTGCCGTTCACGGTGGTCTGCGGCTCGTCGGCCGGCGCGATCAATGCGACGTCGATCGCGAGCCACGCGGACGACTTTTCGCACGGCGTGCGGCGGCTGCTCGAATTCTGGGAGCCGCTGCGCGCGGACTACGTGTATCGCACCGACTGGCTCGGTATTGCCGCGGCGGGCGCACGCTGGCTCGCGGCGATGACCTTCGGCTGGGCGGCGCGCCGCTCGCCGCGCGGGCTGCTCGACAACGCGCCGCTCGCGCACCTGCTGCAGCGCGAGCTGAGCTTCCACCGGATCGAGCAGATGCTCGAAGGCCGCCTGCTGCATGCGCTCTCGGTGACGGCGCTCAGCTATTCGAGCGGCCGGCACCTGACGTTCTACCAGGCCGCCGAGCCGATCCAGGCATGGCGGCGCGCGCAGCGCACCGCGCGGCTCGTCGACCTGTCGGCGTCGCACCTGCTCGCGTCGTCGGCCATTCCGTTCGTGTTCCCGGCCGTGCCGCTCGTGCTCGACGGACAGATCGAATACTTCGGCGACGGGTCGATCCGGCAGGTCGCGCCGCTGTCGCCGGCGATCCACTTCGGCGCGGACCGGATCGTCGTCGTCGGCGCGGCCGACGCGCGCCCCGAGATTCCGGCCGCGAACGGCTCGGGGCGGGTGCGCGGTTACCCGACGCTCGCGCAGATCGGCCAACAGGTGCTCGCGAGCGTGTTTCTCGACTCGATCGGCGCGGACATCGAGCGCATCGAGCACATCAACCGGATGATCGAGCACCTGCCGCATCAGGTCGAAGTGGACAGCGGCTGGCGGCACGTCGACGTGCTTGCGATCGCGCCGTCCGAGCGCATCGAGCTGATCGCCGCGAAACACCTGAAGCAGATGCCGGCGACGATGCGCGGGCTGCTCGGCGCGATCGGCGGCAGCCAGCCGGCCGGCGCGTCGTTCGCGAGCTACCTGCTGTTCGAGGCGGCGTTCACGCGCGAACTGATCGAGCTCGGGTACCGCGACGGGCGCGCGCAGCGCGACACGCTGGCGGACTGGATCGCGGGGGCCGACGGCGGCAGCGCGCCGGCGGCCGGCACGCCGCCGGTAGGCGGTCTCGCGACGGGCGAAATACGGGTCTGACGCGTGCGATACAGGTCCGAAGCGGGCGCGGCTTACAAATTGGTTGCTTTTTCGCGACGGCCACCCGCGACCGATCGCCGCACCGCAGTTGGCGGCGCGCGACGGGGCGCGCGTCGCGGAACCGTCATGTGCGCGTGCTATCATGGCCGCCGCCGTATACACCATATCGAGCAGCCCGCCGGTCCGGCTGTCGCACGGGAACCCGTCCGGGAACCGCGTGGCGCCGGGACGGGCTCGCCACCGAGCCGGCCTGCGCCGGCCCCCACATCAGGCACGCGCGGTCGGTTCCGTTCGAGCGGAGCGGGGCTGCGGCGTGCTGCAAGGCGGCGGCGCGGCCGCCTGGCTGCCGGACGCGGAATCTGCGTCCGGGGGCTGGATTCACGCGTAAAATTAAAGTCTTGGCTGCAAAAAGCGCGTCCGCGCGCGTACGCGGCAACAGTCACGTTTAGAGAAGTCGCATTGCGCAGAACAGGGGTGGGACCATCATGAACACCATGCTTTATCCGGAACTTTACAGGTCGCTCGAAGCTGTCCGCTGGGACATGGAGAAGGACATTCCGTGGGACAAGTTCGACGCTTCGCTGCTCACCGACGAGCAGGCGAAGACGATCAAGATGAACGCGATCACCGAATGGTCGGCGCTGCCCGCGACGGAAATGTTCCTGCGCGACAACCAGCACGACAGCGACTTTTCCGCGTTCATGAGCGTGTGGTTCTTCGAGGAGCAGAAGCATTCGCTCGTGCTGATGGAATACCTGCGCCGCTTCCGGCCGGAAATGGTGCCGACCGAAGAGGAACTGCACGCGGTGCGCTTCCAGTTCGATCCGGCGCCGCCGCTCGAGACGCTGATGCTGCACTTCTGCGGCGAGATCCGCCTGAACCACTGGTATCGCTGCGCGGCCGACTGGCACACCGAGCCGGTCATCAAGCACATCTACGAAACGATCTCGCGCGATGAAGCGCGCCATGGCGGCGCCTACCTGCGCTACATGAAGAAGGCGCTGAACAATTGCGGCGACGTCGCGCGCGCGGCGTTCGCGAAGATCGGCGTGCTGATGGCGTCGGCGCGCCGCACCGAGAAGCCGCTGCACCCGACCAACCTGCACGTGAACCAGGCGCTGTTCCCGCGCGACACCGTGCAGTCGCGCCTGCCCGATCCGGAATGGCTCGAGCGCTGGCTCGACGAGCAGATCCGCTTCGACGGCGAGTGGGAAAAGAAGGTCGTCGAACGGATCCTGCACAACCTGTCGATCCTGTTCGAGCGCACGTTCGCGACCGCGCAGGAACTGAACCGCTACCGCAAGGAAGTCACCGGCCGCCTGCAGTCCGAAAGCGGCCCGTCGTCGGCCGCGCAGCCGGCCTGAGGCCGCACGGCGTCGCAGCCGGCGTGAAGCGCCGTCGGTCGCGATCGCCGCAGTGTAGTCACGCATGAAGCCCGCCCGGCCATCCGGCGGGCTTTTTATCTGGCGCCGCCGTGTTCCGTCGCGACGTGCACCGCGCGCCGCTCACGCCATCCGATACCCATCATGTCCGTTACCTTCGAACGCAAGCTGATCACCCGCGACGCCCTGGTTGCCCTGCGCGCTTCGCTGCCTTCGCCCGTCGTGTTCACGAACGGCGTGTTCGACATCCTGCACCGTGGCCACGTCACGTACCTCGCCGATGCGAAGGCGCTCGGCGCATGCCTGATCGTCGGCGTGAACAGCGATGCGTCGGTACGCATGCTCGGCAAGGGCGACGACCGTCCGATCAACCGCGAGGAAGACCGGATGGCGCTGCTCGCGGCGCTGGAAAGCGTCGATTGGGTCGTGAAGTTCGAGGAAAAGACGCCGGTGTCGCTGATCGAGGCCGTCCGTCCGGACATTCTCGTGAAGGGCGGCGACTACGACATGGACGCGCTGCCGGAATCCGCGATCGTGCGCGCCTGGGGCGGGCGTGCGCTCGCGATTCCGTTCGAGCACGACCGCTCGACCACCGCGCTGCTGAAGAAGGTGCGCGCGCAGCAGTCCTGATGCGGGTGCCGCGCCGTCAGGGCGCGGATGCCGCGAGCGGCTCGGCGGCGACGGCCGGCGCGCCGATCGGACCGCCGATCACGGGCTGATCGCTCGCCTGCGCGAGCGGCATTGCGTGCAGCGCATCCGGTTGCACCTGCCGGGACAGCATGCCCGGTTCGCGCGGGCCGGCCGCCGGCAGCGGCCCGAACACGCCGCGCACGGCGACGAACGCAAGCAGGTTCGCGAGAAAGAGAACAGCGATCAGCCAGCGCAGCATCGTCGACACTCCTCGTCGTTGTTCAGTCGTTCAACCGTTCAGTCAGGCCGGCCGCACGGCAGGCGTTGCCGTTGCCGCCGGCGATCGTTCGCGTCGGCCGGGCCGCGTGTGCAGCCGGCTGTCCGCATGGGCGAAACATCGGCGCCCGTTTTCCATCCTCACCGCGACGAAGCCCGCGGCCGGGCATCCGTCGACGCGGCCGGCGCGATCCCGGCCGGCGGCCGGCTTTTCATCCTGCCTGCGCGGCCGTTTCCGCGGCGATCAGCGCCAGCCCGGACAGGATCAGCGCATCGTGCCGCGTATGCGGCAGCGTCAGCGCGCGCGCGACGTCGTCCGCCGCGCCGCCTGCCAGCACGAGCCGCACGGGTGCCTGCCACGCATCGGCGAGATCGCGCCAAGCGCGTTCGATCAGCCCCGCCTGCGCGTACAGGCAGCCGGCCGACAGCGAGCGCGGCGTATCCACCTGGAACGGCTCGGCCTGCTCGAGCGCGAGCAGCCCGCTCGCGATGTCGGTGGTCAGCGTCGGCAACTGCGCGGTGTGCGTGCCGAGCGCGCGCATCATCAGCGCCCAGCCCGGCGCGATCAACCCGCCGGTGAAACGACCGTCCGCTCGCAGCGCTTCGAGCGTTGTCGCCGTGCCGAACGTCGCGATCAGCAGATGCTCGCCCGGAAACGCCGCGCGCGCGCCGATCAAGCCGGCCCAGCGATCGCTGCCGAGCTGTTCGGGCGTCGTATAGCCGTTCGTCACGCCGCATTGCGCGGGTTGCGAGCGGATCGTCGTGCGCGGCAGGCCCGGCCAACGCGCGTCGAGCAGCGCGTCGAGCCGTGCGGCCACGTCGGCGCCCGCGACGTTCGAGATCCATGCGCCATGTGGACGCGGCAGGGCCGACCAGTCGGGATCGGCGCCGCCGTCGCGCGTGTGGCCGAACGCGCCCGTGTCGACGAGCGTGCGCCGCGCGTCGGCGAGCGCCCACTTGATCCGGCTGTTGCCGGCGTCGATCAGCAGATGCGGTTCGTTCATTGCGCTTCGCGCAGCGATACGTCGCCGGCCGCGATCGCCTGCACGCCATCGGGCGTGTCGAGCAGCAGCTGGCCGGTCGCGTCGATGCCCGTCGCGATGCCGCGCGCGCGTTCGACGCCTTGTTCGAGCAGCACGACTTCGCGCCCTGCGTACGCGTGCAGCGCATGCCAGCGCGGCAGGAACGGCGCGAGCCCGTCGGTGCCGAACTGCGCGAGCGCGGGGGTGAGCGCGTTCAGCGCCGCGGCGAGCGTATCGGTGAGGTTGGCCGACGCGCACGCGGCCGACAGCGCGGCCGGCGGCAGGCCGCTCGCGAGCGTCGCTTCGCGCGCGCGCAGCGCATCGACCTGCGCGGCGACGGCTTCCGCGCCGCGCACGTTGATGCCGAAGCCGATCACGACGGCGGTCGCGTCGGCGGTGGTCCACACGGTTTCGATCAGGATCCCGGCGAGCTTGCCGACGATGCGTGGCGTGCCGTCGTCGGTGGCCGTCAGCAGCAGGTCGTTCGGCCATTTGAGCGCGACCCGCGTGCGGGCGTCGAGCGGCAGCGCGGCGAGGCCTTCCGCGAGCGCGACGCCGATCGCGATGCTCAGGCCGCCGAGCGCGTCGACGGGGCGCGGGACGATGCAGCCGACCGAGCACAGCAGCGCGTTGCCCGGCTGCGCGAACCACGGGCGGCCTTGCCGGCCGCGGCCGGCCGTCTGCTCGAACGCGACGCGCACGAGCGGCGCGGGCAATGCGTTCGCGGTGCGCGGCAGCGCCTTGAGGCGCGTCGCGACGTCGGCGTTGGTCGAGCCGGTGGCGGCGACGATGTCGAGCGGCCACGCGCGCGGCGCGGCATCCAGGTGCGCCTCGAGCCGGTTGCGCGCGATGTGCGCGTCGCCGGAATCGGGCGTGTCGGAGGAGGTGGGGGCGTTCATGGCGCCTATTGTAGTAGCGACAGGGGGATGGTGCGTGCCGGGCGGCGCGCGCGACAGGCGGGGCCGGGGGCAGCGGCCCGCACGCGAACTGCGCCGGGCCGTCGCCACGCGGCTTGATGCTTGTTCCAGGCGCGGGGCGAATGGATGGCGGCACGGTGACCGGCATGCACGCCCGCGCCACGCGCATCGGCCGTCGTTGCGGGCGATGCGCGGGAGGTCAGGTCATGGTCGTCGCGCAAGCCGTCATTCCGCCGTCGCGCGTTCGCGCCGGCCCTGGCGACGCACCGTCACGGCGCAACCACCCGATGCTTCAACGCATGCGCGGTCTCGATCCACTGCGCGTGGAATTCGTCCGCGTCGGGCTTGAGCCCCAGCTCGCCGTTGCGATACGCCATCGCGAGCGTCTGCACGGCTTCCGGCAGTTCGTGTTCCGCCGCACGGCGATACAGCGCGAGCGCGCGCGCTTCGTCGCGCGGCACGCCGCTGCCGTCGCGGTACGCATTCGCGAGCATGAAGTCCGCGGCCGGGATGTCCGCGCGCGACGCGCGCTCGAACCAGTGCGCGGCCTGCACGGGATCGGCGGCGGTGCCGTAGCCGCTGCGATAGATCAGCCCGAGGTAATACGCGGCCGCCGGATCGCCCTGTCCGGCCGCCTCGCCGAGCAGCGCGCGGGCGCGCACATAGTCCTTCGGGATGTCGCCGCTGCCGAGCAGCAGTGCCTTGCCGAGTGCCAGCTGCGCGCGCCGTGCGGCCGGCGCGTCGGTTTTCGCATCGGCCTGGGCGGCGGTTTCGAGCCAGCCGCGCCCCTCGTCGCGCAGCCCCGGCTCGCGTGCGTCGACGAGCGCGATGCCGAGCGCCGCCTGCGCATCGCCCGACCCGCGGCGCGCGAGGGTGCGCAACTGCGCGAGCGCGTGCGGCTCGACGGCCTGCGCGACCATCGCCTGCCATTCGTCGAGCTGCGCGGCGCTCGGCGCGGGGCCGGCGGCGCGCCAGCCGGTCGCCGCGACGACGGCCGCGACGGTCACGGCCGCCGCCGCGAGCAACGCGGCCGGCGGGAGTTTCGCGCGCAGCAGGCGTCGCGCGGCGGCGGTGAAGCCGGCCTCGGCCGGCCGCATCGTCCGGATCGGTTGCATCGCGGGTCTCGTGGTCATTGCGTGAGGTCGATCTCGTAGATGGCGAGGTTCTTGCCCGAACCGTCGTCGGCCGCGACCTGCGCGAGGCCGCTCAGGCCGGCCGCCGCCGCGTCGCCGAGGTGGTTCGGCGCGGACGTGAACTGCACGTGCGCGACCGAGCTCGCGAGCTTCGTGAAGCGCCAGCTGCGCTGTGCGCCGTCCGCCGCGCGCGTGATCGCGCCGCGCTTCTTGATGAACGAGATCAGCACGTCGCGGTTCGCGTCGGGCGACGCGAAGATCGTCTTGCTGCCGTCGAGGCCCGGGAAATTGCCGCCACCGCTCGCGCGGTAGTTGTTGGTCGCGACGATGAACTGCGCGTTCGGGTCGATCGGCACGCCCTTGTACGTCAGGTTCCTGATGCGGCTGCCGACCGGCTGCGTGACGTCGATCTCGTACGCGAGATCGGCGGACGTGAACATGTCGAAGTTGTAGCCGGGGAAGCTGCTGACGAGCGGCTGCACGGTTGCCTGGGTCGGGTCGATCGTGTTGAAGCGCTTCGCGGCCGTCTCCAGCCAGTTCTTCACGTCGCTGCCGCTCACCTTTACCGCATACACGGTGTTCGGATACAGGTACAGGTCGGCCGCGTTGTTGATCGCGAGCGCGCCCGGCGCGACGTCGGTGTAGTCGCTGCCGCCGCCGAAGCCGCTCTTGAACGGCGCGCTGACCGACAGCACCGGCAGCGACGCGTATTGCGGCAGGTTCGCCTGCACGTAGGTCTTCACGTAGTCGGCCTGCGCCTCGTTGACGATCTGGATCGCGCCGGGATCGCCGACGTCCGCGAAGTACGAATTCATCCGGTAGTCGGTCGAGCCGATCGGCGTCTTCACGTAGTCGATCGTCGCCTGGTGCTCGGCCGCGATCGCGGCGGACACCGACGGATCGGCGGCGACGTAGCTCTTGTCGGCGTTCTGGATCGGCCGCGCCTCGACGGTCGTCAGCGACTTGTCGACGCTCCACGTCTTGCCGTCGAACTTCAGGCCGAGCTTGATCACGCCGAGATGCTTGCCCCAGTAGTTGGCCATCACGGTCGGCACGCCGTTGACGGTGCCCTTCGCCTTGTCGACGCCCGGCAGGTTGAACTGCGCCACGGTGCTGTTCGCGTCCGGGAACACCTGGTGCGAGTGGCCGATCAGCATCGCGTCGATGCCGGGCACCTTCGACAGCCACCAGCTGCCGTTTTCCATGGTCGGCGAATACGTCGAGTTGTCCAGGCCGCCGTGCGAGATCGCGACGACGAGGTCGGCCCCCTTCGCGCGCATCTCCGGAATGTACTTCTCGGCCGCTTCCTTCAGGCCGGTCGTGTAGACCTTGCCGTCGAGCCAGCGCTTGTCCCAGCTCATGATCGCCGGCGGCGTGAAGCCGATGATGCCGACCTTCACCGGCGCGCTGACCGTCTTGCCGTCGGGCGTGACGGCCGTCACCGTGCGGGTCAGGATCGTGTACGGCGTGAACAGCGGCGCGTTGGTCTTCGCGCTGATCACGTTCGCGAGCACCTGCGGGAAGTTCGGGCCCGCGCACTTCTTCTGCTGAGCGGGGGCCGGCAGCCCGTCGACGTCGAACGTGTTGCCGGTCACCTGCGACAGGTACGGCAGCCCGTAGTTGAACTCGTGGTTGCCGATCCCGCCACCGTCGAACTTTGCGGCGTTCATCACCTTGTAGATCGCGAGCGTCTGGTCGCAGCCGATCGGGTTCACGAGCGCCTGGTAGTCCGACAGCGCGGTGCCCTGGATCGTGTCGCCGTTGTCGAGCAGCAGCGTGTTCGGATACTGCGCGCGCGCCTGCGCGATCAGCGTCGACACGCGCTCGAAACCGAGCGACTTGTCGGCGGCGAGCTTGAAATAGTCGTACGACAGCACGTTGGTGTGCAGGTCGGTCGTTTCGAGCAGCGCGAGCGTGGCCGTCGTGCCGGCGGGCGCCTGGGCCTGCGTCTGCGACGACGGAGCGGTGACGTCGTCGCCGCCGCAACCGGCGAGGGCGAAGGCGAGGCTGGCGAGCGCGGCGGCGGCGGTCACGCGGCGGCGGGAAAGCGGGGGGAGACGCATCGATTGTCCTGTTCGGTGTTCTGTTCTATGAATCGCGAGACGCGCAGCGAGATGGCGGCGCGGGTGCCGACGGCCTGACGTGCGGCGCGTGAGAGTATCGAAAGGAAACGTGACGGAAGAATGAAAGGTCGCGTGTCCGGCACGCCGATGCGGCGGCGTGCGCCGCGCCGTTGCGAGCCGGGCACCCGAAACCGGAGGCCGCCGGCCAGGCGCCCCTGGCCGGGCGCGTCCACGGAAATCCTCACGTCGCGGCGCCGGGCGGTTCGCTACAATGGCCGCTGTCATCCTTTTGCAAACAACCCGCCCTTGGACTTCGAGACTCCTCCCGGCCTGTCGGTCGACGCCGGCGGCCAGGGTCAGACGGTGCGCCTGTACGGCCAATGGACCGCGCTGGCGCTCGCGCGCAACCGCGGCGCGGTCGCGCGCCGCGTCGCGGGCATCGCGTCCGGGCGCGTGAACGAATGGGATCTGTCCGGCATCGAACGGCTCGATCACGTCGGCGGCCAGGCGCTGTGGCGCGTGTGGGGCCGCAAGCTGCCGGCCGGCGTCGAGCTGACCGCCACGCAGCGCACGATCTTCGAGCGGATCGAACGGCTCGACAGCCAGCGCGAGGCGCCCGAGCGCGTCGTGCGGTTCGATCCCGTCACGCGCCTCGGCCGGGCGATCTTCGCGTTCGCCGAACACCTGCAGGGCGGCATCGCGATGTTCGGCCTCGTGATCCTCGACGCGCTGTCGGTGCTGCGCCGCCCGAAGACGATGCCGTGGAAGGAAACCTCGGCGAACATCTACAGCGCCGGCGCGCAGGCGCTGCCGATCACCGCGCTGGTCGCGTTCCTGATCGGGATCGTGCTGAGCTACCTGTCCGCGCAGCAGCTGCAGATGTTCGGCGCGAACCGCTACATCGTGAACATCCTCGGGCTGTCGGTGATCCGCGAGCTCGGGCCCGTGCTGTCGGCGATCCTCGTCGCCGGCCGCTCGGGGTCGGCGATCACCGCGCAGATCGGCGTGATGCGCGTGACCGAGGAACTCGACGCGATGCGCGTGATGGGCATCCCGCACGGGCTGCGGCTGATCCTGCCGCGCGTGCTCGCGCTCGGCGTCGCGATGCCGCTGCTCGTGATGTGGACCAACATCATCGCGCTCACCGGCGGCGCGCTCGCCGCGAAGCTGGTGCTCGGCATCGACGTCAACTATTTCGTGCGCTCGCTGCCGGGCGTCGTGCCGATCGCGAACCTGTACATCGGCATCGGCAAGGGCGTCGTGTTCGGCATGCTGATCGCGCTGGTCGCCTGTCATTTCGGTTTCCGGATCAAGGCGAACTCGCAAAGCCTCGGCGAAGGGACGACGACGTCGGTCGTCTCGTCGATCACGGTCGTGATCCTGGCCGACGCGGTGTTCGCGATCCTGTTCCAGAACGTGGGGCTCGGATGAACGCGTCGAACGAATCGAACGAATCGGCGGCCGGTGCCGCCAGCGCACATGCCGCGGCAATCGGCGCAGGCGCGGTCGGTACGCAGCCGGCCGCCGCCGGGCCTGACGACCTCGTGATCGAGGTGCGCAACCTGATGAAGCGCTACGGGCGCAACATCGTTCACCAGAAGCTCGATTTCGACGTGCGGCGCGGCGAGATCGTGTCGATCGTCGGCGGCTCGGGCTCGGGCAAGACGACGCTGGTGCGGCAGATTCTCGGCCTCGAGCGGCCGACGTCGGGCACGATCAAGGTGTTCGGCGAGGACACGTTGAAGATCGACGACGCGACCGCGCGGATGATGCGCACGCGCTCGGGGATGTTGTTCCAGCAGGGCGCGCTGTTCTCGTCGATGACGGTGTTCGACAACGTCGCGCAGCCGCTGCGCGAGCTCGGCCGCGTGCCGCCCGACCTGCTGCACGACATCGTGATGCTGAAGCTCGAGATGGTCGGGCTGCCGTGCAAGCACGCGTCGAAGATGCCGGCCGCGCTGTCGGGCGGGATGGTGAAGCGGGTCGGCATCGCGCGCGCGATCGCGCTCGAGCCGGAGCTGCTGTTCCTCGACGAGCCGACCGCCGGCCTCGATCCGCAGGCGTCCGACGAATTCGTCGAACTGATCGCGACGCTGCACCGCACGCTCGGGCTGACGGTCGTGATGGTGACGCACGACCTCGACACGATGGTCGCGCTGTCGACGCGCGTCGCGGTGCTGGCCGACCGCAAGGTGCTGGTCGCGGCACCCGTCGAGGAGGCCGCGAACGTCGACCATCCGTTCATCCACGAATATTTCCTGGGGCTGCGCGGGCGCCGCGCACTGCAGGCGCTGCCGCCCGAGCGGCGCGCGAAGCTGCCGAAGGCGGCCCTCGAACCGGCGCTGTCGAGCGTCGAGCTGTAACAGGCAAGGACAAGGAACCCTCCGATGGAAAACAAATCACACGCGTTCTGGGCCGGCCTGTTCACGATCGCGCTGACGCTCGCGATCGCGGGCACCGTGTTCTGGTTCAACGTCGACCGTACCGTGCGCGTGCCGTACGACCTGCTCGCGCGCACCAACGTGACGGGGCTGTTCCCCGATGCGACCGTGCGCTTTCGCGGCCTCGACGTCGGCAAGGTGCAGTCGATCGGCTTCGACCGCGCGCATCCGGGCCAGATCCGGATCCGGATCCTCGTCGACCACGACGCGCCGATCACGCAGTCGACCTACGGCAGCCTCGGCTTCCAGGGCGTGACGGGCATCGCGTTCGTGCAGCTCGAGGATACGGGCCGCGACCTGGCGCCGCTGCCGTCGTCGCCGAAGGCGATCGCGCAGATCCCGATGCGGCCGAGCCTGTTCGACCAGATCCAGGAGCGCGGCGACGTGCTGCTGCGGCAGCTCGAGCTGGCGGCGAAAAGCGCGAACGCGCTGATGTCGCCGGAGATGCGCGAGCAGCTGCGCGCGACGGCCGAAAGCCTGCAGCACGCGGCGGACGGCGCGGCGACGCTGTCGAAGCAGCTCGCGCCGGCGGTGGCCGCGCTGCCGGAGACGATGCACCAGGTCGATCGCGCGATGGCGTCGGCGAACACGCTGCTGCAGCCGAACGGGCCGCTCGTGTCGAACCTGAACAAGGCCGGCTCGGCCGCCGAGCAGGTCGGCGTCGCGCTGAACGACCTGAACGCGCGGGTCCAGTACGACACGCTGCCGCGTTTCAACACGCTGGCCGGCAGCGTCGGCGATGCGTCGCGGCAATTGAAGGACGTCGCCGGTGAACTCGGCCGCAACCCGAGCAGTCTGTTGTTCGGTTCGCCCGGCTCCGCGCCCGGGCCCGGCGAGGCGGGTTTCGTCTGGCCGGGGGCGGGTGCCGCCGCCGGGAAATGAAGCGCATCGCCAGCCCGTCGATCGACCGGCCCGGTGCGCGACCGGGCCATGACGCCATCGAAACCGGAAACATCATGCAGGAACATGCCATGCCACGAATCCTTGATCGCGCGCTGCGTCCGGCGGCGGCCACGCTCGCGATGCTGACGCTCGTGTTCGCCGCCGGCTGCGCCGGCAACGGCGCGGCGCTGTCGAACGTCCGCTACGACCTCGGGCCGGCCACGCCTGAGTCGGCCACGCCGGTCGTGACGGCCGGTACGGGCCCCGCGCTGAAGGTGCTCGACGTCGCCGCGCCCGACGCGCTCGATACGGACAAGTTCGTCTACCGCCTCGCGTATGCGGATGCGCAGCGCATGGCCGTCTATCGCGACAGCCGCTGGACTGCGCCGCCCGCGCAACTGCTCACGCAGCGGCTGCGCGGCGCGCTGTCGGCGCGCGGCGCGGTGCTCGAAGGCTCGGACGGCGTGCGCGCGCCGACGCTGAAGGTCGACCTGAACGCATTCGAGCAGGTGTTCGACGGGCAATCGCAGAGTCACGCCGCGGTCGCAGCGCGCGCGACGCTGATGCAGGACGGCAAGGTGCTCGGCCAGCGCACGTTCGTCGCACGCGCACCGTCCAGCACGCCCGATGCGGCCGGCGGCGCGCGTGCGCTCGCGGCCGCGAGCGACGCGCTCGTGTCGCAGATCGCCGCGTGGGTCGGCGCGCAGGCGTACGCGGGCAACCCGTGACGCACCGCGCGCAGTCGCAATGAGCGCTTCGGGCACGCCGCGCGTGTCGTCGCTGGCGCGGCAGGCGTTCGCCGCGTATGCGGCGCTCATCGTCTATGCATCGCTGTATCCGTTCGACGGCTGGGTGTCGCTCGGCATCGGGCCGTTCGACTACCTGTTCGCGCCGATGCAGCGCTATGTGACCGCGTTCGACGTGGTCACCAACGTGCTCGGCTACCTGCCGTTCGGCGCACTCGGCGTGCTCGCGCTGCACCCGCGCTGGCGCGGCGTCGCCGCGACGCTGATCGTGGGCGGCCTCGGCGTGCTGCTGTCGGGCTCGATGGAGGCGCTGCAGACCTACCTGCCGACGCGCGTCGCGTCGAATCTCGACCTCGCGGCCAACGCGCTCGGCGCGCTGCTCGGCGCGGCGCTCGCGGCACCGGCCACCGGCGCGCTGCTCGACCGCGGCGCGCTGCGCCGGCTGCGCTTCGCGTGGTTCGAGACCGACGGCGCGACGCCGCTGCTGCTCGCCGGGCTGTGGCCGTTCGCGATCCTGTTTCCGTCGCCGTTCCTGTTCGGCATCGGCGACTGGCCGGCCGCGTTGTGGGAACGCGCCGACGGCTCGATGCAGGACGCGCTGCTCGCGTGGCTGCCGGCCGCGTGGCGCGTGAGCGAATGGCCCGAACGCGTCGACGGCTGGCTGTCCGACTCCGCGTGGGAAGCCGCGCTCGGCGGGCTGATGCTGTTCGCCGCGCTGGCGATCGCGTCGCTCGCGATGCGCGCCCGCGCGCCGCGCGTGCGGCTCCTGATCGCGTTCGTCGCCGCGACGCTCGCGCTGAAGTCGGCCGCGACCTTCATGCAGTCGACCACCGGCCTCGTCGTCGTGTGGGCGACGCCCGGCGCGCGGCTCGGCATCGAGCTCGGCTTCGCGGCGGCCCTGCTCGCGTTGCGCGTGCCGGCCGCGTGGCGCGCGCTGCTCGCGGCGCTCGCGCTGCTGGCCGGCGTGGCGCTCGTCAACCTGCTGCCCGTCAACCCGTTCTTCGACTTCACGCTGTCGGGCTGGCGGCAGGGCCGCTACGTGCACTTCAACAGCATCGCGCGCTGGCTCGCGTGGATCTGGCCCTACGCGGCGCTGATCTGGCTCGGCCAGCGGGTCGAGCACGCGTGGCTGCCGGTCGCGCTGCGACGCTGACGCGGCACGCGGGGCAGGGCGGCCGCGCGTCGATCGCGGGCAGCGGCGCGCGCCGCTCGTTATAATCGTTCGCACCTCCGTTGCCGCGCGCAACGGCAATCGCCCCTCTTTCCGCCCGGTCCCGCGCCGGGCCGCTCGTCACCATCATGGATTCCTACTACCAGCACCACGTCTTCTTCTGCCTGAACCAGCGCGAACCGGGCGCCGAGCGTCCGAGCTGCGCGCAATGCGATGCGCAGACCATGCAGGAATACGCGAAAAAGCGCGTGAAGGAACTCGGCCTCGCGGGGCCCGGCAAGGTCCGCATCAACAAGGCCGGCTGCCTCGACCGCTGCGAGGAAGGGCCCGTGATGGTCGTGTATCCGGAAGGCACGTGGTACACGTACGTCGACCAGGCCGACATCGACGAGATCGTCGAATCGCACCTGCGCGACGGCAAGGTCGTCGACCGCCTGAAGATCTGAGCGGGCCGGCCGAATGAACGTTCATACGCAGAAGTCGCTGATCGCCGGCCCGGTCGGGCAGATCGAAATCGCGGTCGACCTGCCGGACGCCGTGCGCGAAGGCAGCGCCGCGCCGCGCGGCATCGCGCTCGTCGCGCACCCGCATCCGCTGTTCGGCGGCACGATGGACAACAAGGTCGCGCAGACGCTCGCGCGCACGCTGGTCCAGCTCGGCTACGTGGTGTTCCGGTCGAACTTCCGCGGCGTCGGCGCGACCGAGGGCGTGCACGACAACGGCATCGGCGAGGCCGACGACCTGCTTGCCGTGCTCGCGCACATGCGCGCGCAGCCCGCATATGCGGACCTGCCGCTCGTGCTCGCGGGCTTCTCGTTCGGCACCTTCGTGCTGTCGCATGTCGCGAAGCGGCTGCGCGACGCGGGTGAGACGATCGAGCGGATGGTGTTCGTCGGCACCGCCGCGAGCCGCTGGCAGGTCGCCGAAGTGCCGGAGAACACGCTCGTGATCCACGGCGAAACCGACGACACGGTGCCGATCGGATCGGTCTACGACTGGGCGCGGCCGCAGGAGCTGCCGGTCGTCGTGATCCCCGGCGCCGAGCATTTCTTCCACCGCAAGCTGCATGTGTTGAAGCGGATCATCGTCGACGCGTGGCGTTGAGCCGCTGAACCCGACGTGCGGCGCGGCTGCCGCACGACTGCGATGTCGCCGCTCGCGCGACATCGCGCCGCATCGTGTCACGGCACGGTCGCACCTGCCCGCTTCCGCGCGGCGCAACCCGACTTGCACAGCGCCTGCGCACGCCTTTCGCGCGGCTTCGAGCGCGATTTTCCGCAGTGAAGCCGCGCTATCCTCTCGAAGCCGGTGTGCGGTCACCCGGGCCACGGTTCGCGAAAACGCCCTGCGCGGCCACGTATAATGGCCGCATTTCGCGTCGCCCGCGGCCCGGCTGGGCCCATGCGGCGCTCGTTTCGCCGCCTGTCCGCCCGCTCGCGACGGCCGCGAACCGAACGCGTCCGCACGAGTCCAACCGGCGCGTTTCGCGCCGTCCGACGCAGTCGGACGAACGCCGGAACGCCCGCCGCCTTGCCGTTCAACCCCTGCGCGTTTCGCACCGCACTTTCTGCCATCAGCCTGAATCGATCATGCGTCTGTCTCCCCAAGGCCTCAAGTCCCTCGCTTCTTCCATCGCCTTCGGCACCGCCGCGCGCAACGTCGCGCTGGGCGTGATGCTGCCCGTCGCGCTCGCGTCGACGATCGTCGTCGCCGAGGCGAAGCCGGCCGCCAAGGCCAAGGCCGCGCATGCCGCGCCGGCCGCCGCCGCCGAGCAGTTCACCGGCGCGCCCGCGACCTTCATGCCGGGCGCGGTGCCGCCGCCGGGCGTGAACGCGCGCTCGTGGGTGCTCGTCGATGCGACGAGCAACACGGTGCTCGCCTCGGGCAACGCCGACGAACGCGTCGAGCCCGCATCGCTGACGAAGCTGATGACGGCCTACCTGGTGTTCGAGGCGCTCGACAAGAAGAAGATCTCGATGGAGCAGATCGTCACGCCGAGCGTTGCGGTGCGCCGTGTCGGCACCGACGAGTCGCGCATGTTCATCGAGGCGAACAAGCCGGTGTCGGTGCACGACCTCGTGTACGGGATGATCATCCAGTCGGGCAACGACGCCGCGATCGCGCTGGCCGAGCTGGTCGGCGGCAGCGAAGGGCAGTTCGTCACGCTGATGAACGACGAGGCGGCGCGCCTCGGCATGAAGGGCACGCACTTCGCCGACGTGAACGGCATGCCCGACCCGAACCACTACACGACGGCTGGCGACCTCGCGAAGCTGTCCGCCCACCTGATCCGCGATTTTCCGCAGTACTACAGCATCTTCTCGGAGAAGGAATTCAAGTACAACAACATCCGCCAGGGCAACCGCAACCGCCTGCTGTGGCTGGATCCGACGGTCGACGGCCTGAAGACGGGCCATACGCAGGCGGCCGGCTTCTGCCTGATCGCGTCGGCCAAGCGCGCGATCCCGGGTGTCGACGGCCAGCGCCGTCTCGTGTCGGTGATGATGGGCGAGCAGAAGGAAGGCGAGCGCACGCAGGACAGCATGAAGATGCTGAACTACGGCTATAGCGCGTTCGACGCCGTGCGCCTGTTCAAGGGCGGCCAGGCGATGTCGACGCCGCGCATCTACAAGGGCAAGGAAAACACCGTGCAGGTCGGCGTGAAGGGCGACCAGTGGGTGACCGTGCCGCGCGGCCTGGGCGACAAGGTCAAGCCGGAAGTCGAGGTCAACGCGCCGCTGATCGCGCCGCTCGCGGAAGGCCAGCAGGTCGGCACCGTGAAGATCGTCGCCGACGGCAAGACGCTGTCGGAGTTCCCGGTCGTCGCGCTGCAGGCGGTGCCGGAAGCGGGTATCTTCGGCCGTATCTGGGACTCGATCCTGCTGATGTTCAGCAAGAAGAAGTAAGCGCGACGGGCCTTTGTTTTTTACGACTTCATCCCCATCTTGTATAGCCATGAGCCAAGCCGAATTCGAACCGATCGTCTACCTCAGCGTGTCGTCGCAGGAGGAGCTGGTACCGCTGTCGCAAGCCCGGGTCCCGGTGCTCGACCGCGGGTTCATCTTCGGCGATGGCGTGTATGAAGTCGTCCCCGTTTATGCGCACGATGGCGCGCACGTGCCGTTCCGGATCGAACAGCATCTGGACCGGCTCGCGCGCAGCCTGAAGAAGATCGGCATCGACAATCCGCATGACGCGGCCGGCTGGCACGCGCTGATCGAGCGCGTGGTCGCCGCGAATGCGGAGGGCCTCGGCGACGGCAACGCGCTCGTCTACCTGCAGGTGACGCGCGGCGTCGCGAAGCGCGGCCACGCGTTCCCGGCGAATACGGTGCCGACGGTGTTCGCGATGACGAGCCCGCTGCGCCTGCCGTCGGAAGCGGAGCGCGCGCAGGGCGTGCGCTGCGTGACGGCCGAGGATCGTCGCTGGCTGCATTGCGACATCAAGTCGATTTCGCTGCTCGGCAACGTGCTGATGGCGCAGCATGCGGCCGAACGCGACGCGTTCGAGACGATCCAGCTGCGCGACGACAACGTGACCGAAGGCTCGTCGTCGAACGTGTGGATCGTGAAGAACGGCGAGTTGATGGCACCGCCGCGCAGCAACAAGATCCTCGAGGGGATCCGCTACGCGCTGGTCGAGCAGCTGGCCGACGAATGCGGCATTCCGTTCGTCGCGCGCGAGATCAGTGAAGTCGAGCTGCGCGCGGCGGACGAGATCCTGATCACGTCGGCCACGAAGGAAATCCTGCCCGTCACGTCGCTCGACGACCTGCCCGTGCAGGGCGGCAAGCCGGGCCCCGTATTCGCGGCGTTGTACGACGCGTACCAGCGTGCGAAGGCACGCGAGTTTGAACAGTTTGACCTAACCCGGAGAAAGTGATGAGCGAACCGACCAAAACCATCGAGGTGACCGGCGCGATCGATACCCGGAAGGAGTCGCTGCTGGAGTTTCCGTGCGATTTCCCGATCAAGATCATGGGCAAGGCGCACCCGGAATTCAAGGACACGATCTTCAAGGTCGTGGCCGTCCACGACAACGAGATCGACGTCGAGAAGATCGAGGAGCGCGCATCGAGCGGCGGTAACTACACCGGCCTCACGATCACCGTGCGCGCGACGAGCCAGCAACAGCTCGACGACATCTACCGCGCACTGACCGGCCATCCGATGGTCAAGGTCGTGCTCTGAGCGCCGCCTTCCATCCTCTTTCCCGCGCGCACTCGGCGGGGGTCTTTCCCGCCGCGCGCCGCGCGTCCAGTTCGTCGCACAGCAACTGATACTCGGCGACTTCCTGAAGCAGCCAGGTCCTGAACGCCTGCACGCGCGGCGTGTTCAGGAGCGGCGGCGGACACACGAAAAAATAGTGCCACGGGCTCTGCCCGTCGATGTCGAACAGGCGCACGAGGCGCCCGTCCAGCAGGTCGTGCACCGCGAGCGAGCGGCGCACCAGCGCGATGCCCTGGCCGTCGATCGCGGCCAGCAGCAGGTTCGACGAATCCTGGTACAGAATCCCCCGTTTCGGCTCGGTGAGCGTATCGAGCCCCGCCGCGTCGAACCACGGCCGCCACAGCTCGTCGTCCGAGCGCAGCAGGTTGTAGTGCACGAGATCGGCGGGCGTCTGCGGCAGCTTGCCGCCGTTCAGCGTCGGCGAGCACGCCGGAAAGAACACTTCTTCGAACAGCGGCTCGACATGCAGCCCCGGATAGCTGCCGGAGCCGAAGCGGATCGCGAGGTCGACGTCGTCGCGCGCGAAATCGGTGAGCGAGTTGGTCGACTGCAGTTCGACGTCGATTTCCGGATGCCGCTCGATGAACGTGCCGATGCGCGGCGTGATGAAGCGCGCGGCGAACGACGACAGCATCGACACCACCAGCCGCCTTCCGCGGTCGCTGGCGCGCACCTCGCGCGTCGCATCGGCGATCACCATCAGCGCGGTGCGGACCTGCTGCGCGTAGCGCATGCCGGCGTCGGTCAGGCACAGCCGCTTGCCGTTGCGCGTGAACAGCTGCACGCCGAGCTCCTCCTCGAGCGCGCGAACCTGGTGGCTGACCGCGCCGTGCGTGACGTACAACTCGTCGGCGGCGCGGGAGAAATTCTCGTGACGGGCGGCGGCTTCGAACGCGCGAATCGCGTTCAGCGCAGGCAGCTGGCGGAGGTCCATTTGCTAATTTTCCTCACATCGACGTGAAAATTGGTCGTTTTGTCGGGTGCCTTGAAGTGACTACGATTGTAGCCATCGAAGCATTTATTGGCGGAGTCGATCATGCAAGAAATTTCTTCAAGCGTCACATTCGAAATCCCCGCGGGCGAGACCGTGCCGATGAAGGTGCAACGCAGCACGCGTCTGACGGTGCAATGCGGGCCGGTGTGGGCGACGCGCAGCAACGACGTCGAAGACTATTTCCTGGTCGACGGCGAGACGCTCCGGCTGCGTCGCGGTGAGCGGCTGTGGCTCAGCGCGGAAGGCGGGGAGGGCGCACACGTCGCGTTCTCGGTGTCGCGGCCGGCCGGGGAAGTCGCGCGCGGCGCGCTCGCGCGGCTGCGCAACCGCTTGAACGCGCTGCTCCACGACGGCTGGCGCACCGTCTGACGGACCTTTCCTCCGACGGATACTCGCGATCCGTCCCCTTCCTGGGCCGGCGAGACGCATGGGTTTTCGGTAAACTACCGCCCATGTCCGTCTCGCCGGTTGCCATCGTGTCCACGCCTGTCGCTGTTTCCGAATCGCCCGCCGGGTCTCCGGTTCAGCCTGCCGTGCCGGTCACCGTGCGCTGGCGGGGCAGCGAGGCCTACGAGACGAGCTTCGACGCGATGCGCGCGTTCACCGACACGCGCACGGCCGACACCGGCGACGAAATCTGGGTCGTCGAGCATCCGCCCGTCTACACGCTCGGCCAGGCCGGCGACCCGGCCCACCTGCTGGTGGCCGACAGCGGCGTGCCGCTCGTGCAGGTCGACCGCGGCGGACAAATCACCTACCACGGCCCCGGCCAGATCGTCGCCTACCTGCTGCTGGACCTGCGCCGGCGCAAGCTGATGGTGCGCACGCTCGTGACGAAGATCGAGCAGGCCGTGATCGAAACCCTCGCGGCGTATAATCTCGCTTCGGTCCGCAAGGCGGGCGCGCCGGGCATCTACGTGGCATCCGGGGTGCACGAAGGCGCGAAGATCGCGGCCCTCGGCCTGAAGATCCGCAACGGCTGCAGCTATCACGGGCTGAGCCTGAACGTGAAGATGGATCTGCGCCCGTTTCTCGCGATCAACCCGTGCGGCTATGCCGGACTGGAAACCGTCGACATGGCGAGCCTCGAGGTTGCCGCCGACTGGAACGACGTCGCCCACACGCTGGTGGGGCGTCTGATTGCCAACCTCGATGGCGAATCCGCGGCCGCCGACAAGCCGCAGGCACTGGAACATTCGAATGACTGACGTTACCGCTTCCCCCGCACCGGCCGACTCGGCCGCGACCGCTGCCTACGATCCCACCGCCAAGCAGAAGGCGCAGGCGAAGACGGCGCGCATCCCGATCAAGGTCATTCCGATCGAGAAGCTGAAGAAGCCGGAGTGGATCCGCGTGAAGGCGGCCACCGGCAGCTCGCGCTTCAACGAGATCAAGACGATCCTGCGCGAGCACAACCTGCACACGGTGTGCGAGGAAGCGAGCTGCCCGAACATCGGCGAATGCTTCGGCAAGGGCACCGCGACGTTCATGATCATGGGCGACAAGTGCACGCGCCGCTGCCCGTTCTGCGACGTCGGCCACGGCCGCCCCGATCCGCTCGACACCGACGAGCCGAAGAACCTCGCGCGCACGATCGCCGCGCTGAAGCTCAAGTACGTGGTGATCACGAGCGTCGACCGCGACGACCTGCGCGACGGTGGCGCCGCCCACTTCGTCGAGTGCATCCGCGAAACACGCGCGCAGTCGCCTGACACGCGCATCGAAATCCTGACGCCGGACTTCCGCGGCCGTCTCGACCGCGCGATCTCGATCCTGAACGCGGCGCCGCCCGACGTGATGAACCACAACCTCGAAACGGTGCCGCGCCTGTACAAGGAAGCGCGCCCGGGTTCGGACTACGCGCACTCGCTGAAGCTGCTGAAGGACTTCAAGGCGCAGCATCCGGATGTCGCGACGAAGTCGGGCCTGATGGTCGGCCTCGGCGAAACCGAAGAGGAAATCCTGCAGGTGATGCGCGACCTGCGCGCGCACGACGTCGACATGCTGACGATCGGCCAGTACCTGCAGCCGTCCGAGCACCACCTGCCGGTGCGTGCGTACGTGCATCCGGACACGTTCAAGATGTACGAGGAAGAGGCGTACAAGATGGGTTTCACGCACGCGGCCGTCGGCGCGATGGTGCGTTCGAGCTATCACGCCGATCTGCAGGCGCATGGGGCCGGGGTGGTCTGAGCGCCTCATCGGCCTCGCTGCAGTAGGCACGCAGTCGAAAAAAGCCCGCAGCGATGCGGGCTTTTTCGTTGGTGCGGCCGTCGCCCGCGCGTTCGCACGACAATCGCCACCAGATCGGACGCGCAATCCATTTCAGCGTGGAAAGCAAAGCTGAAACAGCATCGATAGCTTCGCAGGATAAGTTCGCTCCCGCCGCACCCAAAGCCCGTAAAGTCGGCTCTCCCGCAGCAAGGCCCGCATTCGAAGGAGAGCCGCATGTCCCGTTTCAGCTTCATCCGCCGCGCCGTCGTCGCGCTGACCGCCTTGGCCGCGCTGGGCGCGGCGCACGCCGAATCGCGCGAAGTCGTGATCGCGTACCAGGACATGGTCGTGCCGTGGCGCTACGCACAGGCGAGCGGTGAAGTCGAACAGGCGACCGGCTACAAGGTCAGGTTCCGCAAGCTCGACAGCGGCGCCGACGTGATCCGCGCGCTCGCGTCGGGCTCCGTGCAGCTCGGCGAGGCCGGCTCCAGCCCGATCGCGGCCGGCCTGTCGCAGGGGCTCGACATCTCGCTGTTCTGGGTGCTCGACAACATCAACGACGCCGAGGCGCTCGTCGCGCGCAACGGTTCGGGCGTGACCAGCGTCGCCGCGCTGAAGGGCAGGAAGATCGGCGTGCCGTTCGTGTCGACGTCGCATTTCCATACGCTCGTCGCGCTGCAGGCCGCCGGCGTGAATCCGAACGACGTGAAGATCGTCAACCTGCGTCCGCCCGAGGTCGCGGCCGCCTGGGCGCGCGGCGATATCGACGCGACCTACATCTGGGATCCGGTGCTCGCGAAGGTCAAGCAGTCGGGCACCGTGCTGACGACGTCGGGCCAGGTCGCGAAGGCCAGCGGCAAGGCGACCTTCGACGGCTTCGTCGTGAGCCGCCGGTTCGCGCGCGAGAACCCCGAGTTCGTCGCGCGCTTCGTGAAGGTGCTCGCGGCCGCCGATGCCGATTACCGCGCGCACGCGGCCGCATGGAAGGTCGGCTCGCCGCAGGTCGCGGCGGTCGCGAAGGTGTCGGGCGCGGACGCGCAGGACGTGCCGGCGAGCCTCGCGCTCTACGCGTTCCCGACGCCGGCCGAGCAGGCGTCGCCGACGTGGCTCGGCGGCGGCGCGCAGTCGGGCGCCGCGAAGTCGCTCGCAGCCACCGCCGCGTTCCTGAAAGCGCAGGGCACGATCCAGACGGTGCTTGCCGACTACTCGGTCGGCGTCGATCCGCAGTTCGTGCAGAAGGCCGCGCGCTGAGCGCGCCAACTCGAGCCACTCAGGCCACTCTTCGCGGAGCCCTCGATCATGAGCACGCTGGAAGTTCGTCAGGTATCGGTCGCCTATCCGGGCGAACGCGGTCGGCCGACGACGCAGGCGCTCGCGCGCGTCGACCTGCGCATCGATTCCGGTGAATTCGTCGTCGCGCTCGGCGCGTCGGGGTGCGGGAAGACGACGCTGCTGAACTGCATGGCCGGCTTCGTCGCGCCGACGACCGGCGACGTGCGCGTCGACGGCGTGCCGGTCACGGGCCCCGGCGCCGATCGCGGCGTCGTGTTCCAGAAATATGCGTTGCTGCCGTGGCTCGACGTGCTCGAGAACGTCGCGCTCGGGCTGCGCTTCGCACGCGTGTCGAAGGCCGAACGCGAAGCGCGCGCGAGCGAGATGCTCGCGCTCGTCGGCCTCGAGCGCCATGCGCATGCGCGCGTGTACGAACTGTCGGGCGGGATGCAGCAGCGCGTCGGCATCGCGCGTGCGCTCGCGAGCGATCCGCGCGTGCTGCTGATGGACGAGCCGATGGGCGCGCTCGACGCGATGACGCGCGGCACGATGCAGGCGCTCGTGCTCGACGTGTGGGCGCGCACCGGCAAGACGGTGTTCTTCATCACGCACGACGTCGAGGAGGCGCTGTTCCTCGCGACGCGTCTCGTCGTGATGACGCCGGGCCCCGGCCGCATCGCGGAAACGTTCGAGCTGCCGTTCGCGCGGCGCTACGTCGAATCGCGCGATGCGCGCGCGGTGAAGTCGTCGCCGGAATTCATCGCGTGGCGCGAGCGGCTGATTGCATACCTGCATCGCGACGAGGCGGTCGCGGAGACCGCGTGATGCATGAATTCGCGCGGCAGGGCGCGTCCGTCGGGCGCGGCCGGATCAGTACCTTGCACAGGCAGGACGACATGAGTACGCAGGATTCGTGGGCGGCCGATCGAGCGGCCGCGGAGTTCGGGCAGGATCAACGCGCGGCGCAGCGGCGCCATGCGGCGCGTCCGGCTCGCGCAGCGCACCGCTACCGGTTGCCGGGGCAGGGGAAGACGGCCGCGCTCAGCGCGGCGACGGTCGCGGCGCTGGCCGTGCTGTGGTGGGTCGCGACGCATCGGCAGTGGCTGCCGCCGTTGTTCCTGCCCGCGCCGGAAGCGGTGTGGGCCGCGTTCGTCGACGCGTGGCACGGCCGCATCCAGGGCGGGCTGCCGTTGTCCGAGCATTTGTTGTGGAGCGCCGCGCGCGTGTTCGGCGCGTTCGTGCTCGCCACCGCGATCGGCGTGCCGGCCGGCATCCTGATGGGTGTGAGCCGGATCGCGCGCGGCGTGCTCGATCCGCTGCTGGAGTTCTACCGGCCGCTGCCGCCGCTCGCGTACCTGCCGCTCGTCGTGATCTGGTTCGGCATCGACGAGACGGCGAAGCTGGTCGTGATCTTCCTCGCGTGCTTCGCGCCGATCGCGATGGCCGCCCGTGCGGGCGTGCGCGCGGCGACGGTCGAGCAGATCAACGCCGCGTATTCGCTCGGCGGCAGCTTCGCGCAGATCGTGCGCCACGTGGTGCTGCCGGCCGCGCTGCCGGAAATTCTCACCGGCCTGCGGATCGCGATCGGGTTCGGCTGGACGACGCTCGTCGCGGCCGAGATGGTCGCCGCGACGGCCGGGCTCGGGCAGATGGTGCTCAATGCGTCGAGCTTCCTGCGCACGGACATCGTCGTGATGGGGATCCTGATCATCGGCGCGATCGCCTGGCTGTTCGATCTCGCGATGCGGTGGCTCGAGCGGCGGATCGTGCCGTGGAAGGGGCGCGGATAACGCGAAGCGGGCAGCGCGGGGGCGCCGCTCCTGCCGGTCGCGTCATTCCCCCATCGCCACCCCTTCCCGACGCGGATCCGCCCCGCCGAACCACACCGTCTGCCCCTGCACGTTCAGCCGCTGGATCCCCTGCAGTCCCGAGTTCATCTCGACGACCTGCACGTCGTGTCCGCGCCCCTTCAACCCGTCGACGAGCGCGTCCGACACGCGGCCGCGTTCGAGCTGCGTCGGCCCGTTCATCGACCCGACGTTCGGCAGCGCGATCGCCTGCTGCATCGTCATCCCCCAGTCCAGCACGCCGATCAGCGTCTTCGCGACGTGGTTGATGATCGCGGGACCGCCGGCCGAACCGACGATCATCGTCACCTGCTTCGTCTTCTTGTCGAACACGAGTTCCGGCGACATCGCCGAGCGCGGCCGCTTGCCGGGCTGCACGCGGTTCGCGACGGGGCGGCCGTTCTCGCTCGACACGAACGAGAAATCGGTGAGCTGGTTGTTCAGCATGAAACCGCGCACCATCAGCCGCGAACCGAACGCGTCTTCCACGCTGGTCGTCATCGACAGCGCCTGGCCGTAGCGGTCGACGATCGCGATGTCGGACGTCGACGGCAATTCGGGGCTGCGGTCGTCGGCCAGTGCGAGCGTCGCGCCTTGCGGCATGCCGGCTTGCGCGACGCCCATGCTGGTGTCGCCGATCAGGTGCGCGCGTTGCGCGAGATAGGTCCGGTCGGTGAGGCTCGCCCAGTTGCCGCCCGGCAGCGGCGCGAAATCGGGATCGGCGACGTAGCGCGCGCGATCCGCGAACGCGAGGCGCCCGGCCTCGCTGAACAGGTGCGCGGCGAACGGCGTCGGCTCGTAGCCGACTTCGTTGCGCACCGGCTTCTGCGCGCCGATCTGCTGCCAGTCGGGCATCGCCTCGAGGATGCCGAGCATCTGCGCGATCGCGAGTCCGCCCGACGACGGCGGCGGCATCCCGCACACCACCGAGCGCCGGTAGTCGGTACACAGCGGCGCACGCACCTTCGCCTTGTAGCGCGCGAGATCCTGCAGCGACAGCAGGCCCGGATGGGTCGGGTGCTTGCGCACCTTCGTGACGATGTCGCGCGCGATCGCGCCGGTGTAGAACGCATTCGCGCCGCGGTCGGCCACCTGGCGCAGCACGGTCGCGAGCGCGGGGTTCTTCAGCACCGTGCCGGCCGCCTTCGGCGTGCCGTCCTTGTTGTAGAAGTACGCGCGCGCGGCCGGGTCGTTCATCAGGTACTTGTCGTTCGCGATCAGCATCGCCAGGCGCGGGCTGATCGTGAAGCCGTGCTCGGCGAGCCGGATCGCGGGCTGGAACAGCCGGCGCCACGGCAGCGTGCCGTGCGCACGGTGCGCGGCGTCGAGCATCCGCAGCACGCCCGGCGTGCCGACCGAACGCCCGCCGACGACACCTTCGTAGAAGCTCATCGGCTGGCCGGTCGGGCCGTAGAACAGGCGGTCGGTCGCGGCGGCCGGCGCGGTCTCGCGGCCGTCGTATGCCTGGGTCGCCTTGCCGTCGAAATACAGCATGAACGCGCCGCCGCCGAGCCCCGACGATTGCGGCTCGACGAGCGCGAGCACCATCTGCGTCGCGATCGCCGCGTCGATCGCGGTGCCGCCGGCCTTCAGCATCTCGTAGCCGGCCTGCGTCGCGAGCGGGTTCGCGGCCGCGATCATGAAGTGCTGCGAGGTCCAGCCCGGCTTGTCGGTCCAGCCGGACGACAGTTCGGGCGCATGGACGCCGGGCAGCGGCACCACGGCGCTCGACGCGGCGGCGACCGGGACGACGGCGCCCGACGGCGCGGACGGGGACGTGCAGCCGGCGTTGAACGTGACGAGCGCGACGAGCGCGAGCGCGGCGACAGGCGTCCAGGGACGCGAATGCGGACGAATCCGGTCGAACATTGAACCCTCGGCAACTGTGAAATCGAAGGGGGCGGCGGCGCCGGCGCGGCACGCGCCGTGCGCACGCGGCGCGCTATTGTCGCCGTGCGGCCGGCGGATTGTCATCAGACAGGAAACCCTGACGCATCCCGCCGGGCCCGCCCCGGCCGGCCTTTCCGACCTGTTCGAGGATGAACTCTATGAACGTCGCGGTCGCGCGCGTGTGGTGCCGGTTCGGCATGTACAGCATGTACATGTGCGTGCCGAAGATGCTGAGCCGGTACGCGTCGAGCGACGTGACGACCGTGCCGCGCCGCATGTCGTCCTGCATCACGTAGTCGGGCACGATGCCGACGCCGATCCCGGCGAGGATCGCCTGGCGCAGGAACAGGAAGTTCTCCGAAATCAGCGTGGGCTCGAGCAGCACTTCGTGGCGTTCGTCGCCGAGATACGCGGCGATCCGCAACTGCCGCCCCAGCACCGTCGCGGTGACGACCGGCGCGGCGGCCAGCGCGCCGAGGCTCGCGGGCATCCCGTGCGCGGCCGCGAACACGGGCGACGCGCACGCGATGTAGCGCACCGCGCCCATGTCGCGCGCGACGAGGTTCTGCGGCGGCTCGGACATCACGCGGATCGCGATGTCGACTTCGTCGCGCATCAGGTCCTCCACGCGATTCTCGAACACCACGTCGAGCACGATGCCCGGATGCAGCCGCTTGAACGCGAGCAGCCAGTCGGACATCACCATCTGCCCGTAGCCGCTCGGTACCGACAGCCGCACGCGGCCCTGCAGGTCCTGGCCGAGCGTCGTCACCGATTCCTGCGCGGCGAGCAGCTCGTTGCGGATGCGCCGGCCGTGCTCGTACAGCTTCAGCCCGATCTCGGTCGGCTCGATGCGGCGCGTCGTGCGGCGCACGAGCTGCTGGCCGATCGAGCGTTCGAGCTGGTTCAGCCGGTAGCTGACGTTCGCGCGGCTCATCTTGAGCCGCTGCGCGGCCTTGCTCAGGTTGCCCGCGTCGAGAATCTCGACGAGCAGCGTCAGCGCGTTCAGGTCCATGGGCGGTGTCTCCTGATCCGTCCCGTTTAACAGTCCGGAAGCATTCAGTGTCAAGTCAGACTTGACAGCTTGTAAAGCCGCGCGGGAATTGTCAATGAATCTCGATCAATCGAGAATCGAGTCATGATCGGCAAAACCGCCGGATCGTTTCCCGCCGCGCGGGATGCGGATCGGAAACCGGCACCGCCGACCCGTCCCGCGGCTCCCGCCCGGCGCACCGCACTGGAGACATCATGGATTCAACCGCTTCCTCCGCACCCGCCTCGACCGGCACCGTCACGCGCGAACGGCGCGACAAGGTGCTCGTCGTCACGATCGACCATCCGCCCGTCAACGCGCTGTCCGCCGACGTGCGGCGCGGCCTCGCCGACGCGCTCGTTGCCGCGCAGGCCGACGACGCGATCCGCGCGGTGCTGATCGTCGGCGCCGGCCGCAACTTCATCGCGGGCGCCGATATCCGCGAATTCGGCAAGCCGCCCGTGCCGCCGTCGCTGCCCGACGTGTGCGAGCGGATCGAGTCGAGCGCGAAACCGGTCGTGGTCGCGCTGCACGGCGCGACGCTCGGCGGCGGCCTCGAGGTCGCGCTCGCCGCGCATTACCGGCTCGCGGTGCCCGGCGCGAAGCTCGGGCTGCCCGAGGTCACGCTCGGCCTGCTGCCCGGCGCGGGCGGCACGCAGCGCGCGCCGCGCCTGATCGGCGCGAAGGCCGCGCTCGACCTGATGCTGACGGGGCGTCACGCGAGCGCCGACGAAGCGCTCGCGCTCGGCCTCGTCGATCGAATCGCGCACAGCGACGACACGCTCGCCGAAGGTCTCGCCTATGCGCAGGAACTCGTGTCGCTCGGCGCGCCGGCACGGCGCACCCGCGATGCGCAGGGGCTCGCCGATCGCGCGGCCGCGCAGGCCGCGATCGACGCGGCGCGCGCCGACCTGCCGAAGAAGTCGCGCGGCCTGTTCTCGCCGGCGAAGATCGTCGACGCGGTCGAGGCCGCGCTCACGCAGTCGTTCGACGTGGGGATGAAGCTCGAACGCAGCCTGTTCCTGCAATGCATCGACAGCCCGCAGCGCGCGGGCCTCGTGCACGCGTTCTTCGCGGAACGCGAGGCGGCGAAGGCGCCCGAGGCGCGCCGCGCGAGCGCGCGTCCGGTCGAGCGGATCGGCGTGGTCGGCGGCGGCACGATGGGCGCGGGCATCGCGGTCGCGGCACTCGACGCCGGGCTGCCCGTGACGATGATCGAACGCGACGAAGCGTCGCTCGCACGCGGCCGCGCGCATGTCGAGAAGGTGTACGACGGGCTCGTCGCGAAGGGGCGGATGACGCCGGCCGCGCACGCGGCGCGGCTCGCGCGCTTCAAGGGCAGCACGTCGTACGACGCGCTCGCGCAGGCCGATGTCGTGATCGAGGCGGTGTTCGAGGACATGGCCGTGAAGAAGGCGGTGTTCGCCGAACTCGCGCGCGTGTGCAAGCCCGGCGCGGTGCTCGCGACCAACACGTCGTATCTCGACATCGACGAACTGGCGGCCAGCATCGACCGGCCGGCCGACGTGATCGGCCTGCATTTCTTCTCGCCGGCGAACGTGATGAAGCTGCTCGAGATCGTCGTGCCGGCCCGCGTGAGCGCGGACGTCGTCGCGACCGCGTTCGCGCTTGCGAAGCAGCTGAAGAAGACGCCGGTGCGCGCCGGCGTGTGCGACGGCTTCATCGGCAACCGGATCCTCGCGGTCTACCGCACCGCGGCCGACTACCTGATGGAAGACGGCGCGTCGCCGTACCAGATCGATCGCGCGGTGCGCGAATTCGGCTTCCCGATGGGGCCGTTCCAGGTGGTCGACCTCGCGGGCGGCGACATCGGCTGGGCGACCCGCAAGCGCCGCGCGGCGACGCGCGACCCGCGCGCGCGCTACGTGGAGATTTCCGACCGGCTGTGCGAGCGCGGCTGGTTCGGGCAGAAGACCGCGCGCGGCTACTACCTGTATCCGGACGGGGCGCGCGTCGGCACGCCGGACCCGGAAGTCGAGGCGATCGTCGCCGACGCGCGCGCGAAGAAGGGCATCGCGCCGCGCACGTTCACCGACGACGAGATCCTGCGCCGCTACCTCGCCGCGATGATCAACGAAGGCGCGAATGTCGTGCACGAGAAGATCGCGCTGCGCCCGCTCGACGTGGACGCGGTGTTCCTGTACGGCTACGGCTTCCCGCGCTATCGCGGCGGCCCGATGCACTACGCGGACACGCTCGGCCTCGCGAACGTGCTTGCCGACATCCGCGCGTTCGCGCAGGAGGATCCGCTGTTCTGGAAACCTTCGCCGCTGATCGTCGAGCTGGTCGAGCGCGGCGCGGATTTCGCGAGCCTGAACCGCATCGACTGAACGCCAACCGCATTCGCAACGGACTCACGATGGACCTCAATTTCACGCCCGAAGAGGAAGCGTTCCGCACCGAAGTGCAGCGTTTCCTCGCCGCCGAACTGCCGGCGCGCCTCGCGCGCAAGGTGAAGGGCGGCCTGCACCTGACCCGCGACGACATGCGCGAATGGCACGCGATCCTGAATGCGCGCGGCTGGCTCGCGAGCCACTGGCCGCGCGAATACGGCGGCCCCGGCTGGAGCGTCGCGCAGAAGTTCCTGTTCGACAACGAATGCGCGCTCGCGGGCGCGCCGCGCATCGTCCCGTTCGGCGTCAACATGCTCGGGCCCGTGCTGATCAAGTACGGCAGCGAAGCGCAGCAGCGCCACTGGCTGCCGCGCATCCTGGACGGCACCGACTGGTGGTGCCAGGGCTATTCGGAGCCGGGCGCCGGTTCCGATCTCGCAGCGGTGAAGACGAGCGCGGTACGCCATGGCGATCACTACGTCGTGAACGGCCAGAAGACGTGGACCACGCTCGGCCACTACGCGAACATGATCTTCTGTCTCGTGCGCACCGCGACCGACGTGCGCAAGCAGGAGGGCATCAGCTTCCTGCTGATCGACATGAACACGCCGGGCGTCGAAGTGCGCCCGATCATCACGCTCGACGGCGAGCACGAGGTGAACGAAGTGTTCTTCACCGACGTGCGCGTGCCCGTGGCGAACCTGGTCGGCGAAGAGAACCGCGGCTGGACCTACGCGAAATACCTGCTCACGTACGAGCGCACCAACATCGCCGGAATCGGCTTCTCGACGGCCGCGCTCGACCGGCTGCGCGCGGTCGCCGCGAAAGTGACGAAGAACGGCCGGCCGCTCGCGGACGATCCGTTCTTCGCGGCACGCGTCGCGCGCGTCGAGATCGAGCTCGAGAACATGCGCACGACCAACCTGCGCGTGCTGGCCGCGGTCGCGGGCGGCGGCGTGCCGGGTGCGGAAAGCTCGATGCTGAAGATCCGCGGCACGCAGATCCGCCAGGAGATCACCGCGCTGATGCGTCGCGCGATGGGGCCGTACGCGCAGCCGTTCGTCGAAGACGCGCTCGACGCGGACCACGACGGCGAGCCGATCGGCCCGGACGACGCCGCGAGCGCCGCGCAGCAGTACTTCAACAACCGCAAGCTGTCGATCTTCGGCGGCTCGAACGAGATCCAGAAGAACATCATCGCGAAGATGATGCTCGGGCTGTAACGAGGGACGCGACGATGGATTTCCAGCACACAGAAGACCGCCGGATGCTGGCGGACACGTTGAACCGCTTCATCGCCGAACAGTACCCGTTCCCGGTGCGCGACCGCATCGCGCAGTCGGCCGAAGGGTTCGATCGCGCGATGTGGCAGCGCTTCGCCGAACTCGGCGCGGTCGGCGCGCTGTTTCCCGAAGCCGACGGCGGCTTCGGCGGCGCGGGTTTCGACCTCGCCGTGGTGTTCGAATGCCTCGGGCGCGGGCTCGTCGTCGAGCCGTTTCTCGGCGCGCTGCTCGCGGGTCGCGCGTTGTCGCTCGCCGGCGGCGACGCGCATCGCGCGCGGCTGGCCGCGCTGATCGACGGCAGCGCGAGCGCCGCGTTCGCGCACGACGAGCCGGGCTCGCACTACGAACTGACGACCGTGCGCACGCGCGCCGAGCGTGCCGGCGACGGCTGGGTGCTGACGGGCGCGAAGGGCGTCGTCGACCAGGCCGCGCAGGCGGCGTTCTTCGTCGTCAGCGCACGCGTGTCCGGTCATGACGACGACACGGCCGGCATCGGCCTGTTCGTCGTGCCGGCCGATGCGCCGGGCGTGTCGTTGCGCGATTACCGGAAGATCGACGGCGGCCGCGCGGCCGAAGTGAGCTTCGAGCGCGTCGTGCTGCCGGCCGAGGCCGCGCTCGGCGCGCCGGACGCGCACGACGGCGAAGCGGGCGCCGCGCTGCTCGAACGCGTGATCGGCTACGGCCTGCTCGCGCTGTCGGCGGAGGCGCTCGGCGCGATGGATGTCGCGAAGGACGCGACGCTCGACTACCTGCGCACGCGCAAGCAGTTCGGGTTGCCGATCGGCAGCTTCCAGGCGCTGCAGCACCGGATGGCCGACCTGCTGCTCGAAGTCGAGCAGGCGCGCTCGGCGGTGATCAACGCGGCCGCGCAGCTCGATGCGCCGCGTGCGGTGCGCGAGCGCGCGCTCGCGGCGGCCAAATACAGCATCGGCCGGATCGGCACGCTGGTCGCCGAGGAAAGCATCCAGCTGCACGGCGGGATCGGGATGACGTGGGAGCTGCCGCTGTCGCACTACGCGAAGCGGCTCGTGATGATCGATCACCAGCTCGGCGACGAGGATCACCATCTCGCGCGCTACATCGCGCTGTCGAAACCGCTGTCGAAACAATAAAGGTGGACAACGCGAATGGAGGAGACAACGATGACGAACGACCCGCGCGCGTTGCCGCTGGCCGGCGTGAAGGTGCTCGATTTCTCGCGCGTGCTCGCGGGCCCGTGGAGCGCGATGGTGCTCGCCGATTTCGGCGCGGACGTGATCAAGGTCGAGCATCCGGCGCGCGGCGACGACACGCGCGACTGGGGGTTGCGGATCGGCGCGACCGAGACGACCTACTTCAACAGCGTGAACCGCAGCAAGCGGTCGATCTGCGTCGACCTGCAGACGGAAGCCGGGCAGCGCATCGCGCGCGAGCTGGCCGCGCAGGCCGACGTGCTGATCCACAACTTCAAGTTCGGCGGCGCGGAAAAACTCGGGCTCGGCTACGACACGCTGGCCGAGCTGAATCCGCGGCTCGTGCATTGCGCGATCTCGGGCTACGACCGGTCGGGCCCCGAAGCCGCTCGGCCCGGCTACGACCTCGTCGTGCAGGGCGAGGCGGGGCTGATGGCGCTGAACGGCGAGGCCGACCAGCCGCCGCTGAAGTTCGGCGTCGCGGCGGTCGACCTGTTCACCGGCATGTATTCGGCACAGGCGATCCTCGCCGCGCTGTACGAGCGCCATGCGACGGGGCGCGGACGGCGCATCGAGATGGCGCTGTTCGACTGCGGGCTGATGATCACCGCGTACTACGGGCTCGACGCGTTGCTGATGGGCGAGGATCCGCCGCGCTACGGCAACGCGCATCCGTCGATCGTGCCGTACGGCGTGTTCGATGCGGCCGACGGCCCGCTCGTGATCACGGTCGGCAACAACACGCAGTTCGCGCGCTTCTGCGACGCGATCGAGCGGCCCGACCTCGCCGCGGACGAACGCTACAAGACCAACCTCGGCCGCTCGGAGAACCGCGCCGCGCTGCTGCCGGAGATCCGCCGCGAACTCGCGCGGCGGCCGCGCGCGACGCTGCTCGCGGCGCTGGCCGGCGCGGGCATCCCGTGCGGCGAAGTGCTCGGGCTGCACGACGCGTTGACCTCGGAGCGCGCGACCCGCGCGGGGCTCGTCACGCGGCAGCCGCATCCGGTCGCGGGCGGCGTCGACGTGCTCGCGCCGCCGTACCGCTTCGACGGCGCGCGCCTGCCGGTGCGCGGTGCGCCGCCGGTGCTCGGCGCCGATACGGACGACGTGCTCGGCGGCTGGCTCGGGCTGTCGGCACACGAGCTGGCGCGGTTGCGTGCGGACCGCGTCGTGTAACGCGTTTGATGCCGTGCCGCCGCGGCGCGGGCGGAGCAGGTGACGCGCGCCGACCATCCATAAGACACGCCTCGCGAACGACGAGGAGACATTGGAGACACCATGGAGCTTTCCGTCATCGAATCGGTCACGGCGCGCCGTGACTACCAGCAGCTCGTGCGTGCGCGGCGCCGCTTCAGCTTCACGCTGACGGCGCTGATGATCGCCACGTACTACGGCTTCATCCTGCTCGTCGCGCTCGCACCGCACGTGCTGGCCGCGCCGCTGTACCGCGGCGCGACCACCACGGTCGGGATCGCCGCGGGCGTCGCGATCATCCTGGTCGCGATCGGCCTGACCGCGTGCTACGTGCTGCGCGCGAACCGTGCGTTCGACCGCCGCGTCGACGCGATCCTGCAGCGTTCGTGACGGAGGCCGACATGCGACGCATTTCGAGCGCGCTTGGCGCGCTGACCGTTCTCGTTTCCTCCGCCGCGCACGCGACCGGCGTCGCGGGGCCGATGCCCGACAAGGTCGAGCTGAACCCGGTGGCGATCGCGATGTTCTTCGCGTTCGTGTTCGCGACGCTCGCGCTCACGCGCTGGGCCGCGCGCCGCACGCGCTCGACGCGCGACTTCTACACGGCCGGCGGCGGCATCACCGGGCTGCAGAACGGGCTCGCGATCGCGGGCGACTACATGTCGGCCGCATCGTTCCTCGGCCTGTCGGGGATGGTGTTCATGTTCGGCTTCGACGGGCTGATCTACTCGATCGGCTTCCTGGTCGGCTGGCCGTTCGTGATGTTCCTGATCGCCGAGCCGCTGCGCAACCTCGGCAAGTTCACGTTCGTCGACGTCGTCGCGTACCGCTTCGCGCAGCGGCCGATCCGGCTGCTCACGTCCGCGAACGCGCTGACGATCGTCGTGCTGTACCTGGTCGTGCAGATGGTCGGCGCGGGCAAGCTGATCCAGCTGCTGTTCGGGCTGTCGTACGGCACGGCCGAGCTGATCGTCGGCGTGCTGATGGTCGTGTACGTGTTCTTCGGCGGGATGACCGCGACCACCTGGGTGCAGGTGATCAAGGCCGTGCTGCTGCTGTGCGGCGCGACGGTGCTCGCGTTGCTCGCGCTCGGCGAATTCGGCTTCAGCGTCGACGCGATGTTCCGCCGCGCGGTGGCCGTGCATCCGGGCGCGCTGTCGATCATGGGGCCCGGCAAGCTGATCCGCGACCCGGCCAACGCGCTGTCGCTCGGCATCGCGCTGATGTTCGGCACCGCCGGCTTTCCGCACATCCTGATGCGCTTCTTCACGGTGCCGAACGCGAAGGAGGCGCGCAAGTCGGTGCTCTACGCGACCGGCTTCATCGGCTACTTCTACCTGCTGACCTTCGTGATCGGCTTCTCGGCGATCGTGCTGCTCGCGCAGCATCCCGAGTTCTTCAAGCTCGGCGCCAACGGCACCTTCAACCTGACGCACGACTTGCTCGGCGGCTCGAACATGGTCGCGGTGAAGCTCGCGCAGGCGGTCGGCGGCAACTGGTTCTACGGCTTCATCGCGGCCGTCACGTTCGCGACGATCCTCGCGGTGGTCGCCGGGCTGACGCTCGCCGGCGCGACCACGATCTCGCACGACCTGTATGCGCAGATGTGGGCGCGCGGCAAGCCCGACGAGCGGCTGGAAATGCGCATCTCGCGCGCGGCGACGATCGGGTTGTCCGCGGTCGCGATCGCGCTGTCGATCCTGTTCGAGCACGTCAACGTCGCGTTCATGGTCGGCCTGGTCGCGGCGGTGGCCGCCAGCGCCAATTTCCCGGTGCTCGCGATGTCGATCTTCTGGCGCGGGATGACGACGCGCGGCGCGGTGCTCGGCGGCGGCCTCGGCCTCGTGTCGGCGGTGGCACTGACGGTGCTGTCGAAGTCGGTGTGGGTCGACGTGCTGCACCACGCGCATGCGCCGGTGTTCCTCGACAACCCGGCGCTCGTGTCGGTGCCGCTCGCGTTCGTCGGGATCGTCGTCGGCTCGCTCGCGGACCGCGGCGAGCGCGCGCGGCGCGAGCGCGATGCGTTCACGCAGCAGGAGTTCTACGCGCAGACGGGCGTGCTGGCGAGCCGGGCCGTGCAGCACTGATTCGTCGGATGAAACGATCCATCCGTCCGGATCGCCGGACGGATATTTTCCGGAAATCCGGAATCCCGGATTTCCTTGCCTGCCGCATTATGGGAAATACAATGAAAACAACGGTTTGAGGGGTTCCGGACACCTGGCATCGACCTTGCAATATGAAAAGCACGGCCATCCCCCCGGCCCGACTATTAAACCAAGGAGACAATCGATGACCACTGCCTTCCATCCCCTCCGGACGTCCTGAGGCATCGCTTGTTGCGGCACGGCAGCCGCGCGGGCGGGTGCGTTTCCCCTGACATTCGTCCGCGCGCGTGACGCCGTTTCCATCGGCTCATCTACTTCAGCAGGAACCATCGTGAAGAAGAAACCCTTCTACAAAGTGCTCTATGTGCAGGTGATCTTCGCCATCATCGTCGGCGTGATCCTCGGCCACTTCTACCCGGCGCTCGCCACCGACATGAAACCGCTCGGCGACGGCTTCATCAAGCTGATCAAGATGGTGATCGGCCCGATCATCTTCTGTACGGTCGTCACCGGCATTGCCGGCATGGAGGACATGAAGAAGGTGGGCCGCGTCGGCGGCAAGGCGCTGCTGTACTTCGAGATCGTGTCGACCTTCGCGCTGCTGCTCGGCCTCGCGGCCACGCACATCCTGCGTCCGGGCGTCGGCTTCAACATCGATCCGGCGACGCTGAACGGCAAGGAAGTCGCATCGTACGCGGCGAAGGCGCACGGGCAGTCGACGGTCGACTTCCTGATGCACATCATCCCGAACACGATGGTCGATGCGTTCGCGCAGGGCGAAATCCTGCAGATCCTGCTGATCGCGCTGCTGTTCGGCAGCGTGCTCGCGCACCTCGGCGAACGCGGCCGTGTCGTGACCGACTTCATCGACGGTCTCACGCGCGTGCTGTTCGGCATCGTGCACATCGTCACGAAGCTGGCGCCGATCGGCGCGTTCGGCGCGATGGCGTTCACGATCGGCAAGTACGGCGTCGGCTCGCTGGTGCCGCTGCTCAAGCTGATCGGCACGTTCTACCTGACGTCGGTCGTGTTCGTGCTGGTCGTGCTCGGCGCGATCGCGCGCGTCACGGGCTTCTCGATCATCCGCTTCGTGTCGTACATCAAGGAAGAGCTGCTGATCGTGCTCGGCACGAGCTCGTCGGAAGCCGCGCTGCCGCAGCTGATGGAAAAGCTCGAGAAGGCGGGCTGCTCGCGTTCGGTCGTCGGCCTCGTCGTGCCGACCGGCTACTCGTTCAACCTCGACGGCACCAACATCTACATGACGATGGCCGTGCTGTTCATCGCGCAGGCGACCAACATCGAACTGACGTGGATGCAGCAGCTCACGCTGCTGGCGGTCGCGATGCTGACGTCGAAGGGCGCGAGCGGCGTCACGGGCGCGGGCTTCATCACGCTCGCCGCGACGCTCGCCGTCGTGCCGACGATCCCGCTGTCGGGCATGGTGCTGATCCTCGGCATCGACCGCTTCATGAGCGAATGCCGCGCGCTGACCAACATCGTCGGCAATGGCGTCGCAACCGTGGTCGTGTCGGCCTGGGAGAAGGAGCTCGACCGCAACAAGCTGCGCCAGGCGCTGACCGGTGGCGGCGAAGTCACGACGACCGAGACGGCCGGCGTCTGACATCATGAAGGAGCAGGCGGCGGCACCGCCCGCGGGCGGCGCGCCGCGCGGCGGCCGCGGTAGCGACGAGGAGCCCTATGACACAATAGGCGATCCGCATCGCCAGGAAGTCACGTCCGTGAAGCGCCGCCTGCTCATCCTCGTCATGCTTGCCGCCGCGCTCGCGGCGGCGTGCGCGCTGACGTGGACCATCACGTGGCGGCGCGGCGTCGCCGAGTTGCAGCGCAACGCCGCGGTGCGCGTCGACCGCACCACCAACGCGCTCAAGAGCACGCTCGACCGCTACGAATCGCTGCCTTATCTGCTCGGCAGCCATCCGTACGTGCTGGACCTGCTCACCGAGCCGAAGCGCGCCGATTTCACCGCGCGCGCGAACCGCTATCTCGAAGACCTCAACGAACACGCGCACGCGACCGTCACCTACGTGATCGGCGCGGACGGCCTGTGCGTCGCCGCCAGCAACTGGCGCGCGCCCGACAGCTTCGTCGGGATCGGATACCGCTTCCGCCCGTATTTCATGGACGCGATGAACGGCCAGGTCGGCCGCTTCTTCGGGATCGGCACGATCTCGCGCGACCCCGGCTATTACATCTCGCAGCCGGTATGGCGCGACGGCAAGATCGCGGGCGTCGTCGTCGTGAAGCTCAATCTCGAATGGTTCCAGGGCGCCGATGCGTCCGAACCGCTCGTCGTCGCGGACGATCACGGCGTCGTGTTCCTGTCGTCCGTGCCCGCATGGAAGTACCACACGCTGCATCCGGTGACGGGGCCCGTCGCCGCGTCGATCTACGAGACGCGCCAGTACGCGCAGCAGCCCGTCACGCCGCTGCCGCTGCGCGTCGAGCAGGTGCTCGGCGCCGATGCGGAGATCGTGCGCCTCGGTCCCGGCCTGCGCGCGCCGCGCTTCCTCGCCAGCAAGCGGCGGATCGGCGAGCCCGACTGGCTGCTCGTCACGCTCGCGCCGATCGCGCCGATCGACGCCGACGCGCGCAACGCGACGATCGTCACGGGCTTCGGCTTCGTGTCGGTCGCGTTGCTCGCGTTCTACTGGCGCATGCGCCGCGCACGGGTGCGCGAGATGATCCGCGGCCGCGCGCTGCTGCAGCAGGCGTACGCGGAGCTGAACCGGCGCGTCGAGGAGCGCACGGCCGACCTGTCGGAAGCGAACGAGCAATTGCAGAAGGAAGTGGGCGACCGGATCCGCGCGGAACAGGAATTGCGCGCCGCGCACGACGAACTGATCCAGGCGAGCAAGCTCGCCGCGCTCGGCCAGATGGCGGCCGGCATCACGCATGAACTGAACCAGCCGCTCGCGGCGTTGCGCAGCTTCTCGGACAACACGCGCGTGCTGCTCGATCGCGGCGAGCAGGCGGCCGCGCGCGAGAACCTCGAGGCGATCGCCGCGCTGACCGAGCGGATGGGCAAGATCACCAACCAGCTGAAGCTGTTCGTCGGCCGTGCGAAGCCGCGCAACGAACAGGCGCTCGTCGTGCGTGCGCTGCGCAGCGTGCTGTCGCTGCTCGGCGACCGGTTGCGCGGCGTCGCGCTCACGCTGACGCTGCAGGATGCGACCGTGTCGCCCGCGCAGGACGCGCCGCTCGACCTGGCGCGCGATTATCCGGAACTCGTCGCCCGTTGCGAGGACCTGCGCCTCGAACAGGTGCTGATCAACCTGCTCGGCAACGCGCTCGACGCGGTCGCAGGCGTCGCGGCACCGGCGATCGAAGTGACGGTTGGCGTGTCGGTCGCGACGCTCGCGGTCGAGGTGCGCGACAACGGTTCCGGCATCGCGCCCGATTTGCTGCCGCGTTTGTTCGAGCCGTTCTTCACGACCAAGGAAATGGGGCGCGGGCTCGGGCTCGGCCTCGCGATCTCGTCGTCGATCGCGAGCGACGCGGGCGGCGCGCTGACCGCGCGCAACGCGCCGTCCGGCGGCGCGTTGTTCGTCTTGACGCTGCGCCGCGCACGCACGCATCATCCGGACTCCGTGTCCGAGCCGGCGGGCTCGCGCTAGCCCGCCGCAGACCCGGTCGCATGACCGGCATCAACGAGAGCCGCGCGCGCACCACCGCCGCGCGGCCTGTCAGGAGCAAGTGACTACGATGGCCAACCGGCTGCAAGTGATCTATATCGAAGACGATGCGCTCGTTCGCCGGGCGAGCGTGCAGAGCCTCCAGCTCGCGGGGTTCGACGTCGTCGGGTTCGAATCGGCCGAGGCGGCCGACAAGGCGATCGTCGCGGAAACCGCCGGCGCGATCGTCAGCGACATCCGGCTGCCCGGCGCGAGCGGGCTCGACCTGCTCGCGCAGTGCCGCGAGCGCGTGCCCGACGTGCCGGTGATCCTCGTCACCGGCCATGGCGATATCTCGATGGCCGTGCAGGCGATGCGCGACGGCGCGTACGACTTCATCGAAAAGCCGTTCGCGGCCGAGCGGCTGATCGAGACGGTGCGTCGCGCGCTCGAGCGGCGCGAGCTCGTGCTCGAGAACCATGCGCTGCGGCGCGAGCTGGCCGGGCAGAACATCGTCGCGCCGCGCATCATCGGCCGCAGCCCGGCGATCGAACAGGTGCGCAAGCTGATCGCGAACGTCGCGCCCACCGACGCATCGGTGCTGATCAACGGCGACACGGGCGCCGGCAAGGAACTGATCGCGCGCAGCCTGCACGAGCTGTCGCCGCGTCGCGACAAGCCGTTCATCGCGGTGAACTGCGGCGCGCTGCCCGAGCCGATGTTCGAGTCGGAGATGTTCGGCTACGAGCCCGGCGCGTTTACCGGTGCCGCGAAGCGCCGCGTCGGCAAGCTCGAATATGCGTCCGGCGGCACGCTGTTCCTCGACGAAATCGAAAGCATGCCGCTCGCGCTGCAGGTGAAGCTGCTGCGTGTGCTGCAGGACGGCGTGCTCGAGCGGCTCGGTTCGAACCAGCCGATCCGCGTGAACTGCCGCGTGGTCGCGGCCGCCAAGGGCGACATGAGCGAGCTCGTCGCGGCCGGCACGTTCCGGCGCGACCTGTTGTACCGGCTCAACGTCGTGACGATCGCGCTGCCGCCGCTCGCCGAGCGCCGCGAGGACATCGTGCCGCTGTTCGAGCACTTCATGCTCGACGCGGCCGTGCGCTACGGGCGGCCGGCCCCCGTGCTGACCGACCGGCAGCGCGCGAGCCTGATGCAGCGCGACTGGCCCGGCAACGTGCGCGAGCTGCGCAACGCGGCCGACCGCTTCGTGCTCGGCGTGGCCGACATGCCGCAGGAAGCCGGTGCGAGCGGCGACGATGCCGAGAGCGACCAGACGCTGAAGGAGCGCATCGAGCAGTTCGAGCGCGCGGTGATCGCCGAGGCGCTGAACCAGACGGGCGGCGCGGTCGCCGCGACGGCCGACCGGCTGCATGTCGGCAAGGCGACCCTGTACGAGAAGATGAAGCGCTACGGGTTGTCGGCGAAAGGCGAAACCGAGCGCTGAAAAAGACACGGACCGCGGAACCGGGCTGGCCGGTCGTGCGGTCCGTGGTGCGGACGAGGGCGCGGCGGGCGGCCCTGCGCGTCCGGTCGTGCGGCGCTCAGGCCGCGTTGCTGTCGAGCGCCTTCTTGAGCAGCGCGTCGAGTTCCGCGAATTGCGGGGCGCCGACGTAGCGCTTCAGGATCTTGCCGTCCTTGTCGACGACGAAGGTCGTCGGCGTGAGCTGCACGTTGCCGAACTGCTTCGCGACGCTGCCGTCGTCGAGCGCGACCTTGAACGGCAGCTGGCGCGTCTGCGCATAGTTCGCGACGTACATCGGCGGATCGTAGTTCATCGCGACCGCGACGAATTCCAGACCCTGGCCCTTGAAGCGATTGTAGGTATCGACCATCTGCGGCATTTCCTGCATGCAGGTCGCGCAGCTCGTCGCCCAGAAATTCACGAGGTAGACCTTGCCCTTCAGGTCGCCGGCCGTCGACACTTTCTGGCCCGACAGCAGCGTGAAGGTGGCGTCCGGCACGGTGGACTTGCCGTTGAACGCGAAGAAGCCGGCAATGGCGATGGCCGCGACGACGACGGCCGCGACGATATAGCGTGCGGGGCCGGTGCGGCGCTGGGCGGGAGGCGTGGTGTTCATCTGCGGTGCTCTCGGAGTCGGTCGATGACGCGGATCGATGCAAAGGACGTCGAAATTCGGCAGTTATTTTAGCGCGAATGCGGCGCGCGCACCGGCGGCCGCCACACATCCCGGGTGTCGGCTTCGGCGGATAATGGGCGTTTTGCCTGTCCCCATCACTGCCATGCCGAAGGAAGTCATCGATTCGTTGCGCCCCCTTTTTCGCCCGCTGCGACACTTCGCCGCGCTCGCATGCGTGAGCGCGGCGCTGGCCGCGTGCTCGCCGTCATATGACTGGCGTACGCTGCACAACGACGCCGGCTACACGATCGACCTGCCGGCGAAGCCGACCGTCGAGGACCAGCCGGTGGCGGTCGGCGGCGCGTCGATGCCGATGCGGATGCAGGCCGCGCATGTGGACGGCGCGGTGTTCGCGGTCGGCACGCTGACGCTGCCCGACGACCGCGACGACACGCGCCGTGCGGCGCTCGAGTTCCTGCGCGCCGGGCTGTCGCGCAATCTCGACGGCGTGCCGCAGACGGCCTCGGTGCCGGTGCCGCTCGCGGCCGGCGGCGCGGTGAACGGGCTCGAGCTGCGCGTCACGGGCGCGGCCAGCGGCGGCGACCACTCGCACAAGACGATCGTCGCGCGGCTCGTGGCGCGCGGCCGGCATGCGTACCAGGCCGTCGCGATCGCCGACGGGCCGCTCGCGCAGGAACAGCTCGACCAGTTTCTCGGCTCGTTCAAACTCGACTGACAGCGGCCGGCGAGGGCGCTCGGACACGCCGTGCCAATTGAAAGTTCATTCGCAGCTTTCGACGCTAATCGCCGGATTTTGCGGGGATTTTTCGACTATCCACAGTGCATGTGGATAACTTTGTTGAAAAGTTGCCCGAATCTCCCGCAAAGCCGCGCCGGACGGTCTTCCGGCCCAATTGGCAGCGCGCGCTCCCTTTCGGAAAGATCAATAAAAACAAAGGGATACCGATTCCATGATGAAGGAGGGCCCGCGCATGGCGATCAGGGGCCGGATTCGTGAAATTGTGCATAAGTCAAGTCTTGACAGCCGGATTTTGTCCTCCGAGGGCGCTCACAGCGCCGTGAGCGCACGCCGGTAGCGGATCGCCTCGGCGATCTGCGCGGCCGTCGGCAACGGGTCGCCGGCCAGGTCGGCGATCGTCCGCGCGACCTTCAGCACGCGGAAATACGCGCGCGCCGACCAGCCGAAGCGCTCGCCGGCCTCGCGCAGCAGCCGCTCGCCGTCGTCGGTCGGCCGGCACAGGTCGTCGGTCTCGCGCCCGCTCAGCATGTGATTGGTCTTGCCCTGCCGGTCGAGTTGCAGCGCACGCGCCTGGGCGACCCGTGCGGCGACCGCCGCGCTCGGTTCGCCGGGCGCCGTCGCGCGCGTCGCCAGTTCGGCCGGCGACAGCGCGGGCAGGTCGATCTGGATGTCGATGCGGTCGAGCAGCGGCCCCGACAGCTTGCGCAGGTAGCGGGCGGCGACGTCGGGCGAGCAGCGGCAGCGCCCGGACGGATCGCCGTGCCAGCCGCACGGGCACGGGTTCATCGCGGCGATCAGCTGGCACGCGGCGGGGAAGTCGGCCTGCTGCGCCGCGCGCGAGATCGTGATGCGGCCGACCTCGAGCGGCTCGCGCAGCATCTCCAGCACGTGCCGGTCGAATTCGGGCAGCTCGTCGAGAAACAGCACGCCGAGGTGCGCGAGCGTGATCTCGCCCGGCTGCGGCGGGTTGCGGCCGCCGACCAGCGCGGCGGCGCTCGACGAATGGTGCGGTGCGCGGAACGGCCGCCGCCGCCACTGCGCGGGCGAGAAGCCGATGCGGCTCGCGGAAAGGAGCGCGGCCGACGCCAGCGCCTCGTCGTCGGTCAGCGGCGGCAGCAGGCCGGGCAGCCGCGCGGCGAGCATCGACTTGCCCGCGCCGGGCGGCCCGATCATCAGCATGTGGTGTCCGCCCGCGGCGGCGACTTCCAGCGCGCGCCGGGCGCCGCGCTGGCCGACGACGTCCGCGAGATCGGGCGCGGCCGGCGCCGGCGCGCCGTCGAGGCAGGGCGCCGCGACCGGCGCGAGCCGGGCATCCGGCGCACCGGCCAGGTGCGCGCACAGCGCGGGGAGGTCGGGTGCGCCGAACACGGTGACGCCGGGCACCAGCGCGGCCTCGGCCGCGCTGTCGAGCGGCAGGTACAGCTCGGGCGGGCGCGACAGGGCTGCCGCGCCGGATATCGCGACGCAATCGAGACCGGAACGGCGGCTGGAATCGAGACCTGAATCGAGTCCGGAACCGAGACCGGAACCGAGACCGGAACCGAGGCCGGAACCGAGTCCGGAACCGAGACCGGAACCGAGTCCGGAACCGAGGCCGGAACCGAGGCCGGAACCGAGGCCGGAACCGAGACCGGAACCGAGACCGGAACCGAGGCCCGCTCCGGCATGACCCGCGCGCCAGTCCCGCGCCGCGCCGCACGCCATCGCGAACGCGCCGCGCATCGGCCGCAGCGCGCCGGTCAGCGACAGTTCGCCCGCGAATTCGCGGCCGGCCAGCGCGTCGGCCGGGAGCTGGCCGTTCGCGGCGAGGATGCCGAGCGCGATCGGCAGGTCGAAGCGGCCCGACTCCTTCGGCAGGTCGGCCGGCGCGAGATTGACGGTGATGCGCCTGACGGGGAAGTCGAAGCCGCAGTTCTGCAGCGCGGCGCGTACGCGCTCGCGGCTTTCGCGGACTTCGAGATCGGGCAGGCCGACGATCGAGAACGACGGCAACCCGTTGGCAAGATGGACTTCGACGGTGACGTCCGGCGCGCGACCGGCCGCCGGCGCGCGACTGCGCACCACGGCGAGCGACATGGCGAGGCTCCTGTAAATGAATCGGACGGGCAACGGCCGTTCGGGCCGCATGCCGCGGAAAGCGGAGGAATCGGTGCGCGCTTGCCGGCGTGGCGCGGGAAAGAACGAGGAACGACGAAGAGCGGGGAACAGCGAAGAACGAGGAACAGCGAAGAGCGAGGAACAGCGAAGAGCGAGGAACTGCGTAGAACGACGGAACAGCTGGCTGACTTCCGGGTGTCAGGCGCGGACCGCACGAGGCGGCCCGCGCCCGGACCTGTCGGTCGGGTGGGGCGTCAGGCCTGGGACGCTGCGAGCTTCTGCTCGAGTTCCGCGACGCGCTTCTCGAGTTCCTCGAGACGCACGCGGGTGCGGGCGAGCACCTGTGCCTGCGTGTCGAACTCCTCGCGCGTGACGAGATCGAGCTTCGAGAAGCCTTGCGACAGCATGGCCTTCACGTTGCGCTCGACATCCTTCGCCGGCGAGTTTTTCAGCAGGTCGCTGACGCGCGACTGCAGGTCGTTGAAAACATCGCTGGGTTGCTTCATGAGATTTCCCTTCCTTGCACAAAAAATGTGCATCTTCAGTTGCGTACGTGCCCATGATGCACGCATGACCGGAAATGGTGCGCCCGCGGCGCGAATTCCGGGCATGGCGCCCGCATGGGTGAATGGCCCGGTGGTCCGGGACGTGCGTGCACTCTAGCAATGATCCTTTCGGCGCGCCAGCAAACCTGGGCCACGTTGACCATTCGGCCGGGCTTCCGCACCTTTCCGCACCTTTCAGCCCGCGATGCGACCCCGTTTCAGAGCCATTCGAGACGGTGCTCGCACGAACATGGCATGCGAGTTGCTGAGGAGAGACCGTTACACCATTCCAACCAATTCGACGGGACCACCCAGCGAGAGGACTTCATGAAACTGATTACCGCAATCATCAAGCCGTTCAAGCTCGATGAGACGCGCGAAGCGCTCTCCGCGCTCGGCGTCTCGGGCATCACGGTGACGGAGGTGAAAGGGTTCGGGCGCCAGAAGGGGCACACCGAGCTGTACCGGGGCGCCGAATACGTGGTCGATTTCCTGCCGAAGATGAAGATCGAGGCGGCCGTGTCCGACGATCTCGTCGACCAGGCGGTCGAGGCGATCGAGCGGGCCGCGCGCACCGGCAAGATCGGCGACGGAAAGATCTTCGTCACGCCGATCGAGCAGGTGATCCGGATCCGGACCGGGGAGACCGGCGCAGACGCGCTGTAACAGACAAAGACAAGCGACAAGAGGAAACCCGAGATGCGCAAACTTCTGATGTCCCTGCTGATGGCCGGCTCGCTGATCGCGGCCGGCGTCGGCCCCGCGCTCGCTGACGACGCGGCTTCCGCCGCGGCTGCGTCCGCGCCCGCCGCCACGGCTTCCGACGCATCGGCAGCCGCCGCTCCGGCCGCTTCGGCGCCGGCCGCCACGGACGCATCGGCACCGGCCGCTGCCGCCGCACCCGCTTCGGGCGCCGCCGACGCATCGGCTGCCGCCGCCGCGTCCGCGCCGGCCGCGCCCGCCGCGCCGACCGAGCCGTTCTCCGTCGATTCGTCGAAGATCAGTGCCGGCGACACCGCGTGGATGCTGACGTCCACCGCGCTCGTGCTGTTCATGACGATCCCCGGCCTCGCGCTGTTCTACGCGGGCATGGTCCGCAAGAAGAACGTGCTCGCGACCGTGATGCAGAGCTTCGCGATCACCGCGGTGATCACGGTGCTGTGGACGGTGGTCGGCTACAGCCTCGCGTTCACGCCGGGCAACGGCTTCATCGGCGGGCTGTCGCGCGCGTTCCTGCACGGGATGACCTACGTGAAGGGCGACAAGGCGACCACGCTGACCGTCAGCCACCTGGCGACGACGATTCCGGAGTCGGTCTACTTCGTCTACCAGATGACGTTCGCGATCATCACGCCGGCACTGATCTGCGGCGCGTTCGCCGACCGGATGAAGTTCTCGGCGATGCTCGTGTTCATGACGCTCTGGTCGCTGATCGTCTATGTGCCGATCGCGCACATGGTGTGGGAGCCGACCGGCTGGCTGTCGTCGGACGGCGTGCTCGACTTCGCGGGCGGCACGGTGGTGCACATCAACGCCGGTATCGCGGGCCTCGTGTCGTGCCTGATGCTCGGCAAGCGCGTCGGCTTCGGCCGTGAATCGATGGCGCCGCACAACCTCGTGCTGACGATGATCGGCGGCTCGATGCTGTGGGTGGGCTGGTTCGGCTTCAACGCGGGTTCGGCGGTCGCGGCCGACGGCCGCGCCGGCTTCGCGATGCTGACGACGCAAGTCGCGACGGCCTGCGCGGCGCTCGGCTGGATGTTCGCCGAGTGGGTCTCGCACGGCAAGCCGTCGGTGCTCGGCATCGTGTCGGGCGCGGTCGCGGGTCTCGTCGCGATCACGCCGGCCGCCGGCTTCGTCGGCGTGACGGGTGCACTCGTGATCGGCATCGCGGCCGGCGTCGTGTGCTTCTGGTCGGCGACGTGGCTCAAGTCGAAGCTCGGCTACGACGACTCGCTCGACGCGTTCGGCGTGCACGGCATCGGCGGGATTCTCGGCGCGCTGCTGACCGGGGTATTCGCGGTCAAGGACATCGGCGGCGCCGACGGCAGCCTGCTGCTGCAGGCGAAGGGCGTGCTGATCACGCTGGTGTACAGCGGCGTGCTGAGCTTCGTGCTGCTGAAGCTGATCGACCTGACGATCGGCCTGCGCGTGACCGAAGAGGAAGAGCGCGAAGGCCTCGACGTGGTGCTGCACGGCGAGCACGTCGAATAAGTCGTACGGATGACGGCGGGCCGCCGCGCAGACGGCGCCCGCGACGAATGAGCGCAGCGATTTCGGCCCGCCTACCCGGCGGGCTTTTTTTCTCCTGTCTCCTGCTGCCGTAGCGCATAACCCTTCGGTCTATCGGGTCAATAGCCGAAAACTTCCTCCAAGTCCTTGTGAAGCCGGGAACAATCCCCAAATGGGCGAGGCAATTGCTCTACAATCTTCATTCTCCCGCTCGCGAGTGATTCATGGTTCCCCACCTCGTTACCGCGTTGAACGGTCCGCTGCTCGAACTCGAGCAGAAGATCCTCGACGCGACGCCTGCGATCGAACGCTGGTTCAGGCTCGAATGGCAGGAACACACCCCGCCGTTCTATTGTTCGGTGGACCTGCGCAACGCCGGCTTCAAGCTGGCGCCCGTCGACGCGAACCTGTTCCCCGGCGCGTTCAATAATCTGCCGTCCGAAGTGCTGCCGCTCGCCGTCCAGGCCGCGATGGCCGCGATCGAGAAGATCTGCCCGGACGCGAAGAACCTGCTCGTGATTCCCGAGCTGCCGACCCGCAACGCGTTCTACCTGGAAAACGTCGCGCGGCTCGCGACGATCATGCGCCAGGCCGGCCTGAACGTGCGCTTCGGCTCGCTCGACCCGAGCATCACCGACATGACGCCGATCACGCTGGCCGACGGCCAGAAGATCGTGCTCGAACCGCTCGAGCGTTCGCAGCGCCGCCTCGGCCTGAAGAATTTCGATCCGTGCTCGATCCTGCTGAACAACGACCTGTCGGCCGGGATTCCCGCCGTGCTGGAAAACCTGCACGAGCAGTACCTGCTGCCGCCGCTGCACGCGGGCTGGGCCGTGCGCCGCAAGTCGACGCACTTCTCGTGCTACGACGACGTCGCGAAGAAGTTCGCGAAGATGGTCGGCGTCGATCCGTGGATGGTGAATCCGTATTTCGCGCACGTCGAAGGCGTCGACTGGCAGGCGCATGAAGGCGAGCAGGCGCTCGCCGACGCGATCGACGGCGTGCTGAAGAAGATTGCGCGCAAGTACCGCGAATACGGCATCAGCGAAAAGCCGTACGTCGTCGTGAAGGCCGACGCCGGCACCGCCGGGCGCGGCGTGATGACCGTGCACGATGCGGCCGAGATCGGCCGCATGTCGAAGGCCGAGCGCGCGCAGATGGCCGAGTCGAAGGCCGGCCTCGCGGTGCGCGACGTGATCGTGCAGGAAGGCGTCTATACGTTCGAGCGCGTCGGCGACGAAGTCGCGGAGCCGGTCGTATACATGATCGACCGCTACGTGGTCGGCGGTTTCTACCGCACGCACGGCGGCCGCGAGCGCGACCAGAACCTGAACGCGCCCGGCATGCACTACGTGCCGCTCGGCTTCGAGCACACCGCGCTGCCGGATGCCGGCGCGAAGCCGGGCGCCGCGCCGCCGAACCGTTTCTACATGTACGGCGTCGTTGCGCGCCTGTCGCTGATCGCGTCGTCGATCGAACTGGAAAAGACCGATCCCGAAGCCATCCAGGTGTAACGGCTTCGCTACGTACAGGACCCGCATGGACATTCTCTTTATCGCCGACCCGCTCGAGCGCTTCAAGATCTACAAGGATTCGACCTACGCGATGATGGCGGAGGCCGCGCGGCGCGGGCATGCGGTGTACGCGTGCGAGCCGCGCCACCTCGCGTGGACGGGTTCCGCCGTCGAGGCCGACGTGCGGCGCATCACGATCGTCGGCGAGCTGGACGACCTGCATCGCGACACCTGGTTCGAAGCCGGTTCGGTCGACGCGCGCCGCCTCGAATCGTTCGGCGCGGTGCTGATGCGCAAGGATCCGCCGTTCGACATGGAGTACGTGACGTCGACGTGGCTGCTCGAGCTGGCCGAGCGCGCCGGCGCGCGCGTGTTCAACAAGGCGCAGTCGATCCGCGATCACTCGGAGAAGCTCGCGATCGGCGAGTTTCCGCAGTTCGTCGCGCCGACGCTCGTCACGCGCGATGCGAACCGGCTGCGCGCGTTCCACGCCGAGCACGGCGACGTGATCCTGAAGCCGCTCGACGGCATGGGCGGGATGGGCGTGTTCCGCGTGAAGCCGGACGGGATGAACCTCGGTTCGATCGTCGAGATGCTGAGCCACGACGGCACGCGCTCGGTGATGGCGCAGAAATTCATCCCCGAGATCAAGGCCGGCGACAAGCGCATCCTGCTGATCGGCGGCGCGCCGGTGCCGTATTCGCTCGCGCGGATTCCGCAGGGCAACGAGGTGCGCGGCAATCTCGCCGCGGGCGGGCTCGGCGTCGCGCAGCCGCTGACGCCGCGCGATCGCGAGATCGCCGAGACGCTCGGGCCGGTGCTCGCCGCGCGCGGTCTGCTGCTGGTCGGGCTCGACGCGATCGGCGACTGGCTGACCGAGGTGAACGTGACGAGCCCGACGTGCTTCCGCGAAATCATGGAGCAGACGGGTTTCGACGTCGCCGCGATGTTCATCGACGCGCTGGAGCGGGCGGCCGCGTAGCCCGCTTTCCGCGCAACCCCGGCGGCGGCCGCGCAGGTCCCCCGTCGCCGGAGCGGTTCGACCGGCCTGCTACAATGCCCGCTTGCCCGGTGCCGCGACCAGCGCGCCGAAGGCCCGGCGGTCGGGCCGAAACCGTTGCAAGGTTGAACATGAAACGATTCCCACACTCGCTATGCTCGTTGCCCCGCTGCGGGGCGTCGGCCCGCCAGGGGCGGCCGGGGGCAGTCTGACATGGCCGGGATTCTGATCATCGCGCACGCGCCGCTCGCCACCGCGCTGCGGGACTGCATCGCGCACATCTACGGCGGCGTGCCCGCACGCATCGGCTGCATCGACGTGCTGGCGGACAGCGACCCCACCCAGGTGATGGCGTTCGCACACGCGGAGCTCGCGCGGCTCAGGGAAGAGAACGGCGTCGTCGTGCTGACCGACATGTACGGCGCGACCCCCGCGAACATCGCGGGCCAGCTCGCGAAGCTCGACAACGTGCGCGTGCTGGCGGGCGTGAACCTGCCGATGCTGGTGCGGGCCGTCTGCTACCGTACCGTGCCGCTCGACAAGCTCGTCGACAAGGCGCTGTCCGGCGGCGCGAAGGGCGTCCACGAGGTGTCGGCCGGCACGCCGCCGCCGCCGTCGGAAACCGGCTGCGGCCAGTGCGCGCCGATTCCGCCCGAGCCGCAACCGCGCACCGAATCGCACTGACCGTCCCGCTTCCCGTTTCCCGTTTTAGACCGACCCGCCGACGCACGTCGCCGGCGGCCGCGACCGACCCGACCGAGAATCATGCTTCAACAAGAAACCACCATCGTCAACAAATTGGGGCTCCATGCGCGCGCATCGGCCAAGCTTACGCAACTGGCCGGCAACTTCCAGTCGGAAGTCTGGATGACGCGCAACGGACGCAAGATCAACGCGAAGAGCATCATGGGCGTGATGATGCTCGCGGCGGGCATCGGCAGCAGCGTGACGATCGAGACCGAAGGTCCCGACGAACGCGAGGCGATGGACGCACTGCTCAAGCTGATCGCGGACAAGTTCGGCGAAGGTCAGTGATCCCCAGGGCCTCCCCGGGATCGTTGCCGTTTCGAAGCAGAATGCCGCGTGTGTCGCGGCATTTTTTTCGTCCGCAGCATTGATGCGGAAATCGCAATGCTGCGCTGCATGCAGTCAGCATGGAGGTACGGAATTTATAATCGCTAACCGGGGTCATAAGCGCATCGCAGCAGTGTGCCGCGGCTTTACTTGTACAGAGGAGGTGCGCGTGTCCTTCACGCTGCATGGCATTCCCGTCTCACGTGGTATCGCGATCGGGCGAGCGTATCTGATCGCGCCGGCGGCGCTCGACGTCGCCCATTACCTGGTCGAGGCGGACCAGATCGACGCCGAGGTCGAGCGTTTCGGCACGGCGCGCGAGGTCGTGGGGCGCGAGCTCGAGGCGCTGCGCGCCGACCTGACCGACGACACCCCGACCGAAGTGGGTGCGTTCATCGATGTCCACGCGATGATCCTGAACGACGCGATGCTCGTGCAGGAAACCATCGACCTGGTCCGCGCGCGGCGCTACAACGTCGAATGGGCGCTGACCGAGCAGCTCGAGCTGCTCACGCGCCACTTCGACGATATCGAAGATGAATACCTGCGCGAGCGCAAGGCCGACATCGAACAGGTGGTCGAGCGCGTGCTGAAGGCGCTCGCCGGTGCGCCGTCGGCGTCGCAGGCGCTCGATCGCGCCGCCGCCCACGGCCAGAACGAGATGATCGTCGTCGCGCACGACATCGCGCCGGCCGACATGATGCAGTTCAAGTCGCAGTCGTTCCAGGCGTTCGTCACCGATCTCGGCGGCCGCACGTCGCACACGGCGATCGTCGCGCGCAGCCTCGGCATTCCGGCCGCGGTCGGCGTCCAGCATGCGAGTTCGCTGATCCGCCAGGACGACCTGATCATCGTCGACGGCGACCAGGGGATCGTGATCGTCGATCCCGCGCCGATCGTCCTCGAGGAATATTCGTACCGCCAGTCCGAGAAGCTGCTCGAGCAGCGCAAGCTGCAGCGCCTGAAGTTCTCGCCGACGCAGACCTTGTGCGGCACGAAGATCGAGCTGTACGCGAACATCGAGCTGCCCGACGACGCGAAGACGGCCGTCGAGGCCGGCGCGGTCGGCGTCGGGCTGTTCCGCTCCGAGTTCCTGTTCATGCATCAGAAGGAGATGCCCGAGGAGGAGGAGCAGTTCGCCGCGTACAAGCGCGCGGTCGAGTGGATGAAGGGCATGCCGGTGACGATCCGTACGATCGACGTCGGCGCGGACAAGCCGCTCGAGGCGCTCGACGAAGGCTACGAGACGGCGCCGAACCCGGCGCTCGGCCTGCGTGCGATCCGCTGGAGCCTGTCCGAGCCGCAGATGTTCCTCACGCAGCTGCGCGCGATCCTGCGCGCGTCCGCGTTCGGGCAGGTGAAGATCCTGATCCCGATGCTCGCGCACGCGCAGGAGATCGACCAGACGCTCGACCTGATCCGCGAGGCGAAGCGCCAGCTCGACGACGCGGGGCTCGCGTACGATCCGAACGTGCGCATCGGCGCGATGATCGAGATTCCGGCCGCGGCGATCGCGCTGCCGCTGTTCCTGAAGCGCTTCGATTTCCTGTCGATCGGCACGAACGACCTGATCCAGTACACGCTCGCGATCGACCGCGCGGACAACGCGGTCGCGCACCTGTACGACCCGCTGCATCCGGCGGTGCTGCACCTGATCGCCTATACGCTGCGCGAAGCGAAGCGCGCGGGCGTGTCGGTGTCGGTATGCGGGGAGATGGCGGGCGATCCGGCGCTCACGCGCCTGTTGCTCGGGATGGGGCTCACGGAGTTCTCGATGCACCCGAGCCAGCTGCTGGTCGTGAAGCAGGAGATCCTGCGCGCGCACCTGAAGGCGCTCGAGAAGCCGACGGCCGACGTGCTGGCCGCGTTCGAGCCGGAGGAAGTGCAGGCGGCGCTCAAGCGCCTGTCGGTCGCGGAACCGCGCGCGGACGCGGCCGCCTAGGCGGCGCGGGCCGCGCCCCGGGACCGTCGCGCGCGTCGCGACGGCAGCGAAACGTCAGGCATGCGCCGCTCGGCGCATGCCTCCCGCGCGCGTCAGTGCCGGCCCTGGCACACGGGGCAGTCGGCCTGGCGCGCGATCTTCATCGTCGTCCATTCCATCCGCAGCGAATCGAGCATCATCAGCCGGCCATTGAGCGTCGTGCCGATCGCGCCGATCACGCGCAGCGCTTCGGCGGCCTGCATCGCGCCGATGATCCCGACCGTCGGCGCGAACACGCCCATCGTCGCGCACGCGACTTCCTCGAACGGCTGGTCTTCCGGGAACACGCACGCGTAGCAGGGCGCGGCCGGGTCGCGGAAGTCGAACGTGCTGATCTGGCCGTCGAAGCGCAGCGCGGCGCCCGACACGAGCGGCACGCCGTGCGCGACGCACGCGCGGTTGATCGCGTGGCGCGTCGCGAAGTTGTCGGTGCAGTCGAGCACGACGGTGGCCTGTGGCACGTGTTCGTCGAGCCACGCATCGTCGACGCGCGCCGCGACCGCATGCACGGTCACGTCCGGGTTCAGTTGCGCGAGCGCGTCGCGCCCCGATTCGACCTTGCTGCGGCCGACCGACGCCGTCACGTGCAGGATCTGCCGCTGCAGGTTCGTGAGGTCGACCGTGTCGGCGTCGACGAGCGTGATCGTGCCGACCCCGGACGCCGCGAGATACATCGCGGCCGGCGAGCCGAGACCGCCGGCGCCGACGACGATCGCATGCGCGTCGAGGAAGCGCTGCTGCGCCTCGATGCCGATTTCGTCGACGAGGATGTGGCGGGAGTAGCGGAGGAGTTGATCGTCGTTCATGGGGAGTTCGTGAGCGAGGCCGAAGTGCCGGCGTATCGGTTCATTCTAGGGCCTGCTCACGCCAATAGCGGGCTTGCGAACGGTTTTTGCCGGTCGCAATGCAAGGCGTAGTGAGGTGCGCCCGCCGTTTGCGCCGAGCCGGACAAGCGACGATCGACGCCACGGTGCGGCCGGCAAGATACGTTCCCCTGTTCGGGAAAACTCATTCGTGGGGCTGGCCGCCAGAAGGGCCCGCGATTGGCGTGAGCAGGCCCTGCGCACATGAAAAACGGGCCATCGCGGTCGTCCCGCGATGGCCCGTCGGATACCGGCCGGCGCTTACTGCGGTGCCGACGCGGGCTTCGGTGCGGCCGCCTTCGCGCCCGACGCCTTCGCGGCGGGCGTGGCCTTGCCGGCCGGGCTCTTCGCCGTGCTCTCGGCGAGCAGCGACTTCGATTCCTGCACCGGCTTGCCCTCGAGCTTGTTGAGCGCCTGCTGCATCATGAAGTCGTCGGCGCTGCCGAACTCGATCGGCTTGCGATCGCGGTCCTTCTGGCGTTGCTCCGGCGTCTTCTTGTCGTTCTGCTCCTCGAGGACGCGCAGCTGGTCCATCCGGCGCTGCTCGCGCTCTTCCTGTTCCTTCTTCTCGTTCGGATCCTGCGTGTTCGCGAGGTGGTTCGTGTAGTCGACCTCGCGCGTCACGAGCACGTCGTCCGGATCGCCGTCCGCATACTGATCGACCGGCACGTCGGGCGTGATGCCCTTGTTCTGGATCGAACGGCCGCTCGGCGTGTAGTAGTAGGCGGTCGTCAGGCGCAGCGCGGTGTCGGCCGTCATCGGACGGACCGTCTGCACCGAGCCCTTGCCGAACGTCGTCTTGCCCATGATCTGCGCGCGCTTCGAATCCTGCAGCGCGCCGGCGACGATTTCCGACGCGGATGCCGAGTAGGCGTTAGTCAGCACGACCATCGGCACGGTCTTGAAGACCGGCGGCAGGCCCTTCAGCGGATCGCCGTCGAAGGACGGCAGGCGGTAGTTGTCGTAGGTATCGCGGTAGACCTGCTTCGAATCCGGGATCTGGCCGTTGGTCGACACGACGACGGAGTCGGGCGGCAGGAACGCGCCGGCGACGCCGACCGCGCTTTGCAGCAGGCCGCCGCCGTTGTTGCGCAGGTCGACGATCAGGCCCTTCAGGTTCGGCTGCTGGCGTGCGATGTCCTGCAGCTTCGCGGCGAGATCGGGCGTCGTGCGCTCCTGGAAGCTCGTGATCCGGATGTACGCGTAGCCCGGGTCGAGCAGCTTCATCTTCACGCTCTGGACCTTGATGATCGCGCGCGTGACCGTGATCGGGAACGTGCGGTCGTCGCTCTTGCGGAAGATCGTCAGCGTGACCTTGGTGCCCGGCTCGCCGCGCATCTGCTTGACGGCCTTGTCGAGCGTCATGCCGCGCACCGGCTTGTCGTTGATGCGCGTGATCAGGTCGCCCGGACGGATGCCGGCGCGGAACGCGGGCGTATCCTCGATCGGCGAGATCACCTTGACGAGGCCGTCTTCCTGCGAGATCTCGATGCCGAGACCCGCGAAGCGGCCCTTGGTCTGCTCCTGCAGCTCGTCATAGTCGGTCTTGTCGAGGAACGACGAGTGCGGGTCGAGGCTCGACACCATGCCCTTGATCGCCGCCGTCAGCAGCTTCTTGTCGTCGACCGGTTCGACGTACTCGCGCTTGATCTGGCCGAACACTTCCGCGAACAGGCGGAGCTGGTCGAGGGGAAGCGGTGCCGTGGCGGTCTGCTCGGCCGACGCCGAAACCTGCAGCGTGGCGAATACGCCCGTGGCGAGGCCCGCGGCAATCAGGCCGATGTTCTTCAATTTCATTCGCATAGAGAGTCTGGTGCGGTCGGAAAGCGCGTGGCGGTAGCGGGGATGTAGCGGACAAGTATAACTGTTCGTCCGAATACTCAGTGCAACGGTGCGAAATGGCCCGGAAGCCGGTTCCGAAGCCCGAGTCCCGGCAGCGGGCGCCGGACGCGCGGCGGATTCGAAAGCGGGTTCGACAGCGCCGGGGCCGCGAAGGTTCGCGCCGCGCGCCGGGGTGGCCGGGCAGGCCGCGCGCGCGGCGGCCTGCCCGGCATGACGGGTATCAGCCCGCCTTGCCCTGCTTCGCGACGGCGGCCTGCGCCTTCGCGATCGCGTCCTGGTCGCCCAGGTAGTAGTGCGTGATCGGCTTCAGGTTCTCGTCGAGCTCATACACGAGCGGCACGCCGTTCGGGATGTTCAGGCCGACGATGTCGCTGTCCGAGATGCCGTCGAGGTACTTGATCAGCGCGCGCAGCGAGTTGCCGTGCGCGGCGATCAGCACCTGCTTGCCCGCCCGGACCGCCGGCGCGATCGACTCGTTCCACAGCGGCAGCACGCGCGCGACCGTGTCCTTCAGGCACTCGGTGAGCGGCAGCTGCTCGCGCGGCACCTTCGCGTAGCGCGGATCGTTGAACGGCGCGCGTTCGTCGGTCGGCTCGAGCGCCGGCGGCGGCGTGTCGTAGCTGCGGCGCCACACGAGCACCTGGTCGTCACCGAACTTGGCGGCCGTTTCCGCCTTGTTCAGGCCCGACAGCGCACCGTAGTGGCGCTCGTTCAGGCGCCACGAGTGGACGACCGGCAGGTACATCAGGTCCATCTTGTCCTGCACGTGCCACAGCGTGCGGATCGCGCGCTTGAGCACCGACGTATACGCGATGTCGAACGTGTAGCCGGCCTCCTTGAGCAATTCGCCGGCCTGGTAGGCCTCGTTGCGACCCTGTTCGGTCAGGTCGACGTCGACCCAGCCGGTGAAGCGGTTTTCCTTGTTCCACGTCGATTCGCCGTGGCGGATGAGAACGAGTTTGTACATGGATCTTGCGGTCGGTAGTGATAGGGAAGCGGGGCGCGTCGCGCGGTACCCGGTCCGGGCCCGCCATCGCGCAAGACGGTTATTTTATAATGGCGGGATTGTCCTCATCCGATTTCTCTTTTTCCGGCGGAATTCCGTGACGTTCTTTACCGATTACACGAACCTGGCCCTTATCGCGATCCTGCTGGTTTCCGGCGGCCTGCTCGCATGGCCGGCCCTGCGCCGCGGCCGCGGCGGCCTGTCGGCCGCTGAGGCGACGCAACTCATCAATCGCCGCAACGCGGTCGTGATCGACCTGCGTGCCGCGTCCGACTTCGCCGCCGGCCACCTGCCGTCGGCGCGCCAGGTCGCCGCCGGCGAGATCGGCGCGAAAATCGCGCAGGTCGCGAAAAACAAGAGCACTCCGGTGCTGCTCGTCTGCCAGAACGGCCAGCAGTCGCAGAAGGCGGCGCGCGAGGTCGAGGCGGCAGGCTATGCCGAGGTACACGTGCTCGAGGGCGGCGTCGCCGCCTGGCAGCAGGCCGGGATGCCGGTCGTCAAACAAGGAGTGGCGAAGTGAGCAAGGTTTTGATGTACAGCACGCAGGTGTGTCCGTATTGCATTCAGGCCGAGCGCCTGCTGAAGCTGCGCGGCGTCGAGCAGATCGAAAAGGTGCTGATCGACCGCGATCCGGCCCGCCGTGACGAAATGATGACGCGCACGGGCCGTCGCACGGTGCCGCAAATCTATATCGGCGACACGCACGTCGGCGGTTACGACGATCTGTCGAAGCTCGACCGCGAAGGCGGGCTCGTGCCGCTTCTGCAAGCGGCCTGAATAGGGCAGAATGGCCGCCGGTCGCGCCGCGGCTCGAGCGCGCAGGATTCAACCGAGGCGGCCGGCGTGAAGCCGGGCCGTCTCGTCACCACTTTTAGGGAAACACCATGTCCGACGTCGAAAACCAACCGTTCTTCAATATCCAGCGCGTCTACCTGAAGGATATGTCGCTCGAGCAGCCGAATTCGCCGGCGATCTTCCTCGAGCAGGACATGCCGTCGGTTGAAGTCGAAGTCGACGTCAAGGCCGAACGCCTCGCGGAAAGCGTGTTCGAAGTCGTCGTGTCGGGTACCGTCACCGCGAAGGTGAAGGACAAGGTCGCGTTCCTGATCGAAGCGAAGCAGGCCGGCATTTTCGACATTCGCAACATTCCCGACGAACAGCTCGACCCGCTCGTCGGCATCGCCTGCCCGACGATCCTGTTCCCGTACCTGCGCTCGAACATCGCCGACGCGATCACACGTGCGGGCTTCCCGCCGATCCACCTGGCGGAAATCAACTTCCAGGCGCTGTACGAGCAGCGTCTCGCGCAGCTTCAGCAGCAGCAGGCCGGTGCAGCAGGCGCGCCGAACGGCACGACGCTGAACTGACGTTTCACTCCGGACCGGTGCTGGGTATGAAAGTAGCCGTTCTCGGCGCCGGTGCCTGGGGCACCGCGCTCGCGGGCCATCTGGCCGCGCGGCACGATACGCTTCTCTGGGCGCGCGACGCCGCGCTGATCGCCGGGCTGCAGGCCCGGCACGAAAATTCCCGCTATCTGGACGGCATCGCGCTGCCCGATGCGCTGCGCTACGAAGCCGATCTCGGCGCCGCGCTCGCGCACGGCGCCGCGGACGACGCACTGTGCGTGATCGCCGCACCCGTGGCCGGGCTGCGCACGTTGTTCGGTGCGATGCGCGACACAGGCTGCGTGCCCGCGCATGTCGTGTGGGTCTGCAAGGGCTTCGAGGCCGACACGCATCTGCTGCCGCACCAGGTGATCGCGGCCGAGCTGCCGGGGCAGCATAGCAACGGCGTGCTGTCGGGGCCGAGCTTCGCCCGTGAGGTCGGGCTTGCGCTGCCCGTCGCGCTGACGGTCGCGAGCACGTCCGCCGAATGCCGCGAGCGGACGCTCGCCGCGTTCCATCACGGCGCGATGCGGATCTATACGGGTGACGACGTGGTCGGCGTCGAGGTCGGCGGCGCGGTGAAGAACGTGCTGGCGATCGCGACCGGCATCGCCGACGGGCTCGGGCTCGGGCTGAACGCGCGCGCCGCGCTGATCACGCGCGGCCTCGCCGAAATGTCGCGTCTCGGCGTCGCGCTCGGCGGCCGTGCGGAAACCTTCACGGGCCTCACGGGCCTCGGCGACCTGATCCTCACCGCGACGGGCGACCTGTCGCGCAATCGCACGGTCGGCCTGCAACTGGCGGCCGGCCGCTCGCTGAACGACATCCTCGGCGCGCTCGGCCATGTGGCCGAAGGCGTGCGCTGCGCGCAGGCCGTGCTCGCGCTCGCGCGCGCGCAGGCGATCGAAATGCCGATCACCGAAGCCGTGTGCGGCGTGCTGTTCGACGGCGTCGCGCCGCGCGATGCGGTCAGCGGCCTGCTGCGGCGCGACGCGCGCGCCGAATGACACCGGCGAATCACGCCGACGAATCACACAATATTTGCGGCCGGGCGCGCTCGCGCAAAGCGGGCGGCGCCAAAGCGCACTACGCTTGAACAGTCTCCGGCGTTTCGGGAGGGTGTCATGCTGCAGATCGGTTCCACCACGCTCGACGCGCAACGCGTCGATATCACGACGCTCGACGTCGACGCGATCGTCAACGCCGCGAACGGTTCGCTGCTCGGCGGCGGCGGGGTCGACGGCGCGATCCATCGCGCGGCCGGCCCGGGGCTGCTCGCCGAGTGCCGCACGCTCGGCGGCTGCGAGACCGGCGACGCGAAGCTCACGCGCGGCCACGGGTTGCCGGCCCGTTACGTGATTCATGCGGTCGGCCCGGTGTGGGACGGCGGCGGGCGCGGCGAGGCCGAACTGCTCGCGGCTTGCTATCGGCGCGCGATCGAGCTGGCCGAGGAGGTGGCGGCGACCTCGATTGCATTCCCGGCGATCAGCTGCGGCGTGTATCGCTATCCGGCCGACGAGGCCGTCGACATCGCGGTCGGCACGGTCGTCGAAATGCTGCCGCAGGCGCCGAACCTCGCACGCGTGGTATTCGCGTGCTTTTCATCCGACATCTACGACCTGTATCGCGCGCGGCTCGCGCGCATCTAGCGAGTTGGCGGATCCGGCCGCGCGGCGCGGGCCGGGCGGGCACGTCAGGCGCCGCCTTCGAAGCCGGCCTGGCGCCACGCCTCGAACACGACCACCGCTACCGTGTTCGACAGGTTCAGGCTGCGGTTGCCCGGCCGCATCGGCAGGCGCACGCGCTGTTCGTTCGGGAAGCGCTCGAGCACCTCGGCCGGCAGGCCGCGCGTTTCCGAGCCGAACACGAACCAGTCGCCCGGCACGAAGGCATGGTCGTGGAAGCGGCCCGAGCCGCGGGTCGTGAACGCGAACATCCGCGCGGGATCGGGTGCTTCGGCCGTGACGAACGCGTCCCAGTCGCGGTGCACGCGCATTTCCGCATACTCGTGATAGTCGAGGCCCGCACGGCGCATCTTCGCGTCGTCGAGCGGAAAGCCGAGCGGCTCGATCAGGTGCAGGCGCGCGCCGGTGTTGGCGCACAGGCGGATCACGTTGCCGGTGTTCGGCGGAATTTCGGGGGCGACGAGGACGACGTTGAACATGGTTGGGTCTGGCTGGGCCGGCCGGGGCGGAGCAACGTGCATGCCGTCCCGGCCGGCCGGTTCGTGACGGCCGTTGCCGCGTGCGGGCGGCCGGCCTCTATCTAATCTAATTAATCCCTGGCGGTGCGCAGCGCAACCAGATTCGTCACGCGCGCGGCACCTGCCGCCTTCAATGCCTGCGCGGCCGCCGCGAGCGTCGCGCCGGACGTCATCACGTCGTCGACGAGCGCCACGTGGCGGCCGGTGAGGTCGCCCGCCACCGCGAACGCCGCGAGCACGTTGTCGCGCCGCGCGCGCCGGTCGAGCCGCGACTGCGGCGCAGTCTCGGCCACGCGTGCCAGCAGCGCCGCGTCGGCGCGCACGCCGAGCCGGCGCGCGAGCGGCCGCGCGATCGCCCACGCCTGGTTGTAGCCGCGCGCGACGAGCCGTCGGTGCGACAGCGGCACCGGCGCGATCACGTCGAAGCCGCCCGCGGCGCGCATCGCGTCCGTGTCGCCCACCCGCTGTGCGAGCCGGGCCGCGAATTCGGCGCCGAGCGCGAGTCGCGCGTGAAACTTCAGGCCGCGCGCGAGCCCGTCGAGCGGCGCGCGGTAATCGGCGAGCGCGAGCGTCGCATCGAACGGCGGCGGCGTCGCGCGGCATGCGTCGCACCGGTAAGCGGACGCGGGGCCGGCGTCACCGTGCCGGCCGCGGCCTGCACGCGGCCTTGGCCGCCCGACGCCCAGCGGCACCGCGCAGACGTCGCAGCGCAGCCGCGCTTCATTCCAGTACGCGGCGTCGCAGGCGCTGCAAATCACCGTGTGTGACAAATTGCCGCACAGCGCGCATCGATTCGGCAACGCGAGCGCGACGACGCGCACGGCCAGCGCGCGAACCTGCGACAAAACGACGCGCATCGGACGCGGGGCGGAACTGCGATCCATCGCGAACACTCCTGGCGGGCCCGCCTCGATGAAGGCTGCGAGGCGAGCGAGTATACTTCGGGCTCTTCGCCAGTGTGCCCGACATGTCCTCAGCTTCGACTTCAACCGGCCGTCCGGCCAATGACGCCCGGCGTTTGCGGCGGATCTTCGATCGCCGCGCCGCCGCGTTCGACGCGGTCGCGTTCCTGCCGCGCGAGATCGCGCAGCGGATGAACGAGCGCCTCGAATACATCAAGGTGAGCCCCGCGGCCGTGCTTGACGCGGGCTGCGGCCCGGGCGACGACCTGCCGGCGCTGCGCGCGCGCTTTCCCGAAGCCCCGGTGTTCGGCGTCGACCTGTCCGGCGCGATGCTCGCGCGGGCAGGCCAGCGCGAGGTCGAGCAGACGAGCTGGCGCCGCTGGCTGCCCGCGTCGCTCGGCCGGGCGCTGGGCCAGCGCGGCCCGCGCGTCGCGCAGGCCGACTTCTCGGTGCTGCCGTTCGCGGCCGGCGCGTTCGACCTGATCTGGTCGAATCTCGCGCTGCACTGGCATTCGCGTCCCGATACGGTGTTCCCCGAATGGCAGCGCGTGCTGCGCGTGAACGGCCTGCTGATGTTCAGCACGCTCGGCCCCGACACGCTGCGCGAGCTGCGCGCGGCCTGCGCGGACGCCGAAGCGGCGGTCGGCATCGCGCCGCCCGCCGCGCGCGTCGTCGATTTCGTCGACATGCACGACCTCGGCGACATGCTCGTCGAGAGCGGCTTCGAGATTCCGGTGATGGACCAGGAAGTGCTGACCGTCACGTACAAGACCCCCGATTCCCTGCTGGCCGACGTGCGCCGCTGGGGTGCCTATCCGTTCGACCGCGCGGTGCCGCAAGGCGCGGCGCGGCGCTTTCGCGCGGCGCTCGGCGACGCGCTGGAGGCGCGCCGGCGCGCGGACGGCACGATTCCGCTGACGTTCGAGGTGATCTACGGCCACGCGTGGAAGGCCGTGCCGCGCACGACCGCCGAGGGGCACGGGATCGTGCGCATCGAAGATATCGGAAAGGGGCGTCCGAAGAATCGGTAAAGCGGTAAAGAGGGGTTTTGTTATGTCTGAAATTAGCGGCGCAAAGCGGGGTCGAATTGACGCCGAAAATGGCCGGGAAGCTTGTGGCGCTTGGCTCGCGGGCCGATAGCCGCTTGCTTGTGGATGCCATTGAACCCGCCTATAATGCGTCAGCTTGTCGTCCCGGGGTCCCCGCAATACGGGCCGACGAGTCCGATGCAGGCATGCATCGCATGCCATTCGCGTGAGGCGGCGATGGAAGCAGCGAGGGTGTTGGCGGAAGCGGCGAACGGTGAACCGGTCCTCGAAGACTGGCTCATGAAACGCAACTGTTCGGTGTCGCCGCGCCAGTTCGTGCTGTTTTACGCGTCGCTCGCGAGCTTCTCGCTGGTGATCGCGGCAGTGCTGATGTGGCGGGGGGCCTGGCTCGTCATGCCCTTCACCGGAATCGAATTGCTGGCGGTCGGCGTCGCGTTTGCGATCCATGCCCGTCATGCGGTCGATTTCGAGCGCATCAGGCTGTTTCCGCACCGGCTCGTGATCGAGCGGATGGATGCGGAGCGGCTCACGCAGATCGAATTCAACCCGCGCTGGGTGCGGGTCGAGCCGGGTGCGACGCCACGCGATCCGATTCGACTGGTATCGCGCGGGCAGACCGTCGTAATCGGGCAGCATCTCGCGCAGCACAAGCGTGCGCAGTTCGCCGACGAACTGCGCGTGTCGCTCAGGCGCTGCGGCTGACGAGGCGCGGGCACCGGCCGGAACAGGCCGGCGGCTTGCGACGGGGGAGGGTTTGAATGGAAATTTTGGGTAAGGATGCTATGAAAACAATCAAGCGAGCCCTCACGGGCGTGCTGGCATGCAGCGGATTGCTCTTTGCCGGCGCGGCTCTGGCGGTCGGTGATAGCCCGGGCGGCCCCCGCGTCAACGAGATCAACTTTCAGCCGCCTGTCACGAAGATCGCCGAGGAGCTCTACGATCTCCACACGATGATGCTGATCCTGTGTACGGTGATCTTCGTCGGCGTGTTCGGCGTGATGTTCTATTCGATCTTCGCGCACCGCAAATCCAAAGGCCACAAGGCCGCCAATTTCCATGAAAGCACGACCGTCGAAATCATCTGGACGATCGTGCCGTTCATCATCGTCGTGCTGATGGCACTGCCGGCCACGAAGGCCGTCGTCGCGATGAAGGACACGACCAACGCCGATCTCACGATCAAGGTCACCGGCTACCAGTGGAAGTGGGGCTACGACTACGTGAAGGGTCCGGGCGAGGGCATCAGCTTCCTGTCGACGCTCAGCACCCCGCGTGACGAAGTGATGGGCAAGAAGCCGATCACCGAGACCTACCTGCAGGAAGTCGACAACCCGCTCGTCGTGCCGGTCAACAAGAAGATCCGGATCATCACGACCGCGAACGACGTCGTTCACTCGTGGTACGTGCCCGCGTTCGGCGTGAAGCAGGATGCGATCCCCGGCTTCGTGCGCGATACGTGGTTCAAGGCCGACAAGGTCGGCACGTTCCGCGGCTTCTGTACCGAACTGTGCGGCAAGGAACACGCGTTCATGCCGGTCGTGGTCGTCGTGCTGTCGGACGACGACTACGCGAAGTGGGTGACCGCGCAGAAGGCCAAGCTGGCCAGCGCATCGGTCGATCCGAACAAGGTCTACACGATGGCCGAACTCGTCGCGCACGGCGAGGAAGTCTACAAGGCGAACTGCGCGGCCTGCCACCAGGTGAACGGCAAGGGCCTCGGCGCGTTCCCGGCGATGGACGGCAGCCCGATCGTGAACGGTCCGATCGCCGGCCACGTCGAGCGCGTGCTGCACGGCAAGGGTGCCATGCCGTCGTGGGCGTCGCTGTCGGATCTCGACATCGCATCGGTCATCACGTACGAGCGCAACTCGTGGGGCAACCACAAGAACGACCTGCTGCAGCCGAAGCAAGTGACTGACGCGCGCAACGGCAAGATGCCGGAAGACACGGCGGGCGCGGCAGCGCCGGCAGAAGCGGCTTCGGCACCGGCGCAAGCCGCGTCGGGTGCGGCCGAGCAACCGGCGGCAGCGTCGGCATCGGCGGCTGTGTCGACGATCTACTTCGAAACGGGCAAGAGCGTGCTGCCGGCCGACGCGAAAGCGGCGATCGCCGCCGCGGCCGACTATGCGAAGGCACATCCGGACGCGAAGCTCGCGCTGTCGGGTTTCACCGACAAGACGGGCTCGGCCGACGCGAACGCCGAACTGGCGAAGCATCGTGCACAGGCCGTGCGCGACGCGCTGAAGGCAGCAGGCGTGGCGGAAGACCACATCATCATGAAAAAGCCGGAAACGATCACGGGCGGGGCTGACGCCAAGGAAGCCCGGCGTGTCGAGATCGGGCCGGCGGCTTGACGTGTCGCTGAGTTAGTCGACGTATTCGCATTAGGAGATTCTCATGTCTAGCATCGGGCACGACGTAGCCGCGGACCACGCGCACGACGACCACGCGCACGAAATGCCGCACGGCTGGCGGCGCTGGCTGTTCGCCACCAACCACAAGGACATCGGTACGCTGTACCTGCTGTTCTCGTTCATCATGTTCCTGTCGGGCGGCGTGATGGCCCTCGGCATCCGTGCCGAGCTGTTCGAGCCGGGCCTGCAGATCATGCGTCCGGAGTTCTTCAACGAACTCACGACGATGCACGGCCTGATCATGGTGTTCGGCGCGATCATGCCGGCGTTCGTCGGCTTCGCGAACTGGATGATTCCGCTGCAGATCGGCGCGTCCGACATGGCGTTCGCGCGGATGAACAACTTCAGCTTCTGGCTGCTGCCGGTCGCGGCCGTGCTGCTGGTCGGTTCGTTCTTCGCGCCGGGCGGCGCGACGGCCGCCGGCTGGACGCTGTACGCACCGCTGTCGACGCAGATGGGCCCGGGCATGGACTTCGCGATCTTCGCGGTCCACATCATGGGCGCGTCGTCGATCATGGGCGGGATCAACATCGTCGTGACGATCCTGAACATGCGCGCACCGGGCATGACGCTGATGAAGATGCCGATGTTCGCATGGACCTGGCTGATCACCGCGTACCTGCTGATCGCCGTGATGCCGGTTCTGGCAGGCGCGATCACGATGGTGCTGTTCGACCGCCACTTCGGCACGTCGTTCTTCAACGCGGCAGGCGGCGGCGACCCGGTGATGTACCAGCACATCTTCTGGTTCTTCGGCCACCCCGAGGTGTACATCATGATTCTGCCGGCGTTCGGGATCGTGTCGCAGGTGATCCCGGCGTTCGCACGCAAGACGCTGTTCGGCTATAGCTCGATGGTGTACGCGACGGCGTCGATCGCGATCCTGTCGTTCATGGTCTGGGCGCACCACATGTTCGCAACGGGCATGCCGGTCACCGGCCAGCTGTTCTTCATGTACGCGACGATGCTGATCGCGGTGCCGACGGGCGTGAAGGTGTTCAACTGGCTCGCGACGATGTGGCGCGGCTCGATGACGTTCGAAACCCCGATGCTGTTCGCGATCGGCTTCCTGTTCGTGTTCACGTTCGGCGGCCTGACGGGCCTGATGCTGGCGATGGCGCCGCTCGACATCCAGTACCACGGCACTTACTTCGTGGTGGCGCACTTCCACTACGTGCTGGTGGCCGGCTCATTGTTCGCGCTGTTCTCGGGCTGGTACTACTGGGCGCCGAAGTGGACGGGCTGGATGTACAACGAGACGCGCGGCAAGATCCACTTCTGGTCGTCGATGATCTTCTTCAACCTGACGTTCTTCCCGATGCACTTCGTCGGTCTCGCGGGCATGCCGCGCCGCTATGCGGACTACCCGGCGCAGTTCACGGACTTCAACCAGGTGGCGACGATCGGCGCATTCGGCTTCGGCCTCGCGCAGGTGTACTTCCTGTTCGCGGTCGCGCTGCCGGCCTACCGTGGCGGCGGCGAGCTGGAAAAGGCGTCGGACAAGCCGTGGGATGGTGCGACGGGCCTCGAGTGGACGGTGCCGAGCCCGGCTCCCTTCCACACGTTCGAGCAACCGCCGCACGTCGAATAAGTTTCACCCTGCGCTCCGCCGCTGCCTGCCGCTCAGGCAGGCGCGGCGGGCGCCGAATCGATGGATCAGCGAAGTTTCAGATGAACCGGAATCCACAAGAAAGACGAACGCCCGCGCAGATTCGCGCGGGCAACAAGCGGCTCGGCCTCATCCTGCTCGTCATCGCCGCCGTTTTTTTTGTGGGTGTCGTGATCAAGCAGTGGTGGCTGTCCACTCACTGATGCAGTAACTGACGCAGTAGCGAGGAAGTAGTCGTATGTCGAAGCCGGAAGAGGGCGCCGTCGATCGCGCGTTCAATCGTTCGATGCTGGTGAAGCTCTTCGTCGTGGCCGGACTGATGTTCGGCTTCGGCTTCGCGCTGATTCCGATGTATCGCGCGATTTGCCAGATCACGGGCATCAACAACCTGGTGCAGCGCGATGTCAGCGAACGCGAGGTGAAGAACTCGCAGGTCGACTACAGCCGCACGGTGTCGGTCGAGTTCGATGCGAATGCGCGCGGGCCGCTCGGTTTCAAGCCGGAGCACAACAGCCTCGACGTGCATCCGGGCGAGCTGACGACGATCGTGTACGACGTGACCAACGGGCAGGGCCGGCCGGTGGTGGCGCAGGCGATTCCGAGCTACGCGCCGAAGCAGGCGACGGAATTCTTCAAGAAGATCGAGTGTTTTTGCTTTACGCAGCAGACGCTCGCTGCGAACGAGTCGCGCAAGATGCCGGTGGTGTTCGTGATCGATTCGAAGCTGCCGAAGGACGTGAAGACGATCACGCTGTCGTACACGTTCTTCGAGCTGAATACGCCGGCCGCGCCGGCGCCGGCGCCGCGCAAGACAGCGGCGCAGGGCGCGGCGAAGCCGGACGCATGACGACGGAGACGGGGCGGTGACAGAGACCAAGCGGAGCGGGTCGTTCGGCCAGGCGTTGCGAGCGGTGTTGTGGTCGTTCTTCGGGGTGCGCAAGCGGCGCGACCTGGAGGCCGACGCGACGCAGCTCAATCCGCTGCACGTGCTGATCGTCGCGTTGATCGCGGCCGGTGTGTTCATCGGCGTGCTGATCCTGATCGTGCGTGCGGTCGTGGGTTGAGGCCCGCGGCCACGAAGGAATGCAGTGCGTAGCGCCCGGGCGCTGCGTGCGGGAAAGAGCGGCGGCGGTCGTGCCGCGCAAGAAATAAAGCCGGAGCGGTTTCCGGTACACAAATTGGACTGAAGTGGAGAATCAAGCATGAGCGGTCAAAACCAGACCCCGTACTATTTCGTGCCGCATCCGTCGCAGCATCCGATCAGTGCGGCCATCGGCCTGCTGGTCATGCTCGGGTCGGCGGCGCTGTGGATCAACGGTCACGACTGGGCGCCGTTTACGGCGCTGCTCGGCCTGCTGTGGTTGCTCTTCACGCTGTATCACTGGTTCGGCGACGCGATCGCCGAGTCGGAAGGCGGTCATTACGGCAAGAACGTCGACAAGTCGTACCGCTGGAGCATGAGCTGGTTCATCTTCTCCGAAGTCATGTTCTTCGGCGCATTCTTCGGCGCGCTGTTCTACGCGCGTGAAATCGCGCTGCACCAGCTCGGCAGCCTCGACTACAAGCTGATCTGGCCGGACTTCTCCGCCGTGTGGCCGAACGAAGGCCCGGCCGCGCTTGCCGGTCACTTCAAGACGATGGGCCCGTGGCCGGTCCCGACGATCAACACCGCATTCCTGCTGGCGTCGGGCGCGACGCTGACGGTGTCGCACCACGCGCTGCGCGACGATCATCGCAAGAAGGCGATCGCCTGGCTGGCCGCGACGCTCGTGCTCGGTGTCAGCTTCCTGTTCCTGCAGGGCTTCGAGTACTACCACGCGTACAACGAACTGAACCTGACGCTGAATTCGGGCGTCTACGGCTCGACGTTCTTCCTGCTGACGGGCTTCCACGGCTTCCACGTGTTCCTCGGCGGCACGATGCTCGCGGTGGTGCTGGTGCGGATGATCCGCGGCCACTTCAAGCCCGATCACCACTTCGCATTCGAAGGCGCCGCGTGGTACTGGCACTTCGTCGACGTCGTCTGGCTCGGCCTGTACGTCGTCGTCTACTGGCTGTAAATGCAACAACGGCCCGCGCAGCGATGCGCGGGCCGTTTTCATTGGCGGGGACGGGGCAGCGGCTGGCTGCTTGCGCTCAACGCCAATCGGCGCCGCCGCGACTCAGTCAGGCGGCGCTTTTGCTTGGTGGCGCCGTTGTGCGGCGAAATGTCACAGCGGTCACGGCGGTCACGGCGGCTGCCGTGGCGAATGCATCAACGCCCGATCGGCAGGCCGGTCGAATGGATCCAGCCCATCCAGTTCGCGAACAGGATGAACAGGAACAGCGAGACCGACAGCCCGACGCGGGTGGCCAGCGACCACACCATGCGTTTCGTATGGCCGCGGTCTTGCATCATGAAGTAGAGCGCCGAGCCCATGCTGGCGACGATGAGGACGAAGGCGATGGGAACGAGGATGTGCATGACACGAACCGGACGACGGCAATTCGAAAGGAAGAGGATAATTATCGCACTTCGCTTTCGCGATTGCGCCTCGCGGGTGGCCCGATGAAGATTCGCTGGCTGCCTGCGCTGCTGATTCTCGTCGTCGTCGCGATCACGATTCGCCTCGGCTTCTGGCAGCGCGACCGCGCGCACCAGAAGGAAGCGCTGCAGGCGAGCATCGTGCGCTACGAGCACGCGGTGCCCGTCGACGTCGGTGCGCAGCCGATTCCGCTCGCATCGATCGAGTTCCACCGCGTGCGGGCGCGGGGCCGCTTCCTGCCGGAGCAAGCGGTGTTCCTCGACAATCGGCCGTATAACGACCAGCCGGGTTTTTACGTCGTGATGCCGTTTAAACTCTCGGGCGGCGGCGTCGTGCTGGTGAACCGCGGCTGGCTGCCGCGCAACATCGCCGATCGCACGGCCATCGAGCCGTTCCCGACGCCCGACGGCGACATCGAGATCGAAGGCATTGCGCGCGCCGATGCGTCGCGCGCGTTCGAACTCGGCGAAGGCGGCTCGGCCGCGCACCAGAAGATCCGGCAGAACCTGGAGGTCGCCGCGTATGCGAAGGAAACGGGGCTGCCGCTGCAGCCGTTCGTGATCCAGCAGACGAGCGACGACGGCGACAAGCTCGTGCGCGACTGGCCGGCGGCGACGACCGGTGTCGAGCGCAATTACGGTTACATGTTTCAGTGGTGGGCCATGGCGACGGCCGCGCTCGGCTTCGGCCTGTACGCCGCGCGGCGTGCGGCGAAGAAGTCGGCCGGCGCGTGAGCGCCATGCCAGGACGCGGCGCAAGCGCCGCGGGTTCGTTTCGAGAGGTCTGATTTGTCCATGCAATCTTCCCGTCAGGGTCCGGCCGCAGCGCCGATCTCGCCCGCGGCCCGCAAGCGCGGCCGCTGGATGCTCGTGCTGCTGGGTCTCGTGTGCGCGGCGCCGATCATCGCGTCGTACTTCACCTATTACGTGATCAAGCCGAAGGGCGGCTCGACCAACTACGGCACGCTGATCGAGCCGCAGCGGCCGATCCCGGCCGACCTGCAGGTCACCGACGAAACCGGCAAGACGGTGCCGCTGTCGTCGCTGCGCGGCGTGTGGCTGTTCGTGATGACCGACCGCAGCGCGTGCGACGACGCATGCGCGCAAAAGCTCTATTTCATGCGCCAGATCCGCGTCACGCAGGCGGGCGAGCGGCACCGGATCACGATGGTGTGGCTGCGCGGCGATGCGGGCGCGATGCCGCAGAAGGTGCTCGACGCGTATCCGGACACGCGCCGGCTCGTCGCCGATCCGGCCGCGGTGGCCGCCTGGCTGCCGGCCGACGCCGGCACGAAGGACAGCGACCACATCTACATGGTCGACCCGAACGGCAACCTGATGATGCGGTTCCCGAAGGACCCGAACCCCAGCAAGATCAAGTCGGACGTCACGAAGCTGCTGAAGTGGTCGAGCATCGGCTAAGGCGAGACAACGAGGCACACATTCGATGTCGTATCTACTGCAACTCGGCCTGATCGGCCTCTGCATCGCGCTGCTGCCGCTGTCGTACGTGTGGGTGAAGGCCGACGACAACAAGTTCCGCAAGCTGGTGTGGATCACCACGTTCCTGACCCTCGACCTGGTGATGTTCGGCGGCTTCACGCGGCTGACCGATTCGGGCCTCGGCTGCCCGGACTGGCCCGGCTGCTACGGCACGTCGTCGCCGTTCATCGCGCACGCCGCGATCACGGCCGCGCATCAGGCGATGCCGACCGGCCCCGTCAGCATGACGAAGGCGTGGATCGAGATGATTCACCGCTATTTCGCGATGGCAATCGGCGTGCTGATCATCGCGCAGGTCGTGATCGCCTGGTCCGCGCGGCTGCGCCGCCGCCCGCTGAACGTGTCGCCGTGGTGGCCGACGAGCCTGCTGCTGCTGATCGTCGTGCAGGGCGTGTTCGGCGCGTGGACGGTCACGATGAAGCTGCAGCCGGTGATCGTCACGACCCACCTGCTGCTCGGCCTCATGCTGCTCGGCACGCTCGGCTGGCTCGCGGCGCGGCAGACGCCGCTGCCGTCGCACGACCCGGAGGCCGGCCGCTACCGCGCGGCCGCGCTCGCGGCGCTGGTGCTGCTGGTCGTGCAGATCGCGCTCGGCGGCTGGGTGAGCACCAACTACGCGGTGCTCGCGTGTACCGATTTCCCGACCTGCAACGGCCAGTGGATTCCGCCGATGAACTTCGGCCAGGGCTTCCATCTGTGGCGCGCGCTCGGCATGACGAAGGACGGCGACGCCATCACGCAGGACGCGCTGGTCGCGATCCACTGGACCCACCGCACGTTCGCGTTCGTCGTGGTCGCGTACCTGGTCGCGTTCGCGCTGAAGATGCGCCGCTTCGCGTCCTTGCGGCGGCCCGCGAACGGCGTGCTGCTGGTCGTGCTGCTGCAGTTCGTGACGGGCCTGACCAACATCGTGCTGCAGTGGCCGCTGCCGGTGGCCGTCGCGCACAACGGCGGCGCCGCGATCCTGCTGCTGCTCGTCGTCATGTTAAACTTTCGCATCCTTTCAAGCCGCCCAGGCCGTGTCGTGCAGCCCGCGCGCGACGCCGCCCCGGCGTGACCGTCCCCATGCAAAGCACCCTTTCCCAATCGCCCGGTAGCCGGTTCTCGCAGTACATGGCGCTGACGAAGCCGCGTGTCACGCAGCTCGCGGTGTTCTGCGCGGTGATCGGCATGTTTCTCGCGACGCCGGGCATGGTGCCGTGGCATGTGCTGATCGGCGGCACGGTCGGCATCTGGCTGCTGGCCGGCGCCGCGTTCGCGATCAACTGCCTCGTCGAGCAGAAGATCGACGCGATGATGCGCCGTACCGCGTGGCGTCCGTCCGCGCGCGGCGAGATCACGACGCCGCAGATCCTGCTGTTCTCGGCGGTGCTCGGCAGCGTCGGCGCATGGACGCTCTATACGTTCACGAACCCGCTGACGATGTGGCTGACGATCGCGACGTTCGTCGGCTACGCGGTGATCTACACGCTGCTGCTCAAGCCGATGACCCCGCAGAACATCGTGATCGGCGGCGCGTCGGGCGCGATGCCGCCGGCGCTCGGCTGGGCCGCGGTCACCGGCGCGGTGCCCGGCGACGCGTGGATCCTCGTGCTGATCATCTTCGTGTGGACGCCGCCGCATTTCTGGGTGCTCGCGCTGTATCGCCGCAAGGACTACGAAAACGCGGGCCTGCCGATGTTGCCGGTCACGCACGGCGAGCAGTACACGCGGTTGCACATCCTGCTGTACACGGTGATCCTGTTCGCGGTCACGCTGATGCCGTTCATCTCCGGAATGAGCGGCGCCGTCTACCTGACGAGCGCGGTGCTGCTCGGCGCGGTGTTCCTCGCGTATGCGTGGAAGATCTACCGCGACTATTCGGACGAACTCGCCCGCAAGGCTTTCCGTTACTCGATCGTCTACCTGTCGCTGCTGTTCGCTGCGCTGCTGGTCGATCACTACGCACGCCCGCTGCTCGGCGTGTAACCGCACGGTTTGAACGCAATGCTCCACTCATGGTTCGGGCGCCGCGCGCGCCAAGGCTGGATGCTCGCGTGCGCATTCGCGGCAGCCACGCTGCTCGCCGGCTGCGACAACGCGCCGAAATTCCAGAATCTCGACATCACCGGCAACACGCAGTTCGGCAGCGATTTCTCGCTGCCCGATACGGCCGGCAAGGTGCGCACGCTCGCCGACTTCAAGGGCCGGGCGGTCGTCGTGTTCTTCGGTTATACGCACTGTCCGGACGTCTGTCCGACGACGATGGCCGAACTGTCCGAGGCGCTGAAGCAGCTCGGGCCCGATGCCGCGAAGCGCGTGCAGGTGCTGTTCGTCACCATCGATCCGGAGCGCGACACGTCCGCGCTGCTCGGCCAGTACGTGCCCGCGTTCGATCCGTCGTTCATCGGCCTGCGGCCGGCCGACGAAGCGGCGCTCAAGAAGATCACGAAGGATTTCCGCGTGTACTACGCGAAGGTGCCCGGCAAGACGCCCGGCAGCTACACGATGGATCACACCGCGGCGAGCTACGTGTTCGATCGCGACGGCAAGCTGCGCCTGTTCGTGCGCGACGGCCAGGGCCCCGGCCCGTGGGTCCACGACCTGAAACTGCTGGTCGGCTGAGCGGCGCGCGCCGCATGTTCGCCCGGGCGCTCGCCCGGCAACACGCGTGACGGCCGCGCCGCGCCGTCACGCATTCCTCCTGCTTCCCCTCGATCCGCATGCGCCGCCTCGCGGCGGCCGCGTGCGTGCGCACATTCGCGCGCTCGCGCGCGTTACGGCAGCGCCGGTACGTTGAAGCCCTGCGCGGCGCGCGTGATCCGGAATTCCGTCACCCGATACGTCGCGAGCCCTTCGGTCACGAACGGATCGGTCTCGAGGATCGCGTCCAGTTCGTCGCGGTCGATGCGGGCCGCGAGAATCACGCCGCCTTCGCGCGGCACCTTCGGCCCGGCCGCGATGAAGATGCCGCGCTCGAACAGCGGTTGCAGATACGCACGGTGGCGTTCGAGCGCATCGTCGATGCGCTCGAGCGACGCGTTGTAGTGGATGTCGATGACGTACATGGTTGGCCCTGGAATGTCGCCGGCGCGTGGCGCGCCGGTCAGCCGGCCTTTGTAGCACAGCGGCCGTTCCGTGTCGTGCCGGCCTTGGTGCGGCGAATGCGTGTATTCAAGTTGTAAGTGTCGCTGCCGTAAATACGGGGGCAACCGTTTGCGCGCGACCGGCCGTTCGCGCGCAGCGCGGGAATCGACTTCGACAACGAGGCACGCAGATGAGCAGAATGAGTTTGAACCGCAAGCTGTGGCTCGCGCTTGCGCTGGTATGGATCGGATTACTCGGCGTCGGCGCATGGAGCGCATACGAGACGCGCGCGACGATGCTCGCCGAACGCAAGGCAGGCATCGCCAACCTGGTCGACTCGGCGGCCGGCATCGTGAAGGCCTACCACGCGCTCGCGCAGAGCGGCACGCTGCCCGAGGCCGACGCGCAGCGCGACGCGCTCGCGAGCCTGGCCGCGATGCGCTACGGCGAGTCGGGCTATGTGTTCGTGATGGATTCGAAGCCCGTCGTGCTGATGCACCCGACGCTGCCGAAGCTGGTCGGCACGCAGGTCGGCGACTATCTCGATCCGGACGGCAAGCCGCTGTTCGTCACGATCCTCAACGCCGCGAAGGCGACCGGCAGCGGCTTCGCCGAGTATCGCGGGCGGCTGCCGCACAGCGAGACCGCGGTGCCGAAGATCAGCTACGTCACGCGCTTCGCGCCGTGGGACTGGAACATCTCGAGCGGCGTGTTCCTGAAGGACATCGATACCGTCTACTACCGCACGCTGTTCGGCCACCTCGCGGTCGTGTTCGTGATCGGCTTCGTGATCAGCGCGGCGATGCTCGTGATCATCCGCAACGTGCGCGGCAGCCTCGGCGGCGAGCCGGACGAAGCGGCCGCGCTGGCGACCCGCATCGCACAGGGCGACCTCACGCGGCCGGTGCCGGTGCGCGCGGGCGACGGCACCAGCATGATGGCGGCGATGCGGGACATGCAGGCGCGCCTGCAGGCGACGATCGGCGGGATCCGCCAGTCGGCCGAGTCGATCGCGTCGGCGAGCCGCGAGATCGCGTCCGGCAACGACGACCTGTCGCAGCGCACCGAGGAGCAGGCCGCGTCGCTCGAGGAAACGGCCGCCAGCATGGAGCAGCTGACCGCGACGGTGAAGCAGAACGCCGACAACGCGCGGCAGGCGAGCGGGCTCGCGAACAACGCATCGGAGATCGCGCGGGCGGGCAACGACGTCGTCAGTCGCGTGATCGGCACGATGGGCGAGATCGACGACAGCTCGCGCAAGATCGCCGACATCATCGGCGTGATCGAGGGCATCGCGTTCCAGACCAACATCCTCGCGTTGAACGCGGCGGTCGAGGCGGCGCGCGCCGGCGAGCAGGGGCGCGGCTTCGCGGTGGTCGCGGGCGAGGTGCGTTCGCTCGCGCAGCGCAGCGCGACGGCCGCGAAGGAGATCCGCGAGCTGATCGTCGATTCGGTCGAGCGCGTGCGCAACGGCTCGACACTGGTCGGCCAGGCCGGCACGACGATGGGCGAGATCCTGCAGGCGGTCGCGCGCGTGACCGACATCATGGGCGAGATCGCGGCCGCGTCCGAGGAGCAGGCGAGCGGCATCACGCAGGTCGGGCGCGCGGTCACGCAGATGGACCAGGTCACGCAGCAGAACGCGGCGCTCGTCGAGGAGGCCGCCGCGGCCGCCGCGTCGCTGCAGGAGCAGGCCGGGCGGCTGCGCGACGCGATCGGTGCATTCCGGGTCGCCGATACCGGTGGCCGCGCTCATTGAAACGCAACTAACGGCCGGATTGCGCATCCCCCGCCAGCACCGCTGCGGTGCATACCCATATGAGCGGGATGTATTTCACTTCCGGCCGATCCTGTGACACCATTTGCCCCTTCCTGCGAGTCCGGGGATACCCGTATCGCGCCCCCATTTTCAGTTAGCAAGAAAGCGAGAAACAGATGAAGCGTCGCAGTCTCCTGAAGGTATTTTCCGTGCTGGCCACCGGTGCCGCGCTGACGCTGTCGGCGGGCGCGCACGCCGAGGACAAGGTCATCAAGGTCGGCACGGTGGCCGGCCCGGATTCGGAAGTGTGGCAGGTCGTGCAGAAGGTCGCGAAGGAGAAGGAAGGCCTGAACGTGAAGGTCATCGAGTTCAACGACTACGTGCAGCCGAACGCGGCGCTCGACTCGGGCGACCTCGACGCGAACAGCTTCCAGCACCAGCCCTACCTCGACAGCCAGGTGAAGCAGCGCGGCTACAAGATCGTCAGCGCGGGCCTGACCTACATCTCGCCGATCGGCGTGTACTCGAAGAAGTTCAAGGCGCTGAAGGACCTGCCGCAAGGCGCGAAGCTCGCGGTGCCGAACGATCCGTCGAACGAGAACCGCGCGCTGCTGCTGCTGCAGACGCAAGGCGTGATCAAGCTGAAGGCCGGCGCCGGCACGGGCGGCAACAACGCGACGGTGCTCGACATCGCCGAGAACCCGAAGAAGCTGAAGATTTCCGAACTCGACGCCGCGCAGCTGCCGCGCGTGCTGTCGGACGTCGACGCTGCCGTGATCAACACGAACTACGCGCTCGCGGCGAACCTGCAGCCGACCAAGGACGCGATCGCGCTCGAGTCGCTGACGAGCCCGTATGCGAACCTGATCGCCGTGCGCGCGAAGGACAAGGATCAGCCGTGGGTGAAGAAGCTGGTCAAGGCGTACCAGTCGCCGGAAGTGCGGGAATTCATCAAGAAGCAGTTCAAGGGCTCGATGGTCGCGTCGTTCTGAACGCCGCACACCGGTCGGACCGCTGAAACGAAAGGGCCTGCATGCGCAGGCCCTTTTTCATTGGCGCGGCCGGCAACCGACTGACCGGCGTTCAGCGCCGGCTCACATCTCGCCGCGCCGTGAGCAGATCGCCATGATCTGCTGGATCGCGTAGTTGTCGCGCACGCCCGGCAGCGACTGCACGACGCACTCGTGAAAGCGCCGCTCGCGCGGCAGCAGCATCGCGTTGTTGCGGTACAGCGCATCGCACGATCGCTGGATCAGTTGCGCGGCCGCGCCGTTGCGGCTCTCGCGCAGTGCATTGAGCATGCAGTCGTCGTATTGCGCGTAGCCGTCGGTCAGCGCGAATGCCGCGCCCGGCAGCGCCAGCGCGACGGCCGCGCATGCGATCGCACGGATTCCCCGTTTCATGCGCCCTCCGATGGTGTGGATTGGGTCGGCGGACAGCATAACGTAAAGCGGCAAGGGCGGCTGACGCGTTGCGCCGGGACCGGCGCGGAGCGCCGCCGGCCGGGCTTCGCACGCGCTTCGCGGCGGCGCGGCGGCAGGGCTTGCGGGCCGGTCGCGTGAAAGCGTGGAGTCAGGCGGTGGTCTGCGGAAATGGTATCCTCGTGCGTTCGCCGCCGCGCGCCTTCCCGGGGCCCGCGCGGGGCCGCTGCCGCCCGCACTGCCACCCGGTTGCGCGCGCATCGGCACCTGCATGACGGCGGCGGGAATCCATCATCCAGAACCGACACAAAAACGGGGGAGACTCACCCATGAAGCGTTTCAAGATTTTCGCGATCCGTTCGATCACGGCCGGCGTCGCCGCATTCGCGCTGGCTGGCGCCGCGCACGCACAGACGGTCAAGGTGCTGTCGATCGTCGACCACCCGGCACTCGACGCGATCCGCGACGGCGTGCGCGCCGAACTGAAGGCGGAAGGCTACGGCGACGACAAGCTCAAGTGGGAATACCAGAGCGCGCAGGGCAACACCGGCACGGCCGCGCAGATCGCGCGCAAGTTCGTCGGCGACCAGCCCGACGTGATCGTCGCGATCGCGACGCCGGCCGCGCAGGCGGTCGTCGCGTCGACCAAGAGCGTGCCGGTCGTGTATTCGGGCGTGACCGATCCGGTCGCGGCGCAGCTCGTGAAGGGCTGGGGCGCGTCGGGCACCAACGTGACGGGCGTCTCCGACAAGCTGCCGCTCGACCGCCAGGTCGCGCTGATCAAGCGCGTGGTGCCGAAGGCGAAGACGGTCGGCATGGTCTACAACCCGGGCGAGGCGAACTCGGTCGTGGTCGTGAAGGAACTCAAGGAGATCCTCGCGAAGCAGGGGATGACGCTGAAGGAAGCGGCCGCGCCGCGCACCGTCGACATCGGCCCGGCCGCGAAGAGCCTGATCGGCAAGGTCGACGTGATCTACACGAACACCGACAACAACGTCGTGTCCGCGTACGAAGCGCTCGTGAAGGTCGCGAACGAAGCGAAGATCCCGCTCGTCGCCGGCGACACCGACAGCGTGAAGCGTGGCGGCATCGCGGCGCTCGGCATCAACTACGGCGACCTCGGCCGGCAGACCGGCAAGGTCGTCGCGCGCATCCTGAAGGGCGAGAAGCCGGGCGCGATCGCGTCGGAGACGAGCAGCAACCTCGAACTGTTCGTGAACACGGGCGCGGCCGCGAAGCAGGGCACGGCGCTGTCGCCGGATCTCGTGAAGGAAGCGAAGACGGTCATCAAGTAACCGCGCCGGTCACCGCCGCGCCGGCAGGCCCGATCCGGGCCTGCACGAAACCGCCGGACGGGCGGCTCCCACCCGGGGCCGCGCGTCCGCTTCGCCCGTCCGTACACGTCCGGCCGGGAAGCAACAGGATTTTCCCATCATGTCTCTGTTCTCGTTTCTGGGCGCGCTGGAGATCGGCCTGATCTTCAGTCTCGTCGCCCTCGGGGTGCTGATTTCGTTCCGCATCCTCAACTTTCCCGATCTGACCGTCGACGGCAGCTTTCCGCTCGGTGGCGCCGTCGCCGCGACGCTGATCTCCGCCGGCCATGACCCGTTCACGTCGACCGTGATCGCGATCGTCGCGGGCGCGCTGGCCGGTTTCATCACCGGCTGGCTCAACGTACGCCTGAAGATCATGGACCTGCTCGCCAGTATCCTGATGATGATCGCGCTCTACTCGGTCAACCTGCGGATCATGGGCCGGCCGAACGTGCCGCTCATCACCGAGCCGACGATCTTCACCGTGCTGCAGCCCGACTGGATGCCCGACTACGTGCTGCGCCCGGCGCTGCTCGCGATCGTCGTGGTGGTCGCGAAGCTCGGTCTCGACTGGTTCTTCTCGTCGCAGCTCGGCCTCGCGATGCGCGCGACCGGCGCGAACCCGCGGATGGCGCGCGCGCAGGGCATCGCGACGGGCCGCGCGACGCTCGCCGGGATGGCGCTGTCGAACGCGCTCGTCGCGCTCGCCGGTGCGCTGTTCGCGCAGACCCAGGGCGGCGCCGACATCTCGATGGGGATCGGCACGATCGTGATCGGGCTGGCCGCGGTGATCATCGGCGAGACGCTGCTGCCCGCGCGCCGGCTCGTGCTGACGACGCTCGCCGTCGTGCTCGGCGCGATCGTCTACCGCTTCTTCATCGCGCTTGCGCTGAACAGCGAATTCATCGGCCTGAAGGCGCAGGACCTGAACCTCGTGACGGCCGCGCTCGTCACGATCGCGCTGGTGCTGCCGGCGACGCGCAAGAAGCTGTTCGCGCGCAAGAACGGAGGGGCATGACATGCTGTCCGCACAAGACCTGAAACTCACGTTCAACCCCGGCACGCCGATCGAGACGCGCGCGCTGCGCGGGCTGTCGCTCGAGATTCCCGACGGCCAGTTCGTCGCGGTGATCGGCTCGAACGGCGCCGGCAAGTCGACCTTCCTCAATGCGGTCAGCGGCGACCAGCGTGTCGATTCGGGACGCATCGCGATCGACGGCACGGACGTCACGCGGCAGCCCGCGTGGGATCGCGCGCACCTCGTCGCGCGCGTGTTCCAGGATCCGATGGCCGGCACCTGCGAGGCGCTGACGATCGAGGAGAACATGGCGCTCGCGATGGCGCGCGGCGCGCGGCGCGGCTTTCGCGCGGCACTCGACCGGCCGTCGCGCGAGCTGTTCCGCGACAAGCTGCGTCTGCTGAACCTCGGGCTGGAAAACCGGCTGACCGACCGGATCGGACTGCTGTCGGGCGGCCAGCGGCAGGCGGTGAGCCTGCTGATGGCGTCGCTGCGGCCGTCGCGGATCCTGCTGCTCGACGAGCACACGGCCGCGCTCGACCCGAAGACGGCCGCGTTCGTGCTGGAGCTGACCGCGCGCATCGTCACCGAGAGCAAGCTGACGACGATGATGGTCACGCACAGCATGCGGCAGGCGCTCGACTACGGCGACCGCACGGTGATGCTGCACCAGGGGCAGGTCGTGCTCGACGTGTCGGGCGACGCGCGCCGCGGGCTCGACGTGCCGGACCTGCTGCAGATGTTCGAGAAGGTGCGGCACGAGCAGCTCGACGACGACGCGTTGCTGCTCGGCTGACGCGCGGCGGGCGGACCGGCGCGGTGTGCGGGGCGTGGCATCGTGCCGGTTTGCTTGCGGGTTTGGCCGCGCGATCCGGTTCGCCGGCGTGGCCTCGGGGCCGGATGGTTGCGGCGGGTGGCCGTTCGGCCGGCGCGCGCCGGCCACGCCCGGGGCGGCGCGCCGTAACATGATGGATGTGCCGGCTTTTCCCGCGTTTTTCCTCTGACGAAAAGCCGGTTTCGTACCAATACTGTGCGACGCGAGCGCATTGCCATATACTGTATATCCATACAGTTGTGGGTGGCGTCATGCTCGCATCCTCCATTTCTCCCGAATCCCTTCATCCATCGCTCTGGCGCGGCTCGCAGCTCGCGCGCGGCGGTTTGCGCACGATCGACACCGGGTTTGCGCCGCTGTCGGCCGAGCTGCCGGGCGGCGGCTGGCCGGTCGGCGGGCTCGTCGAATTGCTGGCCGCACAGCCGGGCTGCGGCGAGATGCGGCTGCTCGCGCCCGCGCTCGCGCGCACCGTCAGCGCGCGGCGTCCGCTCGCGCTCGTCGCGCCGCCGCAGTCGCCGCATGCGACCGCGCTGGCCGGTCTCGGCGTGCCGTCCGACGCGCTGCTGTGGCTGCGTGCCGGCAGCCGCACCGACGCGTTGTGGGCCGCCGAGCAGGCGCTCAGGACGGGCTGCTGCGGTGCGCTGCTGCTCTGGCAGGACGCGCGGCCCGATGCGTTGCGGCGCCTGCATCTCGCGGCCGCGCGCACCGGCGACACGCTGTTCGTGATGCTGCGCCCGCTGTCGGCCGCGCGGCAGCCGTCGCCGGCCGTGCTGCGCGTCGCACTGCATCCGGTGCCGGGCGGCGTGTCGCTCGACATCGTCAAGCGACGCGGGCCCGCGCGCAGCGAGCCGCTGGCGCTCGATCTGCCGTCGCCCATCGTGGAGAGCCGCTATGCGCGTCTTGCTCGGCATCCATCTGCCGCGCCTGCCGCTCGACGTGTGCGCCCCGCCGCCGTCTGACGGCGCGGCGGACGACACAGACGACGCAGGCTGCGCGGTGCTCGAGCAGGGTGTCGTGCTGATTGCCGACGCGCCCGCGCGGCGGCAGGGCGTGCGCGCGGGCATGAAGCGCGGCGGCGTGCTGACGCTCGCGCCCGACACCCGGCTCGTCGAACGCGATCCCGCCCGCGAGGCCGATGCGCTGCGCGCGGTCGCGCTCGCGTTGCTGCGCTTCTCGCCGTGCGTCGCGCTCGACGACGAAGCGACGCTGATCGTCGACGTCGGCCCGAGCCTGCGCCTGTTCGGCGGCCTGCCGTCGCTGTGCCGCCAGGTGCGCGCGACGCTCGCGGCGCTCGGCTATGCGGCGCGCCTGTCCGCCGCGCCGACCGGGCGCGGCGCGTGGCTGCTCGCGCGCACGGCGGCGCGTGCACGCATCCGGCGCCGCGTGGCCGGGCCGGCTTCGCTCGTCAGGACGCTCGATCGGCTGCCGTGCGTGCTGCTGCCCGACGCGCGCCCGTATGCGGGCTGGCTCGACGGCCTCGGCTGCCGCACGCTCGCCGATCTGCGCGGCCTGCCGCGCGCGGGGCTGCAGCGCCGCTGCGGTCCGGCGCTGCTCGCCGCGCTCGATCGCGCGTACGGCGAGGCGGTCGAGCCGCTCGCGTGGATGGCGGTGCCGCCCGTGTTCGACGTGCGGCTCGAATTGCCGGAGCGCGTCGAATACGCGGAAGCCGTGCTGTTCGCCGCGCGGCGGCTCGTCGTGCAGCTCTGCGGGTGGCTGGCCGCGCGGCAGCTGTCGCTGGCCGCGATGACGTTCGATCTCGAGCACGAGCGCGGCCGCCAGGCCGTGCCGCCGACGCCGCTCGAGCTCGCGTTCGCCGCGCCCGTGCGCGACGAGACGCACTTCATGCGGCTGCTCGGCGAGCGGCTCGCGCGCGTCGAGTTGCCGGCCGCGGTGATCGCGGTGCGGCTGAAGGCCACGCGCGTCGAATCGGTCGCGCCGCCGGCCGACGATCTCTTTCCCGAGCCGGGCGGCACGCGCGAGTCGCGCGCGCGGCTGTTCGAACTGCTGGTCGCGCGGCTCGGCGCGGAGAACGTGCTGCGCGCGGCACCCGTCGCCGATCATCGTCCGGAGGCCGCGAACCGCTGGCTGCCGCTCGAGGCGCAAGCGGGCAAGCCGGCCGGCGGGCTGCCTGCCGTGCCGCCGCGTCCCACGTGGCTGCTGGCCGAGCCGCAGCCGCTCCTGATGCGCGAGAACCGGCCGGTGTTCCATACGCCGCTCCGGATGATGTCGTCGGCCGAGCGGATCGAAGCCGGGTGGTTCGACGGGCAACTGGCCGCGCGCGATTACTACGTCGCCCAGGACGAGGTCGGCGCGTGCTACTGGGTGTTCCTGGAGCGCTCGGGAAGCCAGGTCGAGCCGCGCTGGTTCCTGCACGGCTTGTTCGGGTGAGCGGAGATGGTTGCGGAATTCAGCTGGCTGCCCGATTACGCGGAGTTGTTCTGCCGTTCGAACTTTTCGTTCCTGCATGGCGCGTCGCATGCGGACGAGCTGGTCGAGCGGGCCGCCGAACTCGGCTATCGCGGGATCGCGATCACCGACGAATGCTCGCTGGCCGGCGCGCCGCGCATGCATGTCGCGGCGCAGGCGCAAGGGCTGCCGCTCGTCATCGGTTCGTATTTCGACGTCACGCCGGATGACGTCGCACCGGGCCACGATCCGGGCCCCGGCGCGTTCGGGCTCGTGCTGCTCGCGCAGAACCGCGAGGGTTACGGCAATCTTTCCGAGCTGATTTCGTGGCGGCGGATGGCCGCGCCGAAGGGCACCTACACGTTGACGTCGCGGATGCTGTCGGCACCGCCCGCGGAGTTCGCGCACCTGCGCGGCATGCCCGACTGCTTCGCGATGCTCGTGCCCGCGTATCCGGTGCGCGCCGACGTACTCGATGCGCAGGTCGCATGGTTTCGCGCGACCTTCGGCGAGCGCGCGCGGCTCGGGCTCGTGCAGCTGCAGCGCGCGCTCGATGGCGCGCAGCGCGAGGAGATTCGTGCGGCCGGCGAGCGGCGCGGCGTGCGCATCGTCGCGCTCGGCGACGTGACGATGCACCGGCGCTCGTGCAAGCCATTGCAGGACGTGATGACGGCGATCCGGGTCGGCATGCCGGTCGCCGAGTGCGGGTATGCGCTGGCGCCGAATGCGGAGCAGCACCTGCGTTCGCGGCAGCGTATCGGGCAGTTGTACGCGTCGGACGAGATCGCGGAGACGTGCGCGATTCTCGACGCGTGCCATTTCGAACTGAGCTCGCTGCGCTACGAGTATCCCGACGAGATCGTGCCGACGGGGCTGACGCCGACGAGCTATCTGGAACAGGAAACCTTCGCCGGGGCGGCCGGGCGTTATCCGCACGGGCTTCCGGAAAAGGTCGAGAAGCAGATCAGGCATGAACTCGACCTGATCGCGAGGCTGAGCTACGAACCGTTCTTCCTGACCGTCTACGACATCGTCAAATACGCGCGCAGCCGGAACATCCTGTGCCAGGGCCGCGGCTCGGCCGCGAACTCGGTCGTCTGCTATTGCCTCGGCATCACCGAGGTGAACCCCGAACAGAGCACGATGCTGTTCGAGCGCTTCATCAGCGAGGAGCGCGGCGAACCGCCGGACATCGACGTCGACTTCGAGCACCAGCGCCGGGAAGAGGTCATCCAGCATATCTACGAAAAATACGGCAAGGATCGCGCCGCGCTTGCGGCGGCCGTCTCGACGTATCGCCCGCGCGGCGTGTTGCGCGAAACCGGCAAGGCGCTCGGCGTCGATCCGATGCTGGTCGATCGCGTCGCGAAGGGGCATCGCTGGTTCGACGGCAGCCGCGACCTGCTGCAGCAATTCGCGACGACCGGGCTCGATCCCGACACGCCGCTGATTCGCGCGTGGGCCGAACTGGCGGGACGCTTGCTCAACTTCCCGCGTCACCTGTCGCAGCACTCGGGCGGCTTCGTGATCAGCCGCGGCAAGCTCACGCGGCTCGTGCCGGTCGAGAACGCGGCGATGGACGGGCGGCGCGTGATCCAGTGGGACAAGGACGATCTCGAATCGCTCAAGCTGATGAAGGTCGACGTGCTCGCGCTCGGCATGCTGTCGGCGCTGCATCGCGCGTTCGACCTGCGCACCGCGTGGCGCGGGCCGCGCGAGGACGGCCAGCCGTTCACGCTGAAGCACATTCCGCAGGATGACGAAGCCACCTACGACATGATCTGCCGCGCCGATACGGTCGGCGTGTTCCAGATCGAATCGCGCGCGCAGATGTCGATGCTGCCGCGCCTGAGGCCGCGCGACTACTACGATCTCGTCGTCCAGGTCTCGATCGTGCGGCCCGGGCCGATTCAGGGCGGCGCCGTGCATCCGTACCTGAAGCGGCGCAGGATCGTGGCCGGCGAAGAGGAGGGCGAAGTCACGTATCCGAGCGAGGCGCTCAAGGCAGTGCTCGTTCGCACGCTCGGCGTGCCGATCTTCCAGGAGCAGGTGATGCAGATCGCGATCGTCGCGGCGGGCTTCACGCCCGGCGAGGCCGACGAGCTGCGCCGCGCGATGGCCGCGTGGAAGCGCAAGGGCAATCTCGAGAAGTATCACGACAAGATCGTCGACGGGATGCTCGAGCGCAACTACACGCGCGAATTCGCCGAACAGATCTTCGAGCAGATCAAGGGCTTCGGCGAATACGGCTTTCCCGAGAGCCACGCGGCCAGCTTCGCGAAACTCGCCTATGCGAGCAGCTGGCTCAAATGCCACGAACCCGCGATCTTCGTCGCGTCGCTGCTGAACAGCCAGCCGATGGGGTTCTACGCACCCGCGCAGCTCGTGCAGGACGCGAAACGCCACGGCGTGAAGGTCTTGCCGGCCGACGTCGCGCGCAGCGGCTGGGAAGCGTCGCTCGAAGCGCTGCCCGGCCAGCCGCCGCCGCACGGCCAGCCCGCGGTGCGGCTCGGTCTGTCGCTCGTGCGCGGGCTCGGCGAGGCTGCCGCGCGGCGCATCGAGGCCGCGCGCGCGGCCGGCCCGTTCGAGAACGTCGACGCGCTCGCGCGCCGCGCGCAGCTCGAACGGCGCGATCTCGAAGCGCTCGCCGCCGCGAACGCGCTTGCGACGCTCGCCGGCCATCGCCGCGATGCACTGTGGCAGGCCGTCGCCGCGGCCCCCGAACGCGATCTGCTCGCCGCCGCGCCGATCGACGAAACGGAGCAGCCCGTGCTCGGCGCGCCGTCGGAAGCCGACGACATCCTCGCCGACTATCACACCACCGGCCTCACGCTGAACCGCCACCCGGTCGCGCTGCTGCGGCCCGCGTTGCGCGCGCAGCGGCTGTCGTCCGCGGCCGAGTTGCGCGACCGTCCCGACGGCCGGCTCGCGCGCGCGTGCGGGCTCGTGATCGCGCGGCAGATGCCGGGCACCGCGAAGGGCGTGATGTTCATGACGCTCGAGGACGAGACGGGCTGCGTGAACGTGATCGTGCGGCCCGAACTGCTCGCGCGGCAGCGCCGCGAAACGCTCGATTCGCGGCTGCTCGCGGCGTCGGGCGTGTGGCAGGTCGTCAGCGACGTGAGGCATCTCGTCGCGCAGCATTTCGAGGATCTGACGCCGCTGCTCGGCGGCCTGCGCACGTCGAGCCGCGAGTTCCACTGACGCGGCGCGCCGGCACGCCGCCCGCGCGCTGCCGCCGGATGCATACCAGTCGATCGAACTGGTTCTATCCCGGTATCGTTTTCGGCGCTCCAAACCCGGCAAATCCGGCACCGGAACTGTCCCCTTGCAGACCAATCCGGGTAAATCCCTATCCCGCATCGCGTTGTAAACAAAGGCTTTCCCGTGACTAAAACACTTGACGGGCAAGGCTTCCGGCGATTTTTGCACCGCTAATACCAGTTCGTTGACTGGTATTATGGTGGTTATATAATGCGTTCACTTTCGACGGTCCGAGATCGTCGTCCGACACCCGGAGGCACATGGAAACCGGCTGGTCCGAACTGGCGCCCGATCCCCTCGACGACACGCCGCTGTATCTGCAGCTCGCCCGCAACCTGGCGTGCGCGATTCACGCCGGCGCGTGGCGGGCCGGGGAGGCGCTGCCGTCGGAGCGGCTGCTGTCGGGGTCGGTCGGCGTGTCGCGGATCACGGCCCGCCGTGCGCTCGCGCTGCTGGTCGAGCAGGGGCTGATCAAGCGGGCGCGCGGGGCGGGCAGCTTCATCACGCCGCGGGTGGCCGATCCGCTGTCGCGTCTCGTCGGCTTCACCGCGAAGATGCAGCAGCGCGGGTTCGTGCCCGATTCGGTGTGGCTGTCGCGCAAGCTGCGCGCCGCGCGCCGCGACGAGATCACGCGTCTCGGTCTCGCGCCGGGCGCGACGGTCGCGCGGCTCGAACGGCTGCGCCGCGCGGACGGCATCGTGATGGCCGTCGAGCATTCGACGCTGCCGGCCGCGGTGGTGCCGGATCCGCAGGCGCTCGGCGCGTCGCTGTACGAATACCTCGACGCACGCGGGATGACCGTCGTGCGCGCGCTGCAGCACTTTCGCGCGGCGAACGCGACGCACGAGATCGCGAAGTGGATGGCGGTGAAGCCGGGCTCGGCCCTGCTCGTGATCACGCGCATCGGCTACGGCGCCGACCAGCGCGCGATCGAAGTGACCGAAACGTATTGCCGCGACGACTATTACGACTTCGTCGCCGAACTGAAACGCTGACGCGCGAGACTGCCCGCGCGCCACGCGCAACGGAACGCAACGCAACGGATTTGCAAATCGCGACGCGGATGTCCGCGTCACCAGATCATCAAGAGAAACGTCATGCTGACTGGAAACATCCTTACCCCCGACGGCTGGATTCACGGCTCGCTCGACAGCGAGAACGGCCGCATCACCACGCTCGACGGCACGCCCGCCGATCCCGCGAAGAACGACGCGCCGTACATCCTGCCCGGCTTCATCGACCTGCACGTGCACGGCGGCGGCGGCGCCGACGTGATGGAAGGCGGCGACGCGATCGAGACGATCGCGCGCACGCACGCGCAGTTCGGCACGACGAGCCTGCTCGCGACGACGATGACCGCGCCGCGCGACGAACTGATGCAGGTCGTCGCGAACCTCGGCACCGTCGCCCGCACCCGCACGCCCGGTGGCGCGCGCGTGCTCGGCGTGCATCTCGAAGGGCCGTACATCAACCCCGGCAAGCTCGGCGCGCAGCCGGACGCGGCCGTGTCGGCCGTGCTCGACGAAGTGCTGAAGTACCTGTCGATCGCGCCGATCCGCGTCGTCACGCTCGCGCCGGAAATCGCCGGCCACATCGAGATCATCGGCGAGATGGCCGCGCGCGGCGTGCGCGTGCAGCTCGGCCACTCGCTCGCGACCTACGACGACGCCGTCTCCGCGCTCAAGCACGGCGCATGCGGCTTCACGCACCTGTTCAACGCGATGTCGCCGCTGCATCACCGCAACCCGGGCCTGGTGGGCGCGGCGCTGGCTCATGCCGAGTACGCGGAAATCATCCCCGACCTGCTGCACGTGCACCCGGGCGCGATTCGTGCGGCGCTGCGCGCGATCCCGCGCCTGTACGTCGTGACCGACAGCACGTCCGCCACCGGCATGCCCGACGGCGAATACCGGCTCGGCAGCCAGCACGTGACCAAGTGCCTCGGCGGCGTGCGGCTCGCCGACGGCACGCTCGCCGGCTCGACGCTGACGATGGACCAGGCGCTGCGCAACCTCGTGTCGCTCGGCCTGCCGATCGCCGACGTGTCGAACCGGATGTCGCGCTATGCGGCCGACTACCTCGGCGTCACCGATCGCGGCCGCCTCGAGCGCGGCGCATGGGCCGACCTCGTCGTGTTCGATCGCGACCTGAACCTCACCGCGACCTACGTCGAAGGAGAATCGATTGTCGAATATGCTTAAGGAAGCGCGCGAGTCCGCCCAGGTCGTCGCCGCGCAACTCGCCGACACCACGCGCGTCGAAGCGCTCGCCGGCCAACTGCTCGATCACCCGCCGGCCGTCGCGCTGACGGTCGCGCGCGGCAGCTCGGATCACGCCGCCAGCTATTTCGCGAGCCTGACGATGAGCCGCCTCGGCGTGCCCGTCGCGTCGCTGCCGATGTCGGTCGCGACGCTGCAGCAGGCGCCGCTGAAGGTGCAGGACCAGCTCGCGCTCGCATTCTCCCAGTCGGGCAAGAGCCCCGACCTCGTCAACACGATGGCCGCGCTGCGCGAAGCCGGCGCGCGCACCGTCGCCGCCGTCAACGTGCTGCCGTCGCCGCTCGCCGACGCGTGCGAGCACCAGCTGCCGCTCCTGGCCGGCCCCGAACTGTCGGTCGCCGCGACCAAGAGCTATATCGCGATGCTGTCGCTGTCCGCCCAGATCGTCGCGTACTGGCAGCGCGACGCCGCGCTGATGACGGCATTGCGCGGCCTGCCCGACGCGCTCGCGCAGGCCGGCCGGCTCGACTGGTCGCCGGCGGTCGCCGCGCTCGCGGGCGTCGAGCGGATGATCGTGATCGGCCGCGGCCTCGGTCTTGCGATCGCGCAGGAAGCCGCGCTGAAACTGAAGGAAACCTCCGGCATCCAGGCCGAGGCATTCTCGAGCGCCGAAGTCCGTCACGGCCCGATGGAGCTGATCGACCGCGACTATCCGCTGCTCGTGTTCGCGCCGCCGGGACCCGAGCAGGCCGGGCTGCTGCAGCTCGCGCAGGACATGCGCGCACGCGGCGCCGCCGTGCTGCTCGCGGCGCCCGCCGGCACGCCCGGCGCGACCTTGCCGCTCGCGCAGTCCGCCCATTCGGCGCTCGACCCGATCGCCGCCATTCTTTCGTTCTACGTGATGGCGGCGGATCTCGCCGTCGCGCGCGGCCGCAATCCCGACACGCCGCGCCACCTGAACAAAGTCACCGAAACGCACTGATAGCCGAGACCGCCGATGAGACGCGCCGAGGAGTCCCAGTTGAAGAGTTCCACCCATGATCAGATCGTCCTGCTCAGTCCCTTGACCGGGCCGATCGTCGCGCTGGCCGATGTGCCCGATCCGGTGTTCTCCGGCGGGATGTTCGGCGACGGCATCGGCATCGACCCACTCGCGGGCCAGCTCGTCGCGCCGTGCGCCGGCATCGTGTCGCATCTCGCGCGCACCGGTCATGCGGTGACGATCACGACGCCGCAAGGCGCGGAAGTGCTGCTGCACATCGGCATCGATACCGTCGAGCTGAACGGGCAGGGCTTCACCGCGCACGTCGAAGCCGGCGCGCGTGTCGAGGCGGGCGACCTGCTGATCGAGTTCGACCAGGACGCGGTCGCGCGCAGCGCGCATTCGCTGGTGTCGGTGATCGCGATCGCGAACTCCGACGCGTTCGACGTGGTCGAGCGCGCGAGCGGTTTCGCGACCGCCGGCGAGACGCCGCTGCTGACGCTGCACGGCAAGGGCGAAGCCGCCGCGCAGGCGGCGCAGGCCGGCGCCGCGGCGATGCACGAGGTGCGCCGCGAGATCGTGCTGACGCAACCGGGCGGCCTGCACGCACGCCCGGCCGCGCGGGCGCGTGAGTCCGTGCGCGGCTTCGACGCGACGGTCGACGTGCAGTTCGACGGCCGCAAGGCGTCGATCGCGAGCGTCGTGGGCCTGCTCGGCCTCGGCGCCGGCGAAGGCGCGACGATCGAACTGATCGGCCGCGGCGCGCACGCGCAGCAAGCCGTCGAAGCGGTCGAGCATGAGCTGCTGCGCGAAGCGCACGGCGAAGTCGAGGAGCAGCCGGCGCGGCTGCGCTCGCCTGCACCGCAGGCGATCGTGCACAACACCGCCGCAAGCCTCGATCCGAACACGCTCGCGGGCGTGTGCGCGGCGCCCGGCATCGCGGTCGGCACGCTGGTGCGGCTTGACGATACGGACATCGTGCCGCCCGAACAGGCGACCGGCACGCCCGCGTCGGAAAGCCGCCGGCTCGACCAGGCGCTGAAGGCGGTCGACGCCGAACTCGACGAAACGGTGCGCAACGCATCGGCGCGCGGCGCGGTCGGCGAGGCGGGGATCTTCGCGGTGCATCGCGTGCTGCTCGAAGACCCGACGCTGGTCGACGCGGCGCGCGACCAGATCAGCCTCGGCAAGAGCGCGGGCTTCGCTTGGCGCGCGACGATCCGCACGCAGATCGACACGCTGTCGAAACTCGACGACGCGCTGCTCGCCGAGCGCGCGGCCGACCTGCGCGACATCGAGAAGCGCGTGCTGCGCGCGCTCGGCCACACGAGCGGCGCGACGCGCACGCTGCCCGACGAGGCCGTGCTCGCCGCCGAGGAATTCACGCCGTCGGACCTGTCGTCGCTCGATCGCCAGCGCGTGACCGCGCTCGTGATGGCGCGCGGCGGCGCGACGTCGCATGCGGCGATCATCGCGCGCCAGTTCGGCATTCCGGCGCTCGTCGCGGTCGGCGACGCGCTGTACGCGATTCCGGACGGCACGCAGGTCGTCGTCGACGCGAGCGCGGGTCGTCTCGAACACGCGCCGACCGCGCTCGAGGTCGAGCGCGCGCGCCACGAACGCCAGCGTCTGGACGGTGTGCGCGAAGCGAACCGGCAGCAGGCGCGCGAAGCCGCCGCGACGGTCGACGGCCGCGCGATCGAGGTCGCCGCGAACATCGCGACGCTCGACGACGCGAACACCGCGGTCGACAACGGCGCGGACGCGGTCGGCCTGTTGCGCACCGAGCTGATGTTCATCCATCGCCAGGCCGCGCCGAGCGTCGTCGAGCACCAGCAGAGCTACCAGTCAATCGTCGACGCGCTGCAGGGCCGCACCGCGATCATCCGCACGCTCGACGTCGGCGCCGACAAGGAAGTCGACTACCTGACGCTGCCGCCCGAACCGAACCCGGCGCTCGGCCTGCGCGGCATCCGCCTCGCGCAGGTGCGCCCCGACCTGCTCGACGATCAGCTGGAGGGCCTGCTCGCGGTGAAGCCGTTCGGCGCGGTGCGCATCCTGCTGCCGATGGTGACGGATGCAGGCGAGCTCGTGCGGCTGCGCAAGCGCATCGACGAATTCGCGCGTGCGCAGGGCCGCACCGAGCCGATCGAGGTCGGCGTGATGATCGAGGTGCCGTCGGCGGCGCTGCTCGCCGATCAGCTCGCGCAGCACGCGGATTTCCTGTCGATCGGCACCAACGACCTGACGCAGTACACGCTCGCGATGGACCGCTGCCAGGCCGATCTGGCCGCGCAGTCCGACGGCCTGCATCCGGCCGTGCTGCGCCTGATCGACATCGCGGTGCGCGGCGCGGCGAAGCATGGCAAGTGGATCGGCGTGTGCGGCGCGCTGGGCGGCGATCCGCTCGCGGTGCCGATCCTCGTCGGCCTCGGCGTGACCGAACTGTCGGTCGACCCGGTGTCGGTGCCGGGCATCAAGGCGCGCGTGCGCCGTCTCGATTACCAGCTGTGTCGCCAGCGTGCGCAGGATCTGCTCGCACTCGACTCGGCACAGGCGGTAAGGGCAGCAAGCCGCGAGGTCTGGCCGCTCGACTGAACGTCGACGGCGGGCACGCGACCCGTTTCACTACGAAAGCAATTAGGTCAACGACGCTTAATGACGAGACATGGATTGGAGGACTGAATGGACGGGAATCCGTTTCTGAAGATACAGGGCCTGGGCCGGGCGCTGATGCTGCCGATCGCGGTGTTGCCGGTCGCCGGCATCCTGCTGCGACTCGGGCAGCCGGATGTGTTCAACATCAAGATGATCGCCGACGCCGGCGGCGCGATCTTCGACAACCTGCCGCTGCTTTTCGCGATCGGCGTGGCGGTCGGTTTCGCGAAGGACAACAACGGCGTGGCGGCACTCGCGGGCGCGATCGGCTATCTGATCGAGACCGCGATCATGAAGGACATCGATCCCAAGCTGAACATGGGCGTGCTGTCCGGGATCATCGCGGGCGTGGTCGCGGGCTTGCTGTACAACCGCTACAAGGACATCAAGCTGCCCGACTACCTCGCGTTCTTCGGCGGCAAGCGGTTCGTGCCGATCATCACCGGGCTGGTGTGCGTGATACTCGGCATCGTGTTCGGCTACGTGTGGCAGCCGGTCCAGCATATGATCGACGCGGCCGGCCAGTGGCTGACGACGGCGGGCGCGATCGGTGCGTTCGTGTTCGGCTTCCTGAACCGCCTGCTGCTCGTCACGGGCCTGCATCACATCATCAACTCGCTCGCGTGGTTCGTGTTCGGCAACTTCACGCCGCCGGCCGGCGGCGAGCTCGTGCACGGCGACCTGCATCGCTTCTTCGCGGGCGATCCGACCGCGGGCACCTTCATGGCCGGCTTCTTCCCGATCATGATGTTCGGCCTGCCGGCCGCGTGTCTCGCGATGCTGCACGAAGCGCCGAAGGAGCGCCGCGCGATGGTCGGCGGCCTGCTGTTCTCGATGGCGCTCACGTCGTTCCTGACCGGCGTGACCGAGCCGATCGAATTCAGCTTCATGTTCCTCGCGCCGGTGCTGTACGTGATCCACGCAGTGCTCACCGGGCTGTCGCTCGCGATCTGCCAGATCCTCGGCGTGAAGCTCGGCTTCACGTTCTCGGCCGGTGCGATCGACTACGTGCTGAACTACGGGCTGTCGACGAAGGGCTGGATCGCGGTGCCGCTCGGCATCGCGTACGGTGTCGCGTACTACGGACTGTTCCGCTTCTTCATCCGCAAGTTCAACATGGCGACGCCGGGCCGCGAGCCGGCCTCGGCCGATGCGGCGACCGAGTCGTACGCATCGGGCGGCTTCGTCGCACCGGCGGCCGGTGCTGCCGCGGCAGCACCGCGAGCGCAGCGCTACATCGCCGCGCTCGGCGGCGCGGGCAACCTGACGGTCGTCGACGCCTGCACGACGCGCCTGCGCCTGAGCGTCGTCGATCCGGAGAAGGTGTCGGAACCGGAACTGAAGTCGATCGGCGCGCGCGGCGTGCTCAAGCGCGGCGGCAACAGCGTGCAGGTGATCATCGGGCCCGAGGCCGACATCATCGCCGACGAGATGCGTTCGGCGATCGGCAGCGGTGCGGCCGGTGGCGCGGCGACAGTGACGGCCACGGCTGCAGCCGCGCAGCCGGTCACGGGCGCGGCGGCCGGTCCGCTGGATCCCGATCCGCTGCGCTGGCTCGCGGTGTTCGGCGGCGCGACCAACGTGGCAGCGCTCGACGCGATCGCGACCACGCGCCTGCGTGTCGTCGTGCGTGACGCATCGGCGGTCGATCGCGTTCGACTCGGCGCGCTCGATGTCGCATGGGTGTCGCCGGACACGTTCCACATCGTCTGCGGCAACGCGGCGGCACGCTATGCGGAACAGCTCGGCGCGCGCCTGACGTCGACGGGCGGCGGGGCGGCCCCGCAACCGGCCTGATCCGGCATGATGCGATGAGGCAGGTCCGGTCCGCGTAGCGGGTTCGGGCCGCCGGGCGGTAAAACGAAAACGGCTTGCGATGCGTCGCAAGCCGTTTTTCGTTGGCGCGGCGGACGGCAACGGGTTGCCGTATCGCCGGGACGAAAAAAAACCTCGCGCGACGCGAGGTTCGTTCCGGACGGCACGGGCGGTGCGATCCACCGCCCGCGCGGCGTCAGTCGCGGCGTGCGCGTGCCGGCGCTTCCTGCGGCTTCTGCCGCGCTTCGAGCCACATCGCGTTGACGATGCCGAACGACAGCGCGACGCCGATACCGAGAATCCAGCTGAAATACCACATGATCCGACTCCTTGCGAAACGGTGGGCGAGGGCGCGTGCGCGCCCCGGCCGGGTTCAATACATCGAGTGCTTGTTCTCTTCGAGCGACTGATGCGTGACCTTGCCGCGCATCACGCGATACACCCAGCTCGTGTAGAGCAGGACGATCGGCAGGAACACGATCACCGCGAACAGCATCACCTGCAGCGTCATGTGGCTCGACGTCGAATCCCACACGGTCAGGCTGCTGCGCGGGTCGAGCGACGACGGCATGATGAACGGGAACATCGAGAAGCCCGCGGTCAGGATCACGCCGGCGATCATCAGGCCGGTGCAGAAGAACGCCGTCTTTTCCTGCTTCGAGCCGGCGAGCAGCAGCGCGAGCAGGCCGCCCGCGATCCCGACGACCGGCGCCGCGATCATCCACGGATACTCGCCGTAGTTCGCGAGCCACAGGCCCGAGCCGGCGGCGACGTCCTTGAGCAGCGGGTTCGCGACCGTGTCGGTCGGGGCGGCGTGCGTGATGTGGAAGCCGCCGATGGTCGACGCGATCAGCACGCCGGCCAGCACGAACAGCACGACCGCGAGGAGCGCCGACACGCGCAGCGCGATCGACGCGCGGCGTGCGATCACGCCGTCGGTCTTCATCTTGATGAACGCGGCGCCGTGCGCGACCAGCATCGTGAGGCTGACGAGCCCGCAGAGCAGCGCGAACGGGTTCAGCAGCGCCCAGAAGCCGCCGTAGTAGGTCACGCGCAGGTCGCTGTCGAACTTGAACGGCACGCCCTGCAGCAGGTTGCCGAACGCGACGCCGAACACCAGCGCCGGCACGAAGCCGCCGACGAACAGGCCCCAGTCCCAGCCCGCGCGCCAGCGCGGGTCGGGCCGCTTGCTGCGATAGTCGAAGCCGACCGGCCGGAAGAACAGCGCGAACAGCACGAGCAGCATCGCGAAGTAGAAACCGGAGAACGACGCGGCGTAGACGAGCGGCCACGCGGCGAACATCGCGCCGCCGGCCGTGATCAGCCACACCTGGTTGCCTTCCCACGTCGCGCCGACCGTGTTGACGATGATGCGGCGCTCGTCGTCGGTCTTGCCGAGGAACGGCAGCAGCGCGGTCGCGCCCATGTCGAAGCCGTCGGTGACGGCGAAGCCGATCAGCAGCACGCCGACGAGCAGCCACCAGATCAGCTTGAGAGTTGCATAGTCCATAGCGATTCCTTGTTCCGTTGCGGGGGCGTGCTCAAACCGCGGCACGCTCGCCGGCTGCGGCGAGTTCGTGGTGATAGCGGCCGGTATGCAGCGACGACGGCCCGAGGCGCGCGTACTTGAACATCAGCTTGATCTCGATGACGAACAGCGCGGTGTAGAACAGGATGAAGCCGGCGAGACTCAGGTACAGGTCGCTCGGCTGCAGGCTCGACGCGGACAGGTGCGTCGGCAGCACGCCCGCGATCGTCCACGGCTGGCGGCCGAGCTCGGCGACGATCCAGCCGAATTCGATCGCGATCCACGGCAGCGGGATCGCCCACACCGCGTAGCGGAGGAACCAGCGGCGGTTGTCCTGCAGCAGTTCGCGGCGCGCGCAGAACCAGAACGCGGCAACGAACGTCGCGACGAACAGGAAGCCCAGGGCCACCATGATCCGGAACGAGAAGAACACGGGCGCGACCGGCGGGATTGTCTTCTTCGCGGCGGCCTTGATCTGCTCCGGCGTCGCGTCCGTCACGTTCGGCGTGAACTGCTTGAGCATCAGCCCGTAGCCGAGATACTGCTTGTGCTGGTCGAACAATGCGCGGGTCGCCTCGCTCGTGTCGCCCTGCTTGATCTTCTGCAGCGCGCCATACGCGACCATCCCGCTCTGGATGTGCTCCTCGCTGTGCTTCGCGAGCTCGCGCAGGCCGATCACCGGTTCGTCGATCGAGCGCGTCGCGATCAGGCCGAGCGCGTACGGGATCTTGATCGCGTAGTCGGTGCGCTGCGCTTCCTGGTTCGGGATGCCGATCAGCGTGAACGATGCGGGCGCCGGCTGCGTTTCCCATTCGGACTCGATCGCGGCGAGCTTCATCTTCTGCACTTCGCCGGTCGTATAGCCCGATTCGTCGCCGAGCACGATCACGCAGAGCGTCGCCGCGAGGCCGAAGCCGGCCGCGACCGCGAACGAGCGCAGCGCGAAGTCGACGTCGCGTTTCTTCAGCAGATACCACGACGACACGCCGAGCACGAACATCGCCGCCGACACGTAGCCGGCCGACACGGTGTGGACGAATTTCACCTGCGCGACCGGGTTGAACAGCACGTCGAACAGGCTCGTCATCTCCATGCGCATCGTCTGGTAGTTGAACTCGGCGCCGACCGGATTGTTCATCCAGCCGTTCGCGACCAGGATCCACAGCGCGGACAGGTTCGAGCCCAGCGCGACGAGGAACGTGACCATCAGGTGCTTGACCTTCGACAGGCGGTTCCAGCCGAAGAAGAACAGGCCGACGAACGTCGATTCGAGGAAGAACGCCATCAGGCCTTCGACCGCGAGCGGCACGCCGAAGATGTCGCCGACGTAGTGCGAGTAGTACGACCAGTTCGTGCCGAACTGGAATTCGAGCGTGATCCCGGTCGTCACGCCCATCGCGAAGTTGATCCCGAACAACTTGCCCCAGAACTGGGTCATGTCCTTGTAGACCTGTTTGCCGGTCATCACGTAGACGGCTTCCATGATGACGAGCAGCCAGGACAGGCCGAGCGTCAGCGGCACGAACAGGAAGTGGTAAAGCGCCGTGATGCCGAACTGCAGACGTGACAGATCGACGACTTCGCTACTTATCATGGTGGTCTCCCTCGGTAGATGCAGGCGCCGGCACCGAGAGCAGCTTCTCGGCGACGACGGCAGGCGGCAGCGACATGTGCTCGGCCTGCGGATGATTGAAGAATGCGTATTTGAGCGACATCAGGAGGATCAGCTTGACGATCAGCACCAGCGTGATGTCGCGCATGAGGGTCGGCCCGCGCGCCCACGCGACGATGCGTGCACGCCAGGTGCCTGCGGCCTGCGGGGGAGGCGGCGCAGGCTCTTTATTGATCGAGATCAAGGCGATTATCCTGAATCGATTTACATCGGTTTTGGGGTGACTTTACGTCGGATTTATGACGGCAGTTAAGCTGTTTTAATCCTTTTAAGCCGACATGCCAATTTTAAAATGCCGGCTTTCCGATGCCGAGTGCTGCGCTGCGGCAGACCGTCGCTAAGTGCGTGTCGAAACTTGATGCAGGTCAAGGTTATGCGGAAGGGGCCGGAATCCGCCCGATACCCGATCAATAAGGTCGATTAATAAGCGAAGAGAGAGGCGAAACGACAGACGAAAAAAAACCGCTGCCGGTCAGGCAGCGGTTTTGGGTGAAATGCTCTAGATCGCGGCGTTATGCGTATTCGGCGAGTGCCGTGCGCATCTTCTTCATGGCGCTCGCTTCGATCTGGCGGATGCGTTCCGCCGATACACCGAACTCGGCCGCGAGATCGTGCAGCGTCGAGCCGCCCGAGCCGTCGTCGTCGACGTTCAGCCAGCGCGCCTCGATGATCCGGCGGCTGCGTGCGTCGAGCGCCTCGAGCGCCTGCGCGATGCCGTCCGTCTGCAGCATGTCGCGCTGACGTGCGGCGAGCACGGCGGTCGGCTCGTTGTGCGAATCGGCCAGGTACGCGATCGGCGCGTACGACTCCTCGCCATCTTCCACTTGCCCTTCGAGTGCGATGTCGCCGCCCGACAGACGCGTTTCCATCTCGGTCACGTCTTCGCGCTTGACGTTGAGCTCCTGCGCGAGGCCGTCGATTTCCTCGGGCGTCATCGCCTGCATGCTCTTCTTGTGGCTGCGCAGGTTGAAGAACAGCTTGCGCTGCGCCTTCGTCGTCGCGACCTTCACCATCCGCCAGTTGCGCAGGATGTACTCGTGGATCTCGGCCTTGATCCAGTGGATCGCGTACGACACCAGACGCACGTTTTGCGCCGGGTCGAAACGCTTTACCGCCTTCATCAGGCCGATGTTGCCTTCCTGGATCAGGTCGCCGTGCGGCAGGCCGTAGCCGAGATAGTTGCGCGCGATCGACACGACGAGCCGCAGATGCGACAGCACGAGCCGGCGTGCCGAGTCGAGGTTGTTGTCTTCGCGGAATTCGGTCGCGTACTGGCGTTCCTCTTCGGCGGTCAGCAGCGGGATCCGGTTGACGGCCTGGATATACGCGTCGATGTTGCCAAGCTGGCCCGGCAACATCGATTGAGTTGCGAGCGCCAGCGAGCCTGCCGATTCGGCCTTGGCCGGCGTCGGGCTCAGGGTGTTCGGAAGGGTCAGGGCGTGGCTCACTAAAAAAACTCCTTTGGAATCAGGGACAAACCCCTAGTCTCGGATGAGATTCCGGGGCCCATCTTAGCACTCCCGTAATCCGAGTGCTAATTCCTTAGAGGATGCGTGGGCATCCAAGTTCCCGATATTCTATCGAACTTGTCGAGCCGATAGTCTAATTTGCGACCGGGCTGGCTGGAGGAAGTTCCGTAAGCCCTTGTTTCTGATGGTAATCAGTAGACGATTTCGATTTTTGTCGTTTTGGAAGCAAACAATTTCGCTTCGTGATGCCGATCCGAAAAGTCCTTTACCATACCATTCAGTTCGCTCGGGCCCGGCCGCTGCGGCAAGGCTCCATTCAACCCACAAAGTTGGAGTGTCAGATGAACAATAAGAAGAATCGCCGGCCGCGTAGCCGGCTTGCGCTGCAGGCATTTCTGGCGGCGTCGTTGCTGGGCGGATCGGGTGCCGCGTTGGCGGATCGATGGGGGATCCAGGCGGGCGGCGGGTTTTCCGATCGCCACGGGATCGACAAGGGCGATCTCGGCGTCGTGTGGGATCCGGGCTGGAACTGGTGGGAAATCGGCGGCTGGCACTTCGCGTTCGTCGTCGAAGGGCACGTGGGCTACTGGCACACGGGCGGCAACGTCCACAGCAGCATCGGCGAATTCGGGGTGACGCCGATGTTCCGCTTCATCAAGAGCGCGGGAGAGGTTCGCCCGTTCATCGAAGCCGGCGGCGGCGTCCGGCTTCTGACGCACCCGACCATCTCGAACAATTTCTCGCTGTCGACGGCATTCCAGTTCGCGCCGACCGCAGGCGTCGGCGTGCAGTTCGGCCAACGGCAACAGTATCAGGTCGGCTACCGTTTCGAACATGTGTCTAACGCGGGTATCAAAGAGCCGAATCCTGGTATAAATTTCCACCAGTTCTACGTGCAGTACAACTTCTGATCCGCACGCCCGCGCACGGCGGGCGCGTTGCCGAGGAGTCAGGCGATGGCGAAGGTGGTCGATGCGATTCGCGCACTCGAGCGCGATCGGTTCCGGGCGATGGTCGACGGAGACGGCGAGGCGCTCGATGCGCAATTGTCGGACAAGGTGTTCTTCGTGCACACCAACGGCAAACGCGAAACCAAGCAGCAGTTCATCGACGCCATCGTCGCCGGCCGCCGCCGCTATCGTCAGATCGAAATCCAGTCGCAGGACCTGCTGCCCGTCGGTGACGCAACCTGTGTCGTCACCGGGCGCGCGCTGATCGAGATGGAAACGAACAACGGCGGGCTGGTGTTTCCGATCGCCTATACCGCCGTCCATACCCATGAGCAGGGGCAGTGGCGCCTGCTGGCATGGCAGGCGACGCGATGCGCGACCGAGACATGAGCGCGCGTGGCGCTCGTTTTCGTGTCCCGACCGAAGCGGCCTTCCGGGCCGCTTTTTGTTGGCCCGTGCGACGCGGATCGCGCGGCGCACGGGCGGTCACGCACCGCTCGCTGACGTTCGAACCCTGAAGCGAAACCTGGCGGTCAGGCCGCCGCGCGGTGGTCGGCGCAATGCCAGGCCGAGCGGTTGATCGCGCTGACGACCGCATCGAGCGCGGCGCTTGCCGCATCGTCGTGCACCCCGACGCCATGCCGCAGCGGCGCATCGCCGACCCGGCAGCCGACCGATACCGCGATCCGGCCGTCCGTCGTGCGCGCGTGTTCGCACGAGGCGACGTCGATCGCTGCGCCGGCCGCCGTCGCGAAGGCCGCGGCCACGCGTTGCACGGCGTCTTCGGGCGTCGCGTCGGCCGGCGGTGCGCCCGCGATGTCGCGGTTTTGCCAGCGTGCCCCTTCGCCGTGGCGTTCGGCCGGGCCGTCGGTCTCGAAGAATTCGCGGGCGAACAGCGCGCAGATCGCGTCGCCGGTCACTTCCTCGCCGGACGCGTCGGCGAGCGTCTGCACCGCGTGGCTGAATTCGATCTGCACGCGTCGCGTCGGCGTGAAGCCCATCCCGCGTTCGAGCAGGAACGTCGCGCCGCCCTTGCCGGACTGGCTGTTCACGCGGATCACCGCGTCGTAGCTGCGGCCGAGGTCGGCCGGGTCGATCGGCAGGTACGGCACTTCCCACACCGCGTCGGGGCGTTGCTGCGCGAAGCCCTTGCGGATCGCATCCTGGTGCGAACCGGAGAACGCGGTGAACACGAGGTCGCCCGCGTACGGATGGCGCGGATGCACCGGAATCTGGTTGCAGCGCTCGACCACGCGGCGCACCGCGTCGATGTCGGAGAAATCGAGGCCCGGGTCGATGCCCTGCGTATAGAGGTTCAGCGCGAGCGTGACGAGATCGACGTTGCCGGTGCGCTCGCCGTTGCCGAACAGGCAGCCCTCGATGCGGTCGGCGCCCGCGAGCAGCGCGAGTTCGGCGGCCGCGACCGCGGTGCCGCGATCGTTGTGCGGATGCACGGACAGCACGATGCTGTCGCGATACGCGAGGTTGCGGTCCATCCACTCGATCTGGTCGGCGAACACGTTCGGGCTCGCGGCTTCGACGGTCGCCGGCAGGTTGACGATCATCTTGTGATCGCGGGTCGGCCGCCACGCCTGCGCGACCGCATCGCACACTTCGCGCGCGAACGTCAGCTCGGTCATGCTGAAGGTTTCCGGCGAGTACTGGTAGGTCCAGTGCGTGTCCGGGCGGGCCGCCGCGTGTTCCTTGATGAGTCGCGTGCCCTCGACCGCGAGCGCCTTCACGTCATCCTTCGACATCCCGAACACGATGCGCCGGAACGACGGGCAGATCGCGTTGTACAGGTGCACGATCGCGCGCGGCACGCCTTCGAGCGCGTCGAAGGTGCGTGCGATCAGGTCTTCGCGCGACTGCACGAGCACTTCGATCGTCACGTCGTCGGGAATGCGCTTGTCGTCGATCAGCTTGCGGACGAAATCGAAGTCGGTTTGCGACGCCGACGGAAAACCGACTTCGATCTCCTTGAAACCGATCGCGACCAGCATGTCGAAGAATTCCAGCTTCTGCTCGATGCTCATCGGCTCGATCAGCGACTGGTTGCCGTCGCGCAGGTCGGTGCTCATCCAGACCGGCGCACGCTCGATGGTGCGGGTCGGCCAGCGGCGGCCATTGATGCGGACGGGTTCGAACGGACGGTACTTGTCTTGCGGGTTGCGCTTCATCTTCTGGACCTCGGGTCTCAAGTCGCGAGCGAAGACGGGCGGCATGGGCGACGGTTGGCGCTGCCTCGCACCGTGGCGCCGGAAACGCGCTGCGGATGCGGATGATCTTCGCGAATCGACCGACGGATAGACGGACGAATGCTGACGACTTCGGATTGTAAAAACTGCGAGAAGGGTGCTGCGAGGAACTGCAGGGAGGGACCGTGCGGACAGCACACGGCGCTAAGACAGCCTTAGGCTAGTCGTAGCGATAGCGACCGCGTTAGGCGGCCGGAGGTAATTCGGAGGGTGTTCGGAAAGGAACGCATGGCGACAACTCTATGCCAGGATGCGTGCGCGTGTCAAATGGTCGGTTGAAAGGCCGGCGCGACAGCATGCCGGCCCGGGCGATCGGTCACGCCGCGATCCGGGCGATCCGCACGATCGTCGCGACCTGCCGCGCCAGCGTGTCGGGCACCGGAATTTCGCCGCGCAGCACGGCGTCCGTCCACGCGGCCGTGGTCGCCGCGTCGCGCGATTCGGGCAGCGCGACGGGCGGCGCATCGCTCGACGAGCGCTCGGGCTCGATCAGCGTGTCGCACACGCCGTCGTGCAGCCAGTCGACCTGCACCTGGCGCCGCGTGTCGGCCACCGCTTCGCCTTCGGTGCCGCGCGCGAGCAGCGCACCGCCGAGCGCGGCGTCCGGATGATCGCGGAACAGTTGCGCGAGGCTGTCGCGGTACGGCGGATGCGTGTAGTTGACGAGCCGCAGCCCGGCCGGTGCGAACGGCTGCAGGATCTTCACGAGCGTGTGCGTGGAGTTGCGCACGCCGAGCACGCCGCGCAGCGACAGCAGATGCGCGATGCGCGGCGCCAGCGCTTCGATCGGCGCGAACGCGACGCGGCGCTCCGCGAGCGTGTCCTCGATCGCGTCGTGCGACGTCGACGGCGCGATCGACAGCGCCGAGAAGATCTCCGCGCTCGTCACGCGGCCCGGATCGCGCTCGACGCCGTGCACGAGCACCGGCACGCCTTCGCGCGCGAGCAGCAGCGCGAGCAGCGGCACCAGGTTCGGCTGCTTGCGCGCGCCGTTGTAGCTCGGGATCGACACCGGGCGGAACGCGGCATCCTGCACGTGCACGGGCTCGAACGACGCCTGCGCGGCGGCGAGCATCGCGGCCAGTTCGTCGGCGCTTTCGCCCTTCAGGCGATACGCGATCAGGATCGCGCCGAGTTCGACGTCCGACACGCGCGCGGCGAGCATCGCGCGATAGAGCTCGAACGTGTCTTCGGCGGACAGCGCGCGTGCGCCGTGCGGGCCGCGGCCGATTTCCTTGATGAAGCGGGCGCAAGGGAACGGCGAGGCTGCGGAGTCGTGGGGAGCGGTCATCGGGGCGTGGGGCGGCGGCCGGCATCGGGCCGCGCGGTGAGCGGTAAGGAATGCCCCGAGTATCGCACGGGTGCGGCTCGCCCAAGCGCGGCCGCGCGCGCCGCCGCCGCGCGGCGCGCTAAACTCGGGTTCCCGGCGGTGCTGCGCGTGCGCTGCAGGTCCGTTGCCGGCCGAATACGACCAAAAGAGAGACATCCCATGAAGCTCTACAGCTATTTCCGCAGTTCCGCGTCGTACCGCGTGCGGATCGCCCTGAACCTGAAGCAGTTGCCGTACGACACGGTCCCCGTGCACATGTTGCGCGACGGCGGCGAGCAACTGAAGGACGCGTATCGCGCGGTGAATCCGGATGCGGTCGTGCCGACGCTGATCGACGGCGATGCCACGCTGCAGCAATCGCTCGCCATCATCGAATATCTCGAGGAAACGCATCCCGAACCGGCGCTGCTGCCGCAGCAGCCGGTCGACCGCGCGTATGTGCGGGCGATCGCGCTGCAGGTCGCGTGCGAGATTCATCCGCTGAACAACCTGCGCGTGCTCAAGTACCTGAAGCACACGCTGAAGGTGCCCGAGGAAGCGAAGAACGAATGGTACCGGCACTGGATCGAGGCGGGTTTCGCATCGCTCGAGACGCGCCTCGCGAACGATCCGCGCACCGGCAAGCTGTGCTTCGGCGACACGCCGACGCTCGCCGATATCTGCATCGTGCCGCAGGTGTTCAACGCGAACCGTTTCTCGATCGACACGACGCGCTTTCCGACGATCCAGCGGATCGCCGATCATGCGTCGACGCTCGATGCGTTCAAGGCCGCCGAGCCCGGCGTGCAGCCCGACGCGGAATGACGTCGAATGGCGCCGCGGAGCCGCCAGCTAATGGCTGACGGCCGCGCATGAAAAAGGGCGCCCGAAGGCGCCCCGAGCGGTGCGGACCGGCGGCGTTCAGCCGAGCAACGCGTCCGCGAATTCCACCGCGCTGAACGGCTGCAGATCCTCGACCTTTTCGCCTACGCCGATGAAGTAGACGGGCACCGGGCGCTGCCGCGCGATCGCGGCGAGGATCCCGCCCTTGGCGGTGCCGTCGAGCTTCGTGACGATCAGGCCCGTGAGGCCGAGCGCATCGTCGAAGGCCTTCACCTGCGTGAGCGCGTTCTGGCCCGTGTTCGCGTCGATCACGAGCAGCACCTCGTGCGGCGCGCCGTCGTGCGCCTTCGAGATCACGCGCTTCACCTTCTTCAGCTCTTCCATCAGGTGCAGCTGCGTCGGCAGGCGGCCGGCCGTGTCGGCCATCATCACGTCGATCCTGCGCGCGCGCGCGGCGCTGACCGCGTCGAAGATCACCGCGGCCGGGTCGCCGCTTTCCTGCTGGACGACCGTCACGTTGTTGCGCTCGCCCCAGACCGCCAGCTGTTCGCGCGCCGCCGCGCGGAACGTGTCGCCGGCGGCCAGCAGCACCGACTGGTCGAAGCTCTGCAGGTGCTTCGCGAGCTTGCCGATGCTGGTCGTCTTGCCCGCGCCGTTCACGCCCGTGATCATCATCACGAGCGGCTGCGCGCGGCCGAGCATCAGCGACTTCTCGAGCGGCGTCAGCAGTTCGACGAGCAGGTCGTGCAGCGCGCCCTTCACCTGTTGCGGATCGGTCAGCCGGCCCGCGCGCACCTTCTCGCGCAGCGCGCCGAGCAGGTACTCGGTCGCATCGACGCCGGCGTCGGACATCAGCAGCGCGGCTTCGAGTTCTTCGTACAGGTCCTCGTCGATCTTCGTGTTGACGAACACGCCGGTGATGTTCGAGCCCGTCTTCGCGAGCCCCGACTTCAGGCGCGCGAGCCACGATTTCTTCGCGGAAGCGTCCTGTGTCGGCGGCGGCACGATCTCGACCGCTTCGACGACTTCGTCGCTGCCGTCGTTGGTCGGCGTGACCGTCATCACGACAGCCGGCGCGGCCGGCTGCGGTTGCACGGGGGCTTGCGGCGCTTCGATTGCCTGGCGGGCGTCGGCGGCGGGCGCGTCGGACGGTTCGTCCGGTTGCGGCGCGTCGATCGATTGCGATTCCGCGGAGTCGGGCTCCTGCGTTTTCTTGAATCGTTTGAAGAAGCTGAACATGGTCTGACGTCGGGAAGAGGGCGGGGCGCCGCCGGGGCGGAGCGCCGGAGGGGCCGTCGCGCGTGCGCACGGCGGCCGAAACCGTGCATTTTATCAGTGCGGCGAGGCACTCGCGTCAGCCGGTGCCGCCGCTGTGGTAACGTGCGCCTGTTTGGCGGTGCGCCCGCGTGCGTACCCGGTCCCTCCGTTGTCGATATTCCGTATGTCCCGTTCCTCTTCCGGCCGCCCGGCGGCCCCCTCCAGCCGCGGCAAGCCGCACACGATCCGCATCATCGGCGGTGACTGGAAACGCACGCCGCTCGCCGTGCTCGATCTCGACGGCCTGCGGCCGACGCCCGACCGCGTGCGCGAGACGCTGTTCAACTGGCTCGGCCAGGATCTCGAAGGCCGGCGCTGCCTCGACCTGTTCGCGGGCACCGGCGCGCTCGGGTTCGAGGCCGCGTCGCGCGGCGCGACGAGTGTCGTGATGGTCGAGCGCCACCCGCGCGCGGCGCAGCAACTGCGCGCGATCAAGGACAAGCTCGGCGCACGCTCGGTCGAGGTTGCGGAAGCCGACGCGCTGCGGCTCGCGGCCGGGCTGACCCCGGGTGCGTTCGACGTCGTGTTCCTCGATCCGCCGTTCGGCGAGTCGGCCGTGCTCGATCGCGCGATCGCGCTGGCGGCGCCGCTCGTCGCGCCGGACGGCGCGCTGTACGTCGAGACGGGGGCGGAGCTCGACCCGGCCGCGCACGAAATGCTGGCCGGCTGGCAGGTGGTGAAGCACGGCAAGGCAGGCGCGGTTCACTATCATTTGCTGCGGCGCGAAAATGATGAATAATGCGCGTTCCATACGAGGCGGCGCGCTGCAAAGGCGACGCATGCCCATCTCGGCAGTGGCGTGCGCGTCGCACGGCTGCCACCCCGTTGGCGTGATGACAGGAGGAGCGACATGGTAGTCGCCGTGTATCCCGGTACGTTCGATCCGCTGACGCGCGGGCACGAAGACCTCGTGCGGCGTGCGTCGAGCATTTTTGATACGCTGGTGGTCGGTGTGGCCGACAGCCGCGCGAAGAAGCCGTTCTTCTCGCTGGAAGAACGTCTGAAGATTGCGAACGAGGTGCTCGGCCATTATCCGAACGTGAAGGTGATGGGTTTCAAGGGCCTGTTGAAGGACTTCGTCCGCACCAACAACGCGCGCGTGATCGTGCGCGGCCTGCGTGCGGTGTCCGATTTCGAATACGAGTTCCAGATGGCTGGGATGAACCGCTATCTGTTGCCCGACGTCGAGACGATGTTCATGACGCCGTCCGATCAGTACCAGTTCATCTCGGGGACGATCGTGCGCGAAATCGCGCAGTTGGGCGGCGATGTCAGCAAGTTCGTGTTCCCGTCCGTCGAGAAGTGGCTGACCGAGAAAGTCGCTGCGATGGGAGGCCCTGCCGCGTGACGCGGCGCCGGCCGGTTTCATCGCGAAGCCGGCCGCCGGCCTGAAGAAGTGAGATCAGTATGTCTTTGATGATTACCGACGAGTGCATCAATTGCGACGTGTGCGAGCCCGAGTGCCCGAACGGCGCGATTTCGATGGGCCCGGATATCTACGTGATCGACCCGAACAAGTGCACCGAGTGCGTCGGCCATTTCGACGAACCGCAGTGCCAGCAGGTGTGTCCGGTCGAATGCATTCCGCGCGATCCGCAGCATGACGAATCGCACGCGCAGTTGATGGCGAAGTATCACGCGTTGACTGCCGCGAAGGGCGACGACGCGCAGTGATCCTGCGCTGACGCGCGTGTTGCGACGTCACGCATTCCTTGGCCGGCGCCGTTCGGCGCCGGTTTCGCTTCAGCTTCCGCTACCGTTTCAGCCGATCAGGTCGCGCAATGCCGCGACGAGCGCGTCGCATTCGGCGTCGGTGCCGACCGTGATGCGCAAGTGCTGGTCGATGCGCGGCGCCCGGAAGTGCCGCACGAAAATTTCCCGATCCTTCAGCTTTGCCGCGATCGTGCCCGCATCGTGCGCCGGATGGCGCGCGAACACGAAATTCGCGGCCGACGGCACGACGTCGAAACCGAGCGCCTCCAGCGCGTGCGTGAGCCGCGCGCGGCTGTCGATCACGCGCCGGCAGGTTGCGCCGAAATAGTCGGTGTCTTCGTATGCCGCCTGCGCGGCGACCTGCGCGAGCCGGTCGAGCGGATAGGAATTGAAGCTGTCCTTCACACGATTCAGTGCGTCGATCAACGCCGCATCGCCGAACGCGAAGCCGACGCGCATGCCCGCGAGCGAGCGCGCCTTCGACGTCGTGTGCACGACCAGCAGGTTCGGATGGCGGTCGATCAGCGTGATCGCGGATTGCGCGCCGAAATCGACGTACGCCTCGTCGATCAGCACCACCGACGACGGGTTCGCGGCCGCGATCCGTTCGATGTCCGCGAGCGGCAGCGCGCGCCCGGTCGGCGCGTTCGGGTTCGGAAACAGCACGCCGCCGGCGTCGTCGAGGTAGTCTTCGACGCGGATCGAGAAGTCGTCCGCGAGCGGCACGACCGCGGTCTGTACGCCGTACAGGCGCGCGTAGGTCGGGTAGAAGCTGTACGAGATGTCGGGAAAGCGCAGCGGCCGGTCATGCTTGAGCAGTGCCTGGAATGCGTGCGCGAGCACTTCGTCGGAGCCGTTGCCGACGAAGACTTGCTCGGGCTTGATGCGGTGATGGGCCGCGACCGTCTCGCGCAGTGCGCGCGCGAGCGGATCGGGATAGCGGCGCAGCGTGTCGCCGGTGTCGCCGAGTTCGCGTGCGATCGCCGCGACGACGCGCGGCGAAGGCGGATAGGGATTCTCGTTGGTGTTCAGCTTGACGGGGTGTGCGAGCGCGGGCTGTTCGCCCGGCACGTAAGGCACGAGTTGCTGAACGACGTCGCTCCAGTAACGGCTCACCGCTTGGCTCCTGACGGGCAAAAGCGACCAGATTACCGCATGTGGACGTTGCAGTGCGCAATTGAGCGGGCAGGCGGGGCCGCCCGGCGCAACCGGGCGGCACATTGCACCGCGCCGGTGCGGCGGATGTTCAGTTGCGATGCAGCTGCATCGTCGCGCGGTCGAGTTCGCCCTTGACGACCATCGGCATCACGGCGAGCGCGCGCTCGATCGATGCGTCGATCACGTCCTGCTCCTCGCGGCGCGGCGGCTTCAGCACGAAGTTCGCGACGTCGGGCTTCGCACCGGCGCGCGCGCCTTCCGGGATCAGGTCGCGCGGATGGCCGATACCGATGCGCAGGCGCCAGTACTGCTGCGACGACAGATGCGCGGAGATGTCCTTCAGGCCGTTGTGGCCGCCGCTGCCGCCGCCGAGCTTCAGCTTCACGGTGCCGGGCGGCAGATCGAGTTCGTCGTGGGCGACGAGGATCTGGTCGGGCAGGATCTTGAAGAAACTCGCGAGCGCGACGACCGACTGGCCGGAGCGGTTCATGTAGGTTTGCGGCTCGAGCAGGTGGACTTCCTCGCCGTGCAGGCGCGCTTTTGCGTAGAAGCCATGGAAGCGGCGTTCGTCGCGCAGCGTCGTGCCGGCTTCGCGGGCGAGCTGGTCGATCAGCCAGAAGCCGGCGTTGTGGCGCGTCGCGGTGTATTCCGCCCCGGGATTGCCGAGGCCGACGATCAGTTTGATCATGACGTTTCGTAGGCGGCAGCGCCCGCCTGGGCGCAGAAAAAGAAAAACCCGCCGGGCAAGCCGCGGCGGGTTGCGTCGACCGTTTCGAGAAACGGATCGAATGGCGCGTGGGCAGCCGCTTAGGCAGCCGGCGTTTCGCCTTCGCCTGCTGCGTCCGACACGGCACCAGCCGGGACCGTCGCCGATGCGACAACCGGGTTTTCCGCGTCGACGTGCGCGACCAGCGCGACGCCGTTCGGCAGTGCGATGTCCTTCGCGTGCAGCGACTGACCTGCTTCGATCTTCGACAGGTCGACTTCGAGGAATTCCGGCAGGGCCGACGGCAGGCACTCGACTTCGATTTCCGTCGCGACGTGCGAGACGATTGCGCTCGACAGCTTCACTGCCGGGCTGACTTCAGCGTTCAGGAAGTGCAGCGGCACCTTCGTGTGCAGCTTCTTCTTCGCGTCGACGCGCTGGAAGTCCACGTGCAGCACGAGTTGCTTGAACGGGTGGTATTGCACGTCGCGCAGCAGAACTTGTTGCGACTGGCCGGCCACTTCGAGGTCGAGGATCGACGAGTGGAAGGCTTCCTTCTTCAGTGCGTGCCACAGCGCGTTGTGATCGAGTTCGATCTTTTGCGGGGCTGCTTCGCCACCGTAGACGATACCCGTGGTCTTACCGGCGTTGCGCAGGCGGCGGCTCGCACCCGTACCTTGCTCTTGGCGCTCGAAAGCGACGACTTTCATGTGATTCTCCATTAGCTGCCCGCGACCAGGCAGTAAAACGGGGCCGGCGAAATGGCGGCCCCCGATGAAACGGACGGGGTTTCGTCTATCCCGTCCGATTGTGCAAAAAGCGAAGCGTTGCCGCTTCGCTTTCTGCGCATGCCATATCGTGTCGTTCGGCGATCAGGATTCCGCGAACAGCGACATCACCGAGTCGCCGCGGCGGATCCGCGAGAACGTTTCGGCCAGCAGGCTCGCGCTCGTCAGCGAGCGGATCTTCGAGCAGGCCAGCGATTCGGCCGACAGCGGGATCGTATCGGTGACGACCAGCTCGTCGAGTGCCGATGCGGCGATACGCTCGGCGGCGCCACCCGACAGAACCGGGTGCGTCGCGTAGGCGAATACCTGCTTCGCACCGCGATCCTTCAGCACTTGCGCGGCCTTGCAGAGCGTGCCGGCCGTATCGACCATGTCGTCCATGATCACGCAGGTGCGGCCTTCGACTTCACCGATGATGTTCATCACTTCGGCGATGTTCGCCTTCGGACGACGCTTGTCGATGATCGCCAGATCGCAGTTGAGCTGCTTCGCGAGTGCCCGGGCACGGACCACGCCGCCGACGTCCGGCGACACGACGAGCAGATCCGAGTAGTTCTGCTTGCGCAGGTCACCCAGCAGGATCGGCGTTGCGTAGATGTTGTCGACCGGGATGTCGAAGAAGCCTTGAATCTGGTCGGCGTGCAGATCCATCGTGATGATCCGCTCGACGCCGGCGATTTCCAGCATGTTCGCGATGACCTTCGCCGAGATCGCGACACGCGCCGAGCGCGGGCGACGGTCCTGGCGCGCATAGCCGAAGTAGGGGATGGCGGCAGTGATCCGGCCGGCGGACGCACGCTTGAGCGCGTCGACCATGATCATCAGTTCCATCAGGTTGTCGTTCGTCGGCGCGCACGTGGATTGCAGGACGAAGACGTCCTTGCCGCGCACGTTTTCCTGGATCTCGACCTGGATCTCGCCGTCGGAGAAACGGCTGACCATTGCTTTGCCGAGGGGGATTCCAAGGATATTGACGACTTCCTGGGCGAGCGCGGGATTCGCGTTGCCAGTAAAGACCATCAAGCCATCATGGCTGTGGCTGCTCATCGTGCACCTGCTTCAGGCTTAGGCGGGAAATGCGGGAAAATTTTTGGCAGGGGAGGAAGGACTCGAACCCTCGCATGCCGGAATCAAAATCCGGTGCCTTGACCAACTTGGCGACTCCCCTACACTCAACTGATAACTTCACCGGACTTGTAGGCCATCCGGCAAAGTAAAACTTCATGACGCGAAAGCGAAGAGCGGATGCTCGTTCAGGCTCTCGGCAACTGCACCGTTCCAACCGGTGGGCAGCTTGGCTTTCGCCGCTTCTGCCTCGTGCTTGCTATGAAACGCTGCAAACACGCTTGCTCCGGAGCCGGTCATCCTCGCGGGGGTCACATTATACAACCATTTGACCACCTGCGCAACTTCCGCGTACTTACTTGTCACAACTTGCTGCATGTCGTTCCGGCCGAAGCTGTCTGGCCATCCCGCATCGCTGTTTTGCTGTGCAAGAAAGTCCGTAATTGTGACTCGCTTCGTATCTCTTGTCAACAACTCGTCTGAAAAAATTTCAGCGGTGGGGACATGAACTCGTGGCGTCACAACCAAGAACCAGCGAGTCGGCAATTCTACCTCAGCTAATTCTTCTCCGATACCCTCTGCGAACGCATTTTTTCCAAAAACAAAAAACGGGACGTCCGCGCCGAGTTTCACCGCGAGCGATTGCAGTTCCGTGCGCGGCAGGTCGAGTTGCCACAGGCGGTTCAGCGCGAGCAGCGTCGTCGCCGCGTCGGAGCTGCCGCCGCCGAGGCCCGCGCCCATCGGCAGGCGCTTGTCGATCTCGATGTCGACGCCGGCCGCGGTGCCCGCGTGCGTTTTCAGCAGGTTGGCCGCGCGCACGACGAGGTCGCTTTCCGCGGGCACGCCCGGCACGTCGGTGACGCGTGCGACGCGACCGTCGTCGCGCAGCGTGAAGTGCAGCGTGTCGCCCCAGTTCAGCAACTGGAATACGCTCTGCAGATCGTGATAGCCGTTCGGGCGGCGGCCGGTGATGTGCAGGAACAGGTTGAGTTTCGCGGGCGCGAGGCAGTTGCGCAGCGAGCGGGTCGAATCGGTCATGCGGTTGTCGGGGCTAGGTTCACGTGCTTACTGGTCGAGCACGAGCTTGATGTCGAGCGGCGGCGTCGCGCGCACGAGGTTGACGCGTTTGACGCCCGTGGCCGGTGCGTCCGCGTAGGCGAGGTAGTCGATCGTCCAGCCGTCCTGGCGGATCTGCTTGACGCGCGTCGTGTCGGCCGGGTCGCGCACCGTCTGCGCGGGCGTCGCGGGCGCGGGCGTCGGCAGCAGCCAGTAGCGCAGGCCGGCCAGCGGCAGCGCGAAGCCGAGCGTGTTCTGCATCAGCTCGCCGACGTCGGTCGCGTATTGCGGCTGGCGGTTCGGCAGTTCGAGCGACGCGGCCTGCGGCGTCGATTTCACGACCGCGAGCGTCTGGCCGAGCGGGCTGCGCAGCTCCAGCGACACGTCGTCGCCGTGCTCCTGCCAGTCGAAGTTGCCGTACACGTTCTGCGGTCGGCCGAGGCGGTCGCTGTACTGCACCGCGAAACGGCCGTGGTATGCATGCGTCGCGGACGTCTGCAGCACGGCGCCCGCCGGCGCGTTCGCCGACGGCGGCGTGCTCGCGCAGCCGGCGAGCGCGAGCGCGGCGCCGGCCGCGGCCAGCGTGCGCAGCGCGCGGGAAGACGGGGAAAGCATCGGGAACATCCGCATCAGAGGCCGTTGATCTGCAGGCGCTTGAGCGTCTGCACGAGCGTGTCGTTGTCGGGCTCGAGCTTCTGCGCGGCACGCCACGCGGTACGCGCGTCGTCCTGCGCGCCGCTCTTCCACAGCACTTCGCCGAGGTGCGCGCCGATCTCGGCGTTCGGCTGCAGCTCGTACGCGCGCCGCAGCACCTTCGCCGCGCCGGCCGCGTCGCCCATCCGGTACTTCACCCAGCCGAGGCTGTCCATGATGTACGCGTCGTTCGGCGCGAGCGACAGTGCCTTGTCGATCAGCTTGCTCGCCTCGGGCAGGCGCTGGTTGCGATCGGCCAGCGAATAGCCGAGCGCGTTGTACGCCTGCGGGTTGTCGGGCTGCGTGCGGATCAGCTCGCGCAATTGCTTTTCCATTGCCGCGTAGTGGCCCGTCTTCTCGGCCGCCATCGCGTAGTCGTAGCGCAGGTCGGGATCGTCCGGGAAGTCCTGGACTGCCTGCGCGAGTCGCGCCTCGGCTTCCGGATAGCGCTTCGCGGTGAACAGGATCGACGCGTCGGTGCGTGCGACCACGGCCGCATCGCGCGGATCGCTGATCGGCAGGTCGTCGAGCACCTTGCGGGCCTCGTCGGTCTTGCCCTGTTTCTGCAGCAGCTGCGCGCGCGTGATCTGCGCGGGCAGGTAGTGCTGGCTCGTCTGGTCGACCCTGTCGAGCCATTGCGACGCCTGCGCGTCATTGCCCTGCTCGATCGAGATCTGCGCGAGGTAGATGTAGCCCTGGCCGACGTCGAGGTTCGGCTGCTTGTCGCCGAGCTGCACGTACTGCTTCAGGTACGCGCTCGCGTCGTCGAGCTTCTTCTGCTGGATCTTGATCAGCGCGAGCGCCATCAGCGGCGTCGGGTCCTTCGAGTCGAGCTTGCGCATCGTCTCGAACTGCTTCTGCGCGTCGTCGAGGCGGTCGTCGGCGAGGTAGAGCTGCGACAGCGCGAGCCGCGCATCGCGCGACTTCGGATTCTGCTGAACATATTTCTCGAACGACGCGATGCCGGTCGCGCGCTCGGCGGGCCCCATCTGCGACAGCATCAGCGCCGCCGGCAGATAGTCGGGGCGGATCTGCAGCGCCCGCTTCAGCGACTGCGCAGCACCTTCCTTGTCGTCGACCGCGAGCTGCTGCCGCGCGATCGCGAGCTGCGCCTCGGGGCGGTTCATGTCGTTCTTCAGCATGTCCTTCAGCACCGCGAGGCCGCCGACGCGGTCGGCGCCGCGCACCAGCAGCGCCTGCAGCGCGAGGATCGCGGGACCGCGCGTTTCGCCGGTCGCGCGGGCCAGCTCGCGCGCGAGCATCGGCTGCGCGTCGGCCGGCTTGCCGGCGAGCACGAGCAGCGCGGCGTCGACTTGCGATGCGCGGTTCGAATCGGGCGCGTACTCGCGCCACAGATTGGCCGCGGACAGCGCGTCGGCCGGGCTTTGCGCGCCGAGCGCGATCTCGGTCGCGCGCTGCGCCATGCGCGGATCGCGCGTGTCGCGGGCGAGCGCGAGGTAGGTCTGGTAGGCCGGCGCCGGCTGGTTGCGCTGGAGTGCAACTTCGGCGGCCAGCACCTGGTAGACGATCTGGCTCGTCAGCGGGACGCCCGGGAGATCCTTTTTCTCGTCCGGCATCACGTGCTCGAACGCGCCCTGCGGCTCCGCGTCGTCCGATGCCGGATCCTGCGCGTGAGCCGGGAAGGCGGTGAGGGTCCAGGCGGCGAACAGCGCGGCGCCGAGCGCACGGCGGACCGGGAAGGCACGCGCGCCGCACTTGGCGGCGGGGCGCTTCAGAAGCAGCTTCGAGGGCAGGGTCATGGAAATCCGTTCGATGTTTCAACCGATTGTAACGCGCTCGCTACAATACACGCACGATCCTGAATCCAGCCTAAGACCCGCAAAACATGCCAGAGTTGCCAGAAGTCGAAGTCACGCGCCGGGGCATCGAGCCCTTTGTCGCGGGCCGCCGCGTCGAGCGTGTCGACGTCCGTACCGCGATGCTGCGCTGGCCCGTGCCGGCAGGGCTCGCCGAGCAATTGCGCGCGCGCGAGGTGCTCGCCGTCGAGCGTCGCGGCAAGTACCTGTTGTTCGAGATCGACGCGGGCTGGTTCATCGTTCATCTCGGGATGACGGGCACGCTGCGCGTGCTGCCCGCGGATGGCGTGCCGGTCGCCGCGAAACACGACCACATCGACTGGATCTTCGACGAATTCGTGCTGCGGTTCCGCGATCCGCGCCGTTTCGGCGCCGTGCTGTGGCACCCGCGCGAAGCGGGCGACGTGCATGCGCATCCGCTGCTCGCGAGCCTCGGCGTCGAACCGTTCTCGCCGGCGTTCACTGGTGCGCTGCTGCACGCGCGCACGCGCGGCCGCACGGTGTCGGTCAAGCAGGCGCTGCTCGCGGGCGACATGGTCGTCGGCGTCGGCAACATCTATGCGTCGGAGAGCCTGTTTCGCGCGGGCATCCGGCCGACGACCGCCGCCGGCAGGGTGTCGCTGCCGCGCTACGAGCGGCTGGCCGACGCGGTGCGCGCGACGCTCGCCGACGCAATCGAGCGCGGCGGCAGCACGCTGCGCGATTTCGTCGGCAGCAACGGCGAAAGCGGCTATTTCCAGCTCGACTGCTTCGTCTACGACCGTGCGGGGCTGCCTTGCCGCGTATGCGGCACGCCGATCCGCCAGATCGTGCAGGGTCAGCGCTCGACCTATTACTGCCCGACCTGCCAGCGTTGAGTCCCGCGTTGTAACCTTTTTTCAAAGATTCGAACACTTGAAGCCGCCCCGCATTGCTCCCGCTCCGTTCCCCGTCACGCCGCTGCACCGCACGTTCGCCACGCGCCTGATCGCCTGGCAGCGCGCGCACGGCCGCCACGACCTGCCGTGGCAGAACACCCGCGATCCCTACTGGATCTGGCTGTCGGAAATCATGCTGCAGCAGACCCAGGTCTCGACCGTCGTTCCGTATTACATGCGCTTTCTCGAGCGCTTTCCCGACGTCGCCGCGCTCGCGGCCGCGCCGTCCGACGACGTGATGGCGCTGTGGGCCGGGCTCGGCTACTACTCGCGTGCGCGCAACCTGCACCGCTGCGCGCAGGTCGTCGTCGCCGAGCATGGCGGCGTATTCCCGTCGACGCCGGAAGCGCTCGCCGAACTGCCGGGGATCGGCCGCTCGACGGCCGCGGCGATCGCGTCGTTCGCATACGGTGCGCGCGCAACGATCCTCGACGGCAACGTGAAGCGCGTGCTGGCGCGGGTGTTCGGCGTCGAAGGCTTTCCGGGCGAGAAGCGGGTCGAGAACGACATGTGGGCGCTGGCCGAATCGCTGTTGCCGGATGCCGCGAACGCGGCCGACGTGAGCGCCTATACGCAGGGGCTGATGGATCTCGGCGCGACGCTGTGCGTGCGCGGCAAGCCGGATTGCGCGCGCTGTCCGTTCGCGGGCGACTGCGTCGCGCAGTCGACGGGCCGGCAGCGCGAACTGCCGGCCGCGCGGCCGAAGAAGGCCGTGCCGACGCGCAAGACCTGGATGCTCGTGCTGCGCGACGGCGACGCCGTGCTGCTCGAGCGGCGTCCGCCGGCCGGCATCTGGGGCGGCCTGTGGTGCCTGCCGCAGGCGGACGGCGATGCGGCGCTCGCGGAACTCGCACGCGGCTTCGGCGGCGGCGGCCCGGTGCCGCTTGCGCCGTTCACGCACACGTTCACGCATTTCCGGCTCGAGATCGAGCCGCGACTGAGCGACATGACGAACGGCGGGCTGCCGCTCGCGCATGCGCAGGACGCCGAGACGGCGTGGGTGCCGCTCGCCGGGCTCGATGCGTACGGCGTGCCGGCGCCCGTGCGCAAGCTGCTCGATGCGCTGAGCGGGCCGCTGCTGTAACGAAGGGGGGAAGGGCGCGGCGCGGGCCGCGCTTGCGCAAGCACTGGGCCGACGCGGGCGTTTCTCCCGTCAGGAGGATCCGCCCGGTGACGCCGGTGCGATGCGACACGGCCGGCCGCGGCTTACAGCCAGCCGTGCCGGCCGAGCACGTGGTGCACGGCGTCGATCCGCGCGCCGACGTCCGGAAATTCCATCAGCTTCTGCCGCGCGCGCAGGTCGAGCGGCAGCAGTTCCGCGAGGCGGTTCGACACCCAGCTCGGGTCGTCGAGGCGGAACGGTTCGCCGAACGGCATCTTGTCCGGTTCGGATTTCTTCAGCGCTTCGATGATGCGCTCGAGCACCTCGGCGCACGAGCCGAATTGCGCGAGCGCCTGTTCGCCTTCGAGCGGGATGTCGTCGGGCAACGGCTCCGCGATCCCGACCAGCAGCCCGTTGCCTTCGACGCGATACGACAGCAGCTCGAATCGCTGCGTGCCGATCGCCTGCAGGTACAGCATTCCGAATTCGCCGGTGTCGCACTCGGTGATGCGTGCCATGCAACCGATCGTCTCGGGCACCGACACGGCGCCGTCCTGCGCGACCTCGGGCCCGCTCTTCAGGAGACACACGCCGAACGGTGCGTCGTCGCGCAGGCATGCGCGGGACATGTCGAGATAGCGCGCCTCGAACACCTTGAGCGGCAGCCAGCCACCGGGGAACAGCACCGTGTGCAGCGGAAACAGCGGCAGGTCGATCAGGGTGGTCGATAAGGTGGACATGGCGCGCTGGCGAGAGGGCGGTGTCGCTAAGGTCGTTCGACCTCGGTGACGAGCCGCGACGACGCGTCGACATCCACGGGCGCGTCACGATGCCGCACGATCACGTTCGCATCGTGCGCGAGGCGCGCGGCGAGCGTTTCCGCGATGAACACCGAGCGATGCTGACCGCCCGTGCAGCCGATGGCGACGGTCAGGTAGCTGCGGTTGTCTTCGCGAAAGTGCGGCAGCCATTTCATCAGGAACGCATGGATGTCGTCGATCATCTGGTGGACGATCGGCAGTGCGTCGAGAAAGGCAATGACCGGCTGGTCCAGCCCGGTGAGCGGGCGCAGCTCATGGTCGTAGTACGGGTTCGGCAGCGCGCGCACGTCGAACATCAGGTCGGCATCGAGCGGCACGCCGCGCTTGAAGCCGAACGACTCGAACATCACCATCAGGTCGTTGTTCTTCTGCTCGATGAAGCGCTTGACCCACGTGCGCAGCACGTTCGCGCGCAGCGTGCTCGTATCGATCTGGTGACCGAATTCGGCGAGCGGCGCGACCAGCTCGCGTTCGCGCTCGATCGCTTCCTCGAGCGACGACAGCAGCCCGACGTTCGCGTCGTGCGAAGGCGAGCCGGACAGCGGGTGGCGCCGGCGTGTTTCGGAGAAACGCTGGATCAGCGCCTGCGTGCTCGCGTTGAGGAACAGCACGCGGACATCGTGCTCGAGCGACAGCGCTCGGATCAGGCCGGGCATTTCGTCGAGCGATGCGCTCGAACGTGCATCGATCGCGACGGCGAGCCGGTGCTGGCCGCCGTCGGCCAGGTAGCGGGCGAGTTCGGGGAGCACGTGCGGCGGCAGGTTGTCGACGCAGTAGTAGCCTGCGTCTTCAAGCGCGTTCAGCGCGACGGACTTGCCTGAGCCGGAGATGCCGGTGATGAGGACGATGCGCATGGGAAGCAGAGAATCCTGACATTTCATCATAGCACCGGCTCGACGCGTCGGCGCTGCGAGGCCGGCGCGGGGAAGTTACACGAGCTTGCCGGGGAACTGACTGTCGGGATCTTGCATCGCGAGTCGTTGCCGATCCATGAAATCGCGCAACGTGTCGATTCCGCGCAACTGCAGGATCGTGTTCCGCACGGCCGCTTCGACGAGCACCGCGAGGTTGCGGCCGGCCGCAACCTGGATCGTGACCTTGCTGATCGGCAAGCCGAGCACGTCGACCGTCTGGCTTTCCAGCGGCAGCCGCTGGAATTCGCCGTCCGGGCGGCGCACGAGCTGGACGATCAGCTTCAGCTTCATTTTCCGGCGCACCGCGGTTTCACCGAAGATCGTCTTGATGTCGAGCAGGCCGAGGCCGCGCACTTCGAGCAGGTTCTGCAGCAGCGGCGGGCAGCGGCCTTCGACGAAATCGGGGCCAAGTCGGACGAAGTCGACGGCGTCGTCGGCGACGAGGCCGTGGCCGCGGCTGATGAGTTCGAGGCCGAGTTCGCTCTTGCCGAGCCCGGAGTCGCCGGTGAGCAGCACACCCATCCCGAGGATGTCGAGAAACACGCCGTGCAGCGTCGCGCGCGGCGCGAGGATGCGCGACATGTAGAGCCGCAGGCTGTCGATCACCGCAGCGGCCGACATCGGCGTCGTGAACAGCGGCGTGGACGAGCGCGTGCAGCGCAGCACGAGTTCGGGCGGTGCGGCGGCGCCGCCGGCGACGACGAGGAACGGCGGTTCGAGGGCGATCAGCTCGGCCATGTGGCGCGAACGGTCTTCGTCGGTCTGCCGCTGGTAGTAGTCGATTTCGGCTTCGCCGAGCACCTGGATCCGGTTCGGGTGGATCAGGTTCAGGTGGCCGACGAGGTCGGCGCTCGACGTCGCGTTGCCGACGGTGTCGGCCGAAAAACCGCGCTCCCAGCCTTCATGCCCCGTCAGCCAGCTCAGTTTCAGCGTGGCCGCGTTGTCGTCGAAGATGCTCTGGGCGTTGATGCTGGACGTATCCATGACTCTCGTCACTCCAATGAGCCGGTGCATGCGCGCGGCGACGGGCGTCGCCATGCCGGACCGGCGCCGGGCGGCCCTGGACGGCGGCAGGTGCCGCCTCGTTCGGGAAAATATTCCGCCCGGATCAACTCAAGGTTGCCACTGAGTGAGCAGGCGATGCAACTCGGCGAGATCCGTTTCGTTGTGCAGACGCTCTCGCGCGTCGCGATCGGACAGCAGTTGCGCGATTTCCGACAGGATCTCGAGGTGCTGCTGGGTGGCTTGCTCGGGGACGAGCAGGAAAATCAGGAGACCGACCGGCTGGCCGTCGGGCGCTTCGAACGGGATCGCGTCGGCGAGCCGCACGAACGCGGCGAGCGGGTGCTTGAGCCCCTTGATGCGGCCGTGCGGAATCGCGACGCCTTCGCCGAGCCCGGTCGAGCCGAGGCGCTCGCGCGCGAACAGGTTGTCCGTGACGGTGCTGCGGGCGATGCCGTTCTGATTCTCGAACATCAGCCCGGCTTGTTCGAAGACGCGTTTCTTGCTGGTGACTGAGAGGTCGATGACGACGTTCTCTATGGGCAGGATTTTGGCTAGGCGATTCATGTTGGCAGGCGGTTGGGCGGCCTGGGGTCTCCTTGCGGCGGCAGACTGATTTTCCATGTTCGGCGATATCAAGGCGTTCGGCATCGGCAACCTGCAAGGCAGCTACCGCACCCAACGCCCCCCGGCGATAACCGGAACATTATAGAGCACAGCCGCGTGCGTGGCGCGGCATGGACGGACCGGTCGCACCACTGCCGCTCGGACACAAAAAAAACGCCCGGCGAACCGGGCGGCGTGTGTATTGCGGTGAGCGTTATTGCGGCGGCAGTTCGATCTGGTCGATCGACGGCTGCAGCTTGATCGGGTCGTGCGCATGGGTCTGCAGACGCTCCATGTGCTTGACGACCTGGCGATCCAGCTTGTCGATCAGCAGATCGATCGCCGCGTACAGGTTGCCGTTCGCGCTTTCGACGAAGATGTCCTTGCCCTTCAGGTGCAGGTTGATTTCCGCGCGCTGCTGCTTGTCCTTTTCCTTGTGGTTGTCGACCGAGAGGATCACAGTGCCATCGATCACCTGATCGCTATGCCGTAGCACCCGGTCCAGCTTGGTGATCACGTATTCGCGAATTGCAGGCGTGACTTCGAGATGATGTCCACTGATCTTCAGGTTCATAGTGCTTCTCCAAGCGAGTGACCACCCGGCCGCATCGAGGCGGCGCTCCGGTCGACTTGCCCCTGCCGCACGTGGCGGCAAATTCGCGGACAGGTCGCCCGGCCTGTTCCCCGTGTGCGCGGTGGCCGGAACACGCCTGCCGCCGGGCAGGCAGCAGGCTTAAAGAGACTTGCGCAGATTCACTGCCGGGATTTTGAGGGCTTCGCGATACTTGGCGACCGTGCGGCGCGCAACCACGAATCCCTGTTCTGCCAGCAGCTCGGCAATGCGGCTGTCCGAAAGTGGCGATTTTGGGTCTTCAGCTCCTATCAGTTGCTTGATCAGGGCTCGGATGGCGGTCGACGATGCGGCGCCTCCGGTGTCGGTCGAAACGTGTGATCCGAAGAAGTACTTAAATTCAAGCGTCCCGAACGGGGTCAGCATGTACTTGCCAGTTGTCACACGGCTGACAGTCGACTCGTGTAGGCCCAGCGTATCAGCTATTTCCCGCAAAACCAAGGGGCGCATGGCAATTTCGCCATGCGCAAAGAAATTCTTCTGACGTTCGACAATAGCCTGCGCGACACGCAGGATCGTGTCGAATCGCTGCTGGATGTTCTTGATCAGCCAGCGTGCTTCCTGGAGCTGTTGTTTCAACGATCCGGCCGATGGATCGCCGCGGCTGTTGCGCAGGATGTTCGCGTACAGGTTGTTGATCCGCAGGCGCGGCATCACTTCCGGATTGAGTTCCGCGAGCCAGCCCTGGCCGGCCTTCTTCACGATGATGTCGGGCACGACGTAGTCGGCCTCGGCCTTGCCGTAGGCGGCGCCGGGGAACGGCTCCAGCGAGCGGATCAGCGCGTGCGCGTCGCGCAGCGCGTCGTCGCTCGCCTTCAGGTGCTTGCGCAGGCGCGTGAAGTCGCGCGCGGCGAGCAGTTCGAGATGCTGCGACACGATCTCCAGCGCGAGCGTGCGGGTGGGGGACGGATCGAGGCGCAGCAACTGCAGCTTCAGGCATTCGGACGCCGAGCGGGCCCCGACCCCGGCCGGGTCGAAACTGTGCAGCAGCGCGAGCGCCGCATTCAGTTCGTCGCAGTCGATTTCCAGTTCCGGCGGCAGGTCGGCGAGCACTTCGTCGAGCGAGGCGGTCAGGTAGCCGTCGTCGTCGAGCGATTCGATCAGGAACATCACGAGCGCGCGGTCGCGCGGGCCGGCCTGCGTGACGCGCAACTGCGCGGACAGATGGTCGCGCAGCGACGTCGCGGCTTCCTGCACCTGCAGCGGCGGGAGGTCGTCGTCGTCCGAGGCGCCGCTCGAGCGGCCGAACTCGTCGAGATTCCACTGCGGGCCGTCGCCGGTGTCGCCCGATGCGTAGCCATCGTATTCGTCGGCGCCGGCCGGCTCGTCGCGCTCGGTGCGATCGCTCGACTGGCCGCCGCCGTTCGCGATGCCCGGTTCGGTGTTTTGTCCGGGCGGCGTCTGCGCGATCAGCGAGCCGTCCGCCGCGACGCGCAGCGGGCTCGCGATCCATTCGTCATCGTTCTCGAGCAGCGGATTCTGCGCGACGGCCATCGCGACCTCCTGCTGCAGTTCGAGCGTCGACAGCTGCAGGAGCCGGATCGACTGCTGCAGTTGCGGTGTCAGCGCCAGATGTTGCGACAGGCGGAGTTGAAGGCTGGCTTTCATGGCAGAGAGGGAGTCATACCGGCAGTTTGCCACGACCCAGGCGCCTTGAGCCATTCGCGATTACGCGCGGCGCGACGCCCGGCCGCGGGCAGGGCCGCCGCGCGGGACACGCGGGCGCGCCCCGCGCGGCGAAGCCGGGCGGGGGCGGCCAGCCACGGGGGGACTTACATGCGGAAGTGTTCGCCGAGGTACACGCGGCGCACGCTTTCGTTTTCGATGATTTCGCTCGGCGCGCCGGCGGCGAGCACCGAACCGTCGCTGATGATGTAGGCGTGGTCGCAGATGCCGAGCGTTTCGCGGACGTTGTGATCGGTAATCAACACGCCGATGTTGCGCTGCTTCAGGAACTTGACGATCTTCTGGATCTCGAGCACCGCGATCGGGTCGACGCCGGCAAACGGTTCGTCGAGCAGGATGAAGTTCGGATTGGTCGCGAGCGCACGCGCGATCTCGACACGCCGGCGTTCGCCGCCCGACAGCGACAGCGCCGGGTTCTCGCGCAGGTGGCCGATCTGCAGCTCGTCGAGCAGCGCCTCGGTGCGCGATGCGATCGCGTCCTTCGACAGCCGCTTGCCGTCTTCGCCGTGCTGGAGCTCGAGCACCGCGCGGATGTTTTCCTCGACGGTCAGCTTGCGGAACACCGACGCTTCCTGCGGCAGGTACGACAGGCCGAGCGACGCGCGCTTGTGGATCGGCAGCAGGCTGATCGAGCTGCCGTTCAGCGAGATTTCGCCGGCATCGGTCGGCACGAGGCCGACGATCATGTAGAACGACGTCGTCTTGCCGGCGCCGTTCGGGCCGAGCAGGCCGACGACTTCGCCGCTCTTCACGTCGAGCGACACGTCCTTGACGACGGTGCGCGAGCCGTAGCGCTTCTTCAGGTTGCGGACGACGAGCGAGCTCGTCGTGCCGGCCGGCTGGCGGTTCGGAAGCGCGTTCATTGGCCCGGTGCTCCCTGGATCGTGGTCGACGGCGACAGTTTCGCCGGCGCGCCGTTCAGCTGCCCGGGGCCGCCGTTCTTCGGCGACAGCATCGCGCGCACGCGGCCGTTCGGGTTGCCCGGCGCCGCGACGTCCTTGCCGCCCTTCGCGGTGTAGAAGTCGCGCTGGCCGTCGTACGTGATCACGCTGCCGTGCACGGTGTCGGCGATCGTCGACGTGCCCTGCAGACGGCGGACGGTGGCGGCGGTCGTCAGCGTCGTCAGGTCCTGCTTGCCGTCGTAGTCGATGCGCTCGGCGTCGCCGTCGATGTATTCGTCGAGGCCTTCGCGCTTCTGGCGGAACGTCGCGTGCTTCTTGCCGCTGCCGAACGACGTCGCGTACTGATAGCCTTCCGGGTCCTGGCGCACTTCGACGCGGTCACCCTTGATGATGATCGTGCCCTTCGTGATCACGACGTTGCCGGTCGCGACCGTCACCTGCTTCAGGTCGTCATAGGTCAGGTTGTCTGCCTCGACGTTGATCGGCTTGTTCTGGTCGGCCTTCTCGGCATGGGCGAGCGGCGCCAGCCCGACGAGCGGGAGCGCCACGAGCGTCGCGGCGAGCGCGGCGCGGACGGCGCGCGCAGCGCCGCCGGAATTCTGTCGAGGGAACGGTTCGTTCATGCAGTCACGTGAGGGAAGCGTCACTTGGGTTGACCTTTCGAGCCGCCGGACGTGTCCGCCGCGGCGATCGTGCCGCGCACGTTGCCGTAAAGCTCGATGACCCGGGTGACGTTGTTGTACTTCATGCCGTCGGTCGCGTTGACGAGCGACAGGCCGCGCTGAAGTTTAACCGGCTTTTCGGTCTGGATCACATCGTCATTGACGAAGATCCGGAAATGCTGGGAATCGGCCTGCATCTGCGGATCGCCGCCGCCGGCCACGCGCAGGATGCGCGCGTCGTCGTACAAATCGACGATCGACACGTCGCCGTTGACGGTGCCGCGCTTCGCGGTGGTCGTCACGACCGGCTTGCCGGGCTGGAAGGCGCGCATGGCCGGGTCGGTCAGGTCGCTGTTGTCGGTGTCTTCGTAATGGACCAGCTTCGCGGCCGTCAGCCGGTACTGGGTCGTGCCCGACTGGTCGAGCTCGGTGACCGAGAAGTTGTCCGCGAAATAATCGGGCGTGTGGCGCTTCGGCTGCACGGTGCCCTCGCCGGGCGGCGGCAGCGTCGCCTGCAGCAGCCACCACGTGATGCCCGCGAGCGCGGCGACCGCGACGAGCGGCAGCAACTGGGTCCAGCGGAAATGCGTGTTCATCCGTCAGGCTCCGCAGGCAGCCGCGAGCAGCGCGTCGTAGCGGCGCTGCGCGCGCAGGATCGCGTCGCAGACTTCGCGCACCGCGCCGTGGCCGCCGCGGGCCTCGGCCACCCAGTGCGCGCGGGCGATCACCTCGGGGTGCGCGTTGGCCGGTGCCGTCGCGAAGCCGCAGCGCAGCATCACCGGCAGGTCGGGCCAGTCGTCGCCCATGTAGCCGCAGGCGTCGGCGGCGATGCCGAGCGACGCGATCAGGTCGGCGAACACGGTGAGCTTGTTCTCGACGCCCTGGAACAGGTGCGCGATCTTCATTTCCTTCGCGCGCGCCGCGACGATTTCCGAGCGGCGGCCGGTGATGATCGCGGTTGCGATACCGGCTTCGCCGAGCAGCTTCACGCCGTGGCCGTCGAGCGAATTGAACGACTTCATCGCGTCGCCGGCCGCGGTAAACAGCAGGCCGCCGTCGGTCAGCACGCCGTCGACGTCGAAAATCATCAGCTTCACGCGGCTCGCGCGTTCGGCCGCAGTCAGCGCTGCGCTCATCAGATCACCTTCTTCGAAAACAGGTCGTGCATGTTCAGCGCGCCGATCAGCGCGCCGTCGGCATCGACCACCAGCATCTGGTTGATCCGGTGGCGCTCCATCAGTTCCACGGCTTCGACCGCGAGATGGTCGGGGCCGATCGTGCGCGGTTCGCGCGTCATCACGTCGACGATCGGCAGCGTGCGGAAATCGCCGTCGCGCGCGAGCACGCGGCGCAGGTCGCCGTCGGTGAAGATGCCGGCCACGCGGCCGTCGGGGCTGACCACGGCGGTCATGCCCAGCCGCTTCGCGGTGATCTGGAACAGTGCGTCCGACAGCGTCGCGTCGAGCCCGACGCGCGGAATGTCGTCGCCCGAGCGCATCACGTCGCGCACGTGCGTGAGGAGGCGCCGGCCGAGCGCGCCGCCCGGATGCGAGCGCGCGAAATCCTCGGAGCCGAAGCCGCGCGCGTCGAGCACCGCGACGGCGAGCGCGTCGCCGAGCGCGAGCGCGGCGGTCGTGCTCGCGGTGGGGGCGAGGTTCAGCGGGCAGGCTTCCTTCGACACCGCGGCGTTCAGGTTCACGTCGGCGAGCGTGCCGAGGCTCGATTCCGCGCGGCCCGTGATCGCGATCAGCTTCGCGCCGATCCGCTTCACGAGCGGCAGGATCGCGACGAGTTCTTCCGACTCGCCGGAATAGGAGATGCCGATGAAGACGTCGTCCGACGTGACCATGCCGAGGTCGCCGTGGCTGGCCTCGGCCGGGTGGACGAAGAAGGCCGGCGTGCCGGTGCTGGCCAGCGTGGCCGCGATCTTGCGGGCGATATGCCCCGATTTGCCGATGCCGGATACGACGACGCGGCCGCGGCAGCCGAGCAGCAGCGCGACGGCCTGGACGAAGTCGCCGTCGAGCTGGTCGCGCAGCGCGCGCACGGCGTCCGCCTCGATGTCGAGCACGTCGCGGGCGAGCGCGAGCGCCCGATCATCATTGATTTTCGCTATCATGCGCGGAGTATAGCAAAGGCGTTTGTTCGCCGCGCCGCGCCTTCGGACACGTCCGACGTCGCTTGCCCACCGCCACCACCCGCGCCCGCATTGCCGTGGCCCCGACGAACGAGGACGCTTCGCCTGTGATTTCCCCGCTCGAAATGACCCTGCTGCTGCTGCTGGCCTCGGTGGTGGGCGTCGTTGTATTTCGCTCGTTGAACCTGCCGCCGATGCTCGGCTACCTGACCGTCGGCATCCTGGTCGGCCCGCACGCGTTCGGCGTCGCCGCGGATCTCGAACGGGCCGAGCATCTCGCCGAGTTCGGCGTGGTGTTCCTGATGTTCTCGATCGGCCTCGAATTCTCGCTCGCGAAGCTGCGGGCGATGCAGCGGCTCGTGTTCGGGCTCGGGCTGATGCAGGTGGTCGCGACGCTGCTGCTCGCGGTGGCGCTCGGCGCGCTGTTCGAGCGCTGGGTACACATCACGTGGCAGGGCAGCATTGCGCTCGGCGGCGCGCTCGCGATGTCGTCGACGGCGATCGTGTCGAAGATGCTCGCCGAGCGGCTCGAGATCGAGACCGAGCACGGCCGCAACATCTTCGGCGTGCTGCTGTTCCAGGATCTCGCGGTCGTGCCGCTGCTGATCGTGATCGCCGCGTTCGGCGCGGAATCGTCGAAGGATCTCGCGCTGACGCTCGGCGTCGCGGCGGTCAAGATCGTGATCGCGCTGGCGCTGCTGCTGATCGTCGGCCAGCGCTTCATGACGCGCTGGCTCAACGTCGTCGCGCGGCGCCGCTCGCAGGAACTGTTCGTGCTGAACCTGCTGCTCGTCACGCTCGGCGCCGCGTTCATCACCGACCGCTTCGGCCTGTCGCTCGCGCTCGGCGCGTTCATCGCGGGGATGCTGATCTCCGAGACGCCGTTCCGCCACCAGGTGGAAGAGGACATCAAGCCGTTCCGCGACGTGCTGCTCGGCCTGTTCTTCGTGACCACCGGGATGCTGCTCGATCCGCGCGTGATCTGGGAGCACCCGTTGCTCGTGCTCGGCTTCTTCGTCGGGCAGATCCTGTTCAAGGGCACGATGATCGCGGGGCTCGCGCGGCTCTTTGGCGCCACGCCGGGCGTCGCGATGCGCACCGGCATCGGGCTCGCGCAGGCCGGCGAATTTGGCTTCGTGCTGCTGAACCTGATCCTCGACCGGCATCTCGTCGATTCGACGCTGCTGCAGGCGATCCTCGCATCGATGCTGCTGTCGATGCTCGCCGCGCCGTTCCTGATCCAGAACGCCGACCGGATCGTGATGCGGCTGTCGTCGACGGAATGGATGCAGCAGTCGCTGCAGATGACGCGGATCGCGACGCAAAGCCTCAAGCAGCGCGGCCACGTGATCATCTGCGGCTACGGCCGCGCGGGCCAGAACCTGGCGCGGATGCTCGAGCAGGAAGGCATTTCGTACGTCGCGCTCGACCTCGACCCCGATCGAGTGAGCGCGGCCGCGACGGCCGGCGAATCGGTCGTGTTCGGCGACGCGGCGCGGCGCGAGTCGCTGCTCGCGGCCGGTATCCATCGCGCGGCGGCCGTCGCGATCACGTATGCGAACACGCCGTCGGCGCTGCGCGTGCTGCACCACGTGCACGAACTGGAGCCGACGCTGCCCGCGATCGTGCGCACGGTCGACGACGCCGATCTCGAGAAGCTGCTCGCGGCCGGTGCGACCGAGGTGATTCCGGAGATCGTCGAGGGCAGCCTGATGCTCGCGTCGCACACGCTGGTGCTGGTCGGCGTGCCGATGCGCAAGGTCGTGCGGCGCGTCGAGGAGATGCGCGACGAGCGCTACAGCCTGCTGCGCGGCTATTTCCGCGGCGCGGACGATGCGGACGACGACGATCACGAGCAGGTGCGGCTACAATCGGTGCCGGTCGATGCGCGCGCGGACGCGGTCGGGCGCTCGCTGGAGGAACTCGGGCTGTATGCGCTCGGGCTGGAAGTCACGGCGATCCGCCGGCACGGCATCCGCGGAGTCGAACCCGACCCGCAGACCAAGCTGCGCGCGAGCGACATCGTCGTGCTGCGCGGGCTGCCCGAGGCGCTCGCGCTCGCGGAGGAGCGGCTGTCGCGCCATCGGCGCGAGCCGCCGACCGTGGTCGCGTGAGTCGCGTGAGTCGCGATTCGATAACCTGACCCGTATTTATTCGAAACGGTGCCCGATCTTCGCGCACCGTTTTTTTCGGAGAGTTTCATGCCGCATTCGTCGTCGGGCGCACCGCTCGATCCGGTCGCCTTCATCCACAGCCAGATCCGCACCGTGCCCGACTGGCCGCAGCCGGGCGTGATGTTCCGCGACATTACGACGCTGCTGCAGAGCCCGAAGGCGCTGCGCATCCTCGTCGACCTGTTCGTCGAACGCTATGTCGATGCGAAGCTCGACTACGTCGCGGGGCTCGACGCGCGCGGCTTCATCATCGCGCCGATCGTCGCGTACGAGTTGAGCGTCGGCTTCGTGCCGATCCGCAAGGTCGGCAAGCTGCCGTACAAGACGTGCTCGGAATCGTACGACCTCGAATACGGCAGCGCGACGGTCGAGATCCACGAGGACGCGTGCCGTCCCGGCGATCGCGTGATCATCATGGACGACCTGATCGCGACCGGCGGCACGATGATGGCGGGGCGCAACCTGCTGCAGCGGCTCGGCGCGGTCGTCGTCGAAGGCGCGGCGATCATCGACCTGCCCGATCTCGGCGGCTCGACGCTGCTGCGCGACGCGGGGCTGCCCGTCTATACCGTCACCGAATTCGCCGGCCACTGAACCCCTGGACGCCGGCCCACGCCGCGAGGTCACGATGCCCAACTTCATGCTGTTTCTCGCCACGTCGATCGCGATCACGTTCGCGCCCGGCCCCGACAACCTGCAGGTGCTCGCGCGCGGCATCTCGCAGGGCCGCGCGGCCGGCTTCGTCGCCGCGCTCGGCTTCACGGCCGGGATCCTGTTCCATACGACGCTCGCGGCGCTCGGCGTCGCGGCGGTGCTGCGCTCGTCGCCGGTCGCGTTCCAGACGCTGAAGCTCGCGGGCGCCGCGTACCTCGTGTGGATCGGCATCAAGGCGCTGCGCAGCCAGGGCCTCGCGAACGCGCACGCACGCCCGCCGCAGCCGCTTGGCGCGATCTTCCGGCAGAGCGTGATCGGCAACCTGATGAACCCGAAGGTCACGCTGTTCTTCGTCGTGTTCCTGCCGCAGTTCGTCGATCCGCACGGCGTGCAGAGCGTGACGCTGCAGATGTTCGAACTCGGCGCGCTGTTCATGCTGCAGACGGCCGCGGTCTTCTCGCTGTTCGGCATCGGCGCGGGCGCGATCGGCACGTGGCTGAAGCGCCGCCCGAAGGCCGGCGTGTGGCTCGACCGGATCGCCGGCGCGACCTTCATCGCGATCGGCATCCGCGTCGCGCTGAAGGACTGACCCCGATGACGTTTCCGTGCATTGCGGCCGCGCGCCGCTTCGATCCGGCCGCGCACCTGCGTTTCGAGATCGCCGGCGTGGCCGTAGGCTGGGTGCGTCGCCAGGACGTCGCGAAGCTCGCCCGCTGGCCCGACGTGTTCGAGCTGACGGACGAGCGCGTCGTGCTGTCGGCGCGCTACGACACGGTCGACGCGCGCAGCATGGCGCTCGCGAGCGCGATCGGCGCGCTGGCGGCCGAAGGCGCGATTCCCGGCTGGCGGGACGAGATCTATGCGATCCGCAACTGCTTCGACGATCCGCCGCTCGCGTATATCGAGCGCGCCGCGTCGCGCTTCTTCGGCACGCAGACTTATGCGGTGCACCTGAACGGCATCGTAGAATATGCGGCTGCGCCAGGTTCGCCCGCCGCGCCGCAGATGTGGCTCGGCCGCCGCAGCGCGACCAAGGCCACCGACCCCGGCATGCTCGACAACGTCGTCGCGGGCGGCATCGGCTGGGGCCTGGGCGTTCACGAGACGCTCACGAAGGAATGCTGGGAAGAGGCCGGCATGCCGGCCGAACTGGCGGCGCGCGCGATCGCGGGCCGCGCGGTGCAGGTGCTGTGCTCGCTGCCGGAAGGCACGCAGTCCGAACTGATCTTCGTGTACGACCTGCCGCTGCCGCGCGACTTCGCGCCGTACAACCAGGACGGCGAAGTGGCCGAGCACCTGCTGGCCGGCGTGCCCGAGGTGATCGGCTGGCTGCGCGAAGGCCGCGCGACGATGGATGCGAGCCTCGCGATGCTCGACACGCTGCTGCGCCATCGCTGGCTCGCGGCGGCCGACGCGGCGGGCATCGACGCGCTGTTCGTGCCGGCCGCCTGACGCGCCACCTGACGTGCTACCTGCCGGCCCGGGCCTGGCCCCGGGGGCGGCCGAACGAACGGCCTATTTGACGAATACCGAAACGAAGGGAGTAGCGGTCATGTCGACCGATCACAGCTTTATCTTGAAACTGTCGTGCCCCGACCGGCATGGCATCGTCCACGCGGTCTCGGGCTTCCTGTTCGAGCGCAGCAACAACATCCTCGATTCCGCGCAGTTCGGCGACAGCCGCACCGGCGAGTTCTTCATGCGCGTGCACTTCGAGCAGGATGCCGACGGCGCGGATGCCGCGTCGGCGCTCGACACGCTTCGCAACGAATTCGCGCCGCTCGCCGAGCAGTTCGGGATGCGCTGGGAACTGCACGACGCGGCCGTGAAGCCGCGCGTCGTGATCATGGTGTCGAAGATCGGCCACTGCCTGAACGACCTGCTGTTCCGCTATCGCACCGGCCAGCTGCCGATCGAGATTCCGGCGATCGTGTCGAACCACAAGGAGTTCTACCAGCTCGCCGCCGGCTACAACATCCCGTTCCATCATTTCCCGCTCGTCGGCGGTTCGTCCGATGCGGCGAAGGCCGCGCAGGAAGCGCGGGTGCTGGAAGTGATCGACGAACACCAGGCCGATCTCGTCGTGCTCGCGCGCTACATGCAGATCCTGTCGCCGAACATGTGCCAGCAGCTCGCCGGCCGCGCGATCAACATCCACCATTCGTTCCTGCCGAGCTTCAAGGGCGCGAAGCCGTACTACCAGGCGTTCGACCGCGGCGTGAAGCTGATCGGCGCGACCGCGCACTACGTGACGACCGACCTCGACGAAGGCCCGATCATCGAGCAGGAAGTCGAGCGCGTCGACCACAGCATGACGCCCGACCAGCTCACCGCGATCGGCCGCGACGTCGAGTGCGTGACGCTCGCGCGCGCGGTGAAGTGGCACGTGGAGCACCGGATCGTGCTGAACGGGACCAAGACGGTCGTGTTCCGCTGATCGGCGGTTCGCGTCGGCCGGCCCGCGCCGGCCGTCGGTTGCCGCAAACAAGAACGCCGCGCCCTTGATGGGGCGCGGCGTTTTTTTACCTGCGACGCGTGTGGCGTGTGTGGCGTGCGGAAGCGGGGTGCGTCAGATCAGCCGCAGCATGTACAGCTCGCGCTTCAGGTATGCGTAGAAGATCGGTGCGGCGATCACGCCCGGCAGCCCGAACGCGGCTTCCATGATCAGCATCGCGAGCAGCAGCTCCCACGCGCGCGATTCGATCTGGCCGCCGATGATCTTCGCGTTCAGGAAGTATTCGAACTTGTGGATCACGACGAGGAACGCGAGCGACGCGATCGCGGTGCCCATGCTGACCGACAGCGACACCGCGACGATCAGCGTGTTCGAGATCAGGTTGCCGATCACCGGCAGCAGCCCGACGATGAACGTGACGAGCACGAGCGTCTTCGACAGCGGCAGCCGCTGGTGGAAGATCGGCAGCGCGACGAGCAGGTAGATGCCGGTGAAGGCCGCGTTGATCGCCGAGATCTTGATCTGCGCGAACACGATCCGGCGGAACGACTCGGCGAAGCGCGACACGCGCGTGACGAGGGCGGTCGACAGCGGCCGGCGCACCTTGCCGTGCTCGACGCCGATCGCGATCATCGCGCCGATGATCATCCCGAACAGCACGTGGCCGAAGCCGCGCGCGACGCTCTTGCCGCCTTGCTGGAGCTGATCCATGTGCGAGTGCATCAGCAGCGCCGCCTTGGTCTTCATCTGTTCGACGTCGACCGGCAACAGGCTCGCGATCCAGGCCGGCGTGCGTGCGCGGGTCTGCTCGACGATCTGCATCAGCTGGTCGAGCAGGCTCTGCAGGTTCGGCACGGTGCGCTCGAAGTGATCGATGATGCCGATCGTCAGGCCCGTGAGCCCGCCGACGATCACGATCGACAGCAGCACGACGGCGACCCAGCGCGCGCGCATGCTCGTGGTGTGGCGTTCGATCGCCGGCGCGATCGTGTGGATCAGCTGATAGACCAGCATGCCGGCCAGCAGCCCGCCCAGCAGCTTGAGCTCGATGACGAGCACCATCGCGATCAGGGCGAACAGGTAGCTGCCGATCTCGATCGCCGACAGCTTCGGCAGGCTGAAGTCGCTCGTCAGCCGCACGCTGCGCAGGTGCGGCTCGCGGTTCTGCGCGTCGCGCGACTCTTGTTGCTTCTCCATCATGGATTCCTGTCGTTCGTGTGTCGTGCCGCGCGGTGGGCGGCACGACGGCGGTCGCCCGGCGACGCACCGGATTGGTGCGGATGGCGAACCTTACGACCGTAAAGTATAGCTGCCATTATGGTCCGCCACGGGGCAGTTTGGCTCGTGGTGTAAACGCAGAGGGAGAACAGCCGCGGAAGGGAAAGCGAGGGGGCCGGCGCCGCCGCGGGCGCCGGGGGCGCGCACGGCCGGGCGGCCGTGCGCGGGAGCGCAGGCGGTCAGCCGGCCGCCGCCTTGCGTGTCGGACGCTTGAGCAGCGGCGCGAGGTACCTGCCCGTGAAGCTCGCCTTGGTCTTCGCGACCTGCTCGGGCGTGCCCTGCGCGATGATCTGGCCGCCGCCGGCACCGCCTTCGGGGCCGAGGTCGATCACCCAGTCGGCCGTCTTGATCACGTCGAGGTTGTGCTCGATGATCACGACCGTGTTGCCCTGGTCGCGCAGCCGGTGGATCACCTCGAGCAGCAGCGCGATGTCGTGGAAGTGCAGGCCGGTGGTCGGCTCGTCGAGGATGTACAGCGTGCGGCCCGTGTCGCGCTTCGACAGTTCCAGCGACAGCTTCACGCGCTGCGCCTCGCCGCCCGACAGCGTCGTGGCCGACTGGCCGAGGCGGATGTAGCCGAGGCCGACGTCGAGCAGCGTCTTCAGCTTGCGGGCGATCACCGGCACCGCGCTGAAGAATTCGTACGCGTGCTCGACCGTCATGTCGAGCACTTCGCTGATGTTCTTGCCCTTGTACTGCACTTCGAGCGTTTCGCGGTTGTAGCGCTTGCCGTGGCACACGTCGCACGGCACGTAGACGTCCGGCAGGAAGTGCATCTCGACCTTCAGCACGCCGTCGCCCTGGCACGACTCGCAGCGGCCGCCCTTCACGTTGAACGAGAAGCGGCCCGGATCGTAGCCGCGCTCCTTCGCGGTCGGCACGCCCGAGAACAGCTCGCGGATCGGCGTGAACAGGCCCGTGTAGGTGGCCGGGTTCGAACGCGGCGTGCGGCCGATCGGCGACTGGTCGACGTTGATCACCTTGTCGAAGTGCTCGAGGCCCTCGATCGCCTCGTGCGGCGCCGGCTCGGCCGACGAGCCGTACAGGTGGCGCGCGACCGCGTGATACAGCGTGTCGTTGATCAGCGTCGACTTGCCGGAACCCGACACGCCGGTGATGCAGGTCAGGAGGCCGACCGGCAGCTCGAGATCGACGTGCTTCAGGTTGTTGCCGTGCGCGTCGACGATGCGCAGCATCCGCTCGGCATCGGGCGCGATCCGCTCGTCCGGATACTCGATCGTGCGCTTGCCGACGAGATACTGGCCCGTCAGCGACTGCGGGTTCGACTGCACCTGCTTCGGCGTGCCTTCGGCAACCACCACGCCGCCATGCTCGCCGGCGCCGGGGCCCATGTCGACGACGTAGTCGGCCGTGCGGATCATGTCCTCGTCGTGCTCGACGACGATCACCGAGTTGCCGAGGTCGCGCAGGTGCTTGAGCGTCGCGATCAGGCGGTCGTTGTCGCGCTGGTGCAGGCCGATCGACGGCTCGTCGAGCACGTACATCACGCCGGTCAGGCCCGAGCCGATCTGCGACGCGAGCCGGATCCGTTGCGCCTCGCCGCCGGACAGCGTTTCGGCGCTGCGCTCGAGCGACAGGTAGTCGAGGCCGACGTTGTTCAGGAAGGTCAGGCGCGCGACGATTTCCTTGATCACCTTGTCGGCGATCTCGCGCTTCGCGCCGTCGAGCGACAGGCCGTCGAAATAGCCGAGCGCGTCGCGCAACGGCCAGCCGCTGATTTCATAGATGCCGCGCGCGTAGTCGCCGGTGCCGACCCGCACGTGGCGCGCCTCGCGGCGCAGCCGCGTGCCGTCGCACGACGGGCACGGCTGGTTGTTCTGGTACTTCGACAGTTCTTCGCGCACCGCGACCGAATCGGTCTCGCGGTAGCGGCGCTCGAGGTTCGGGATGATCCCTTCGAACACGTGCTCGCGGATCGTCGTGCGGCCGCGCTCGTTGATGTACGAGAACGGGATCGTCTGCTTGCCCGAGCCGAACAGCAGCACCTTGCGGATCTTTTCCGGCAGGTCCTCGAATGCGGCGTCGATATCGAATTCGTAGAACGCCGCCAGGCTCTGCAGCATCTGGAAGTAGAACTGGTTGCGGCGGTCCCAGCCCTTCACGGCGCCCGCCGCGAGCGACAGCGACGGGTGCGCGACGACCCGCTTCGGGTCGAAGAACGTGATCTGGCCGAGGCCGTCGCATTCCGGGCACGCGCCCATCGGGTTGTTGAACGAGAACAGGCGCGGCTCGAGCTCCTGCAGCGAGTACGAGCAGATCGGGCACGCGAACTTCGAGCTGAACAGGTGCTCGTGGTCGGTATCCATCTCGAGCGCGATCGCGCGGCCGTCGGCCAGGCGCAGCGCGGTCTCGAAGGATTCCGCGAGGCGCTGCTTCATGTCCGGGCGCACCTTCAGGCGGTCGACGACGACGTCGATCGTGTGCTTGTCGTTCTTCTTGAGCTTCGGCAGCGACTCGACCTCGTAGATCTTCGCGACGCCTTCGTTCGCGGTGCCGCCGCCCGAGCGCACGCGAAAGCGCACGAAGCCCTGCGCCTGCATCTCCTCGAACAGCTCGGCGTGCTCGCCCTTGCGGTTCGCGACGACGGGCGCGAGGATCATCAGCTTGGTTTCCTCGGGCAGCGCGAGCGCGGCGTCGACCATCTGCGACACGCTCTGCGCCTCGAGCGGGATGTCGTGGTCGGGGCAGTACGGCGTGCCGACACGTGCGAACAATAGTCGCAGGTAGTCGTGGATCTCGGTGACCGTGCCGACGGTCGAACGCGGGTTGTGGGACGTCGCCTTCTGCTCGATCGAGATCGCGGGCGACAGGCCCTCGATCAGGTCGACGTCGGGTTTCTCCATCAACTGCAGGAACTGGCGGGCGTACGCGGACAGGCTTTCGACGTAGCGGCGCTGGCCTTCGGCATAAAGGGTGTCGAACGCGAGCGACGACTTGCCCGACCCGGACAACCCGGTAATCACGACCAGCTTGTGGCGCGGCAGGTCGAGATTGACGTTTTTCAGGTTGTGGGTGCGTGCCCCACGGATACGGATCTGTTCCATGAACCTGGCGAAAATGGAGGGAACCAAACCTGCTACTATAACGGCTTTTCGAGGCCGTCGTTGGGGGCCCCCAGCCTTTGCAGCAGCTGGCAGCAAGGCGGTGTCCGCGCCGGGAGGCGGCCGCGCCGCACGGCTCGAGGCGGCCCGCAGGCTGCCTGCGCGAGGTCCCGGAAAGCGGCCCCGGAAAGCGCCTGCCCGGCCTGCCGGGCCGGTGGCCCTGATCTTCCGCCGCCCGCCGCCGGGCGGACATTCCGATCATTCGAAATTCATTCCCGATGTCCAATCCGTCCGCCACGTCTTCCCGCATGAGTGCGCCCGAACTGCGCGCGACCACGTCGCTCGCGGCGATCTTCGCGCTGCGCATGCTCGGCCTGTTCATGATCATGCCGGTGTTCTCGGTCTACGCGAAAACCATCCCGGGCGGCGACAACGTGCTGCTCGTCGGTCTCGCGCTCGGGGCCTACGGCGTCACGCAGTCGCTGCTGTACATCTTCTACGGGTGGGCGTCGGACAAGTTCGGCCGCAAGCCCGTGATCGCCACCGGCCTCCTGATCTTCGCGCTCGGCAGCTTCGTCGCCGCGTTCGCGCACGACATCACGTGGATCATCGTCGGCCGCGTGATCCAGGGGATGGGCGCCGTGTCGTCCGCGGTGCTCGCGTTCATCGCCGACCTGACCTCCGAGCAGAACCGCACGAAGGCGATGGCGATGGTCGGCGGCTCGATCGGCGTGTCGTTCGCGGTCGCGATCGTCGGCGCGCCGATCGTGTTCCACTGGGTCGGGATGAGCGGGCTGTTCGCGATCGTCGGCGTGCTGTCGATCCTCGCGATCGGCGTCGTGGTGTGGATCGTGCCCGATGCGGCGAAGCCCGTGCACGTGCCGGCGCCGTTCGGCGAGGTGCTGCACAACGGCGAGCTGCTGCGCCTGAACTTCGGCGTGCTCGTGCTGCACGCGACGCAGACGGCGCTGTTCCTCGTCGTGCCGCGCCTCCTGGTCGACGGCGGGCTGCCGGTCGCCGCGCACTGGAAGGTCTACCTGCCGGTGATGGGGCTCGCGTTCGTGATGATGGTCCCGGCGATCATCGTCGCGGAAAAACGGGGCAAGATGAAGCCGGTGCTGCTCGGCGGCATTCTGGCTATCCTGATCGGCCAATTGTTGCTCGGCAGCGCACCGCATACCATCCTGATTGTGGCGGCGATCCTGTTCGTGTACTTCCTGGGTTTCAACATCCTGGAAGCGTCGCAGCCGTCGCTCGTGTCGAAGCTCGCGCCCGGTTCGCGCAAGGGCGCGGCCACGGGCGTCTACAACACCACGCAATCGATCGGGCTCGCGCTCGGCGGCATCGTGGGCGGCTGGCTGCTGAAGCACGGCGGCGCGAACACCGTCTTCTATGCGTGCTCGGGGCTCGTGGCGGCGTGGCTTATAATCGCGGCCAGCATGAAAGCGCCGCCGCGCAAGGCCTGAACCTTCTTTACGGGCAGGCACCGGCGGCGTTCGCCGGCTTGCCCGGCGGGCCGCTCCGACGACATTCGCGGGCGGCCCGGCATCGAATTTACTGGAGAAACACATGGCATCCGTCAACAAGGTCATCCTCGTCGGCAATCTCGGCGCCGATCCTGAAGTCCGTTACCTGCCGAGCGGCGACGCGGTTGCGAACATCCGTCTCGCGACGACCGATCGCTACAAGGACAAGGCAAGCGGCGATTTCAAGGAAATGACCGAGTGGCACCGCGTCGCGTTCTTCGGCCGTCTCGCCGAAATCGTCAGCGAGTACCTGAAGAAGGGTTCGTCGGTCTATATCGAAGGCCGCATCCGCACGCGCAAGTGGCAGGGCCAGGACGGCCAGGATCGCTATTCGACCGAAATCGTCGCCGACCAGATGCAGATGCTCGGCGGCCGCGGCGGTGCGGGCGGCGGCGGTGGCGGCGGTGACGAAGGCGGTTACGGCGGCGGCTACGGTGGTGGCGGCGGCGGTCGCGGCGGCGAACAGATGGAACGCGGCGGTGGCGGTGGTGGTGGTCGTGCCGGCGGCGCGCCGCGCGGCGGTGCAGGCGGCGGCCAGAGCCGTCCGAGCGCGCCGGCAGGCGGCGGCTTCGACGAGATGGACGACGATATTCCGTTCTAAGCGGAACGCCGGCATCCCGCACCGGAATGGGCCCGAACGTCCGAGTCAAGCCAGTCGCTTGGCACGGGCCTTCGGGTCCTTTTTCGTTTACGCCCCGCGCACCCGAGGCCGAACGTGGCTGATGCACTCCCCGACATCATTGCTCCGCAGCTCGACGTCCTGTTTTGCGGGATCAACCCCGGCCTGACCGCGGCCGCGACCGGCCATCACTTCGCGGGCAGGAACAACCGCTTCTGGCGCGTGCTGCATCTGGCGGGCTTCACGCCGGACGAAATCGCGCCGCAGGAAGACCGGACGATCCTCGCGTACGGATGCGGGCTGACCGCGGTCGTGCCGCGACCGACCGCGAGTGCGGACCAGTTGTCGCACGCGGAATTCGTCGCGGCGGCGGCCGCCTTCGAGCAGAAGATCGTGCGTTACGCGCCGCGCTTCGTCGCGTTCCTGGGCAAGGCCGCTTACGCCGCGCTCTCCGGGCAACGCGAGATCGCGTGGGGGCTGCAAGCCGAGCGCATGCAGCGTGCGGCCGTCTGGATCCTGCCGAATCCGAGCGGCAGGAACCGCGCATTCGGCATCGACGAACTGGTCGAGGCGTACCGCCCGCTACGTGAGGCGACGCGCGCCGTTTCGGGCCGCCGGCAGCAGGAGGCGCCGGATGCCGCGCAATAAGCCCGCGCCGCACTGGCCGGGCGCGCTGTTGCCGCGCACGTTCTTCGATCGCGCGGCCACGGAAGTCGCGCCGCAACTGCTGAACAAGATCCTCGCGGCAGCGGACGGCCGCGCGGGCCGCATCGTCGAAGTCGAAGCCTATGCGGGGGCGATCGATCCGGCCGCGCATACTTACCGCGGCAAGACGCCGCGCAATGCGACGATGTTTGGGTCGCCGGGGCATCTGTACGTCTATTTCACCTACGGCATGCACTGGTGCTGCAACTGCGTGTGCGGTCCGGAAGGCACCGGCACGGGCGTGCTGATCCGTGCGCTGGAGCCGCTGCACGGGCTGGAACGGATGCGCGCGGCCCGGCCGCCGCTGACGCGCGATCGCGATCTGTGCCGGGGGCCGGCGCGGCTGACCCAGGCGCTCGGCATCGCCGGCGCGCAGGACGGCGTCGATCTGGTCGCCGCGCAGGAAGGTTTCGCGCTCGTGGACGACGGAAAGGCGCCGCCCGCGAATCTGGCGGGCGGACCGCGCATCGGCATTCGTGTCGGCCAGGACCTGCCGTGGCGATGGAGCGTGCCCGGCAACCGTTACGTATCGGGGCCGCTGCCGCGCATTTGACCGATGTCACGCGGCCGCCACGATCGACCGGCTAAGCTCGTCCTTTCGACGTTTCGATCGAAGGAGACACCATGCGGCGGGTCGTATTCAACCAGAAAGGCGGTGTGGGCAAGTCGACGATCGTCTGCAACCTGGCGGCGATCAGCGCGAGCGAAGGGCTGCGCACGCTCGTCATCGACCTCGACGCGCAGGCGAATTCCACGCGCTACCTGCTCGGCGATCGCGCAACCGACGCGCATCCCGGCGTCGCCGAATTCTTCGAGACCGCGCTGACGTTCAACTTCCGGCCGGTCGACGTCGCATCGTTCATCCATCCGACACCGTTCGACGGCCTCGACGTGATGCCCGCGCATCCGGATCTCGACACGCTGCACGGCAAGCTCGAGTCGCGCTACAAGATCTACAAGTTGCGCGACGCGCTCAACGAGCTCGACACCTACGATGCCGTCTACATCGACACACCGCCCGCGCTGAACTTCTACACGCGCTCGGCGCTGATCGCGGTCGAGCGCTGCCTGATTCCGTTCGACTGCGACGACTTCTCGCGCCGCGCGCTGTACACGCTGCTCGAGAACGTGAAGGAAATCCAGCAGGACCACAACGCGGCGCTCGAGGTCGAAGGGATCGTCATCAACCAGTTCCAGCCGCGCGCGAGCCTCCCGCAGCGGCTGGTCGACGAACTGGTCGAGGAAGGGCTGCCGGTGCTGGCGTCGCGGCTGTCGGCATCGGTGAAGATCCGCGAGTCGCATCAGCAGTCGACGCCGGTGATCCATCTCGAGCCGGCGCACAAGCTCGCGCTGGAGTTTCGCGCGCTGCATCGCGAACTGGTCGGGTGAGGGCGTCGCCGCTGCCCCCTCCCGGCAATCGATGCGATCATTGATTCCGTCATTAATAATCCCGGAAACGATTTCAAAATAAATCTGTAAAAACGATTACATAAGAAACCGCCCCATTTTCAATGCTCCCCTCTTTTCTAATAACGGGAATAATGACGGGGTAAATGTTGCGGGCGGTCGCGGTGCGCTATGCTGTAAAAAAGTAAAAATCATTTCCGGACAAGGCGTTGCAGCATGGCCCTAATGTGCGCGGACGGAGATCGCGAGGCGGTCGTCTGGATCGGTAGGGGTTTTCCCCTATCATTAATGCCATTTAATTGACAATTAATCCATCTAGAATGGCCTTCTTCAACTGCCAGCGACCAATAGGGCTCGCGGGTTGTCAATAAGGAAGCAGCTCGTCGAACTGACTTCCATTTTTCTTTACGTCGTCTCTCGCATTGCCAACAGGAGCGTGCCCGATGTCCGTATTTGCCCCCGAAAAACTCGCCGCCGATTATCAGTCCGGTATCGCTGCCTGGTTCGCGATCGCCCGTCCGGCAATTCATGGTTTCGAGGCTGTTGTCGAACTCAACCTGCAAGCGGCCAAGACTGCGCTCGAGGAATACGAGGACAAGCTGAAGAATGCGTTCAACGCGAGCAACCCGGCCGCGGGTTTCGCGCAGCAGGTCGCCGCACCGCAGGAAGCCGCCGGCAAGGCCGTCGCGTACGGTCGCCATCTGTTCGATATCGCGGTGTCGACGCAGGCCGAATGGGCGAAGGTCGCGCAGGCTCAGTACGAGCAGACCGACAAGCGCGTGAAGGACGTGTTCGGCGAGCTGACGAAGCATGCGCCGGCCGGCTCGGCCCCCGTGGTCGCCGCGCTGAACTCGGCGCTGTCCGCGGCGACGGCCGCGGCCGACTCCGTGCGCGCAGCGGCGGGGCAGGCGATCGAGGCCGCGCAAAGCGGCTTCGACGCGGTCAGCGAAACGACGGCGCGCGGTGCCAAGCAGACGGCCGCCGCCGCACGCAAGGAAGCCGCTTCGCGCGAATCGGCTGCATGACCGCGTGTCGCGCGCAGGCGCGACACGATTGAAGATTGAACGGCGCCGGCGGGCGCCGGCCGCCGCGTGTGCCGCGTGGCGACCGGCGAACGTCCGGCTGCCGCAGCGTGCCCGGACACGGCCGGGACGGGCGGATGTGCGGCGCGCATGCGCGCGCGAACGTGCGGCCGCGTCGCGAGCCGCGTGGCGCTCACGCGTCGTCGGCCGCCGCGCCGTACCGGCTCCGGCTCCGGCACGCAATACAGCGCGTAGTACGGATCGACCCACTGATTTCAATGCAGGAACAGAACATGACGGACGTAGTGATCGTATCGGCCGCGCGAACCGCGG